>CABPWH010000005.1 GCA_902461085.1 uncultured Collinsella sp. | reverse complement strand
CGGTACCGGCTTCTCGGTCGGCTGGTCGGCGACAGGGGTCTCGGTGGCGGCAGGCGTCTCGGGCACAGACGGAGCTGCAAGCTCGGTCAGAGCCGCGGCCTCGCGCTCGGCAGCACGACGGCGGGCGCGCACCACCTGAGCCTCGCTAATCTGCGCCAACGCACGTGCCTGCGCGACCTCATCGGAAATCGGCGCCGAGGAGTCAGCAGCAACGGTGCGCTTGGCGCGCGTCGTGCGCGTGGTACGGCGCTTGGGCTTGGTGACCTCCTCGCCGTCAGTGGCAGGCGTTGCCCGGGGGCGGCGGCGCCTGGGGCTTCGCCCTGAAGGCAGGCTTGGCCGTGCGGCGCGTACGCTTGGGCTTTGCCGGAGCAGCCTCCTCACCAGTTGCAGGCACGGCCTTCTCAGCCGTTGCAGCCTTAGGCGTCTCAGGAGCCGAGGTTTGCGCGGGCGCCGCGACTTGGTCCGACGCAACCGGTGCAGCGGGAGCGGCTTGCGTCGTCGTTATTTCGTTTTCTTGCTGTTGATCAGACACAGTGTTTGCTCAACTTTCTTTTCAAGCCCTGTGATCACATGCTCCCTGCATAAACCTTCAGGGCGGCTAAACAGTCTAGTTCCGTTCAAAACGACGGACATCATTGATCTGTATCGAGATGATTGCGCCATATACGCAGCGTTAGTGTAACACAACCGCCGCCACCTGCAACTTAGTCATTGAGGACGTTCTTAAACGACTAGTCAAAAGGGACAATCTTTGGTTTAACACCCACAAATCTGACTGCCTCCGCCAAAACTGTGGCGGTTTACTACGATGAATCGCTCAACCGCGATCACTCCGAAACTTGTTGAACTAAAACCGCAGGTAGATGCCTTGCACTTTTTTGCGAAAAGCCGGCGTAGTTGGAATTTCTCATTTCATCGTAGTAAACCGGCATAGTTTCGTATTTCCAGCAGTTCCAAATTCGTCAATACGTCGGCGTTTGCAAAAAGCCCGACCTCCGTGGGAGATCGGGCTTTCAAGGCTTAGTTAAACCAAGTCTGTACGGTCAAATGACCCGTAGCTTACATCTGCTCGGGCGCGGAAACGCCAACGAGGGTGAGCACCAGGGCGAGCGTCACACGGACGGCATCGCAAGCGGCCAGACGGGCACGCGAAAGCTCGGGGTCGACGGGACGGCCCTCGCTCGGCAGCACCTGACAGGCAGCGTAGAAGCTGTGGAAGTCGCCGGCGAGTTCCTCAGCAAAGTGCGTCAGACGGAACGGGGCGCGGTCGCGAGCGCAGCTGGCGATGAGGTCGGTGAGCTCGTTGAGCTTGCGCGAAAGGGCGAGCTCGGTCGGGTCGGTCAGCAGCGAGTAATCGACGTTCTCACCGATGGCCTTGGCGGCGACGGCCTTCATGCCCATCTCGTCAGCCTGCTCGGGCGTAACGTCAGCGGCACGGCGCAGGATGGAGCACACGCGGGCGTGAGCGTACTGCACGTAGTACACCGGGTTGGAGTTGTCGCGCTTCTTGACGGCCTCAATATCGAAGTCGACCATCTGGTTGGAGCTCTTGGAGATGAGGGTGTAACGGGCAGCGTCGGAGCCGACCTCGTCGACGAGCTCCTGCAGGGTCACCATGGTGCCCTTACGCTTGGACATACGGACGGGCTTGCCGTTACGCAGCAGGTTGACGAGCTGGCCCAGCAGAACCTCAAACTTGCCGGGATAGCCAAGAGCGTCGCAGACGCAGCGGACGCGCTCGATGTAGCCGTGGTGGTCGGCGCCCCAGATGTCGATGACGTGGTCGACGCGCTGGAACTTATCCCAGTGATAGGCAACGTCGGAGGCGAAGTAGGTGTACTCGCCGTCGGACTTGATCAGGACGCGGTCCTTGTCATCGCCCAGGTCGGTGGAGCGGAACCACAGGGCACCGTCCTTGGTGTAGAGGTAGCCCATCTTGTCGAGCTTCTCAAAAGCGCGGTCGACGGCGGAGGTGCCGGCGGTCTCGCCCTCGGTGTCCTTCACATACAGCGAGCGCTCGGAGAACCAACGATCGAAGTCGCAATTGACGGCGTGGCAGAGGTCGCGCATGTTGTCGACCATCTTTACATAGCCGCGCTCGCGGAAGCTCTCCATGCGCTTCTGCGGATCGGCGTTGACCCACTTATCGCCGTCGGTGCGCCAGAACTCGGCGGCCTCGTCGATGATGTAGTCGCCGCCGTAGGAGTCCTTGCCCAGAGTCTCGGCAAAGTTGTCCTGGTACGGATGGGTCTCGGGGTGCTCGTCGTTCTCGTCGGCAACAAAGGCGTCGCGGTCTGCGATCAGCAGCTTGTGAGCCTCGTCGATATCCACACCCTGCTTGGCGATGATGTCGGCAAGCTGCATATAGCGCGTGCTGATGGAGTTGCCGAAGGTGTTCATCTGAGAGCCGTGGTCGTTGATGTAGAACTCACGCTGGATGTCGTAACCGGCGTGATCCATAACGCGGCAGAGCGAGTCGCCCAGCGCGGCCCAGCGGCCGTGGCCGATGTGCATGGGACCGACGGGGTTGGCGGAAACGAACTCGACCTGGGTCTTCAGGCCACCACCGACGTTGGACTTAGCAAAGTCCATACCCTTCTCGCGAGCCTCGCCAAAGATGGCATTCTTGACGGCAACGGAGAGGTAGAAGTTGATGAAGCCGGGGCCTGCGATCTCGACCTTCTCGATCGCGGGGTCCTCGGGCATATGGGCAACGATGGCCTCGGCGATCTTGCGCGGGGCGCAGTGGGCCAGCTTGGCGGACTTCAGGGCCATGGTAGAGGTCCACTCGCCATGAGAAGTGTCAGCCGGTCGCTCGATAGCGCAATCGTCAAGTTCAAATGCGGAAAGGTCGCCGGCCTCCTGGGCCGCAGCAAGCGCAGCGCGTACCAGCTCTTCAATCTTCTCGGGCATAGATCCTCCTTGTGTTAAAGCCCCCGAGCTCTTGGTCACTCGTAGGGCAAAAGCCAGAGTTTGTAGCACTCTATCACAAGCGACGGGCACTGTCGCAGGGTAAAGCTAATAGATATTGCATATGCACAAAAATGACTACAGCTTGTATGGAGTCACTCAAAGATGCCGGTCTGCCTGCAGATTATGCAGGCGTTGAAAATGCATAAAGGCGTGAATGAGCTGCGTCTGTTATCGAATACTCTTACCTATCAGAGTTGTGTGCTTTTCCTGCATAAAGTACGGGTTTGCGCACGTCAGTGTGTTATTCTAGACATACGTAAATTCGTATAAGTTGGAGGTAGCATGTTCTCAATCGGTCAACACGTCATTCATCCGGGCCAGGGAGTCTGCACCGTCGTCGGTTTTAGGGACGACACACCGCAGCCCATGCTGCTGCTCGAGACCAAGCAGGGACATGCGCAGACGATCCTCATGTACCCCGTGGCGCAGGCCGACCGTCTGCACGCCGCCATCTCTCAGCAAGATGCCGAGCACCTGCTGAGCCACTATGACGAGCTGGAGTGTGACACCTTTACCGAGCGCAACAGCTCGCTTGAGGAGACACACTTTAAGCAGCAGCTCAAGCTGGGCGCGCCCGAGACGGTCCGCGTGGCAAAGACCATGATGCACCGCATTCGCCGGGCCGAGGAAGCTGATAAAAAACCCAGCTCCTACTACATGCGCGTACTCAAGGAGGCCAAACGCCGCTCCATCGAGGAGTTCGCCGTGGCCCTTGGCGTCACCGAGGAGGCCGCCGAAGCCCGCCTAGCCCAAGCCGCCCTCAACTAACCCATCCGCGCCAAAAACCACCACAAAGGGAACAGGCACCTTTGTGGTGGTTTTCTTGTTCTAGTAGTATTCATTCTTATCGATACCCACGAGCACAAGGAGTCTCTTATGGCAGAGCCGCTTACCGCCGGAATCACCCGCGACCGCGCGTTCGAACTGCTCAATGAGCACAACAAGGACCCGTTCCATATCACCCATGGCGAGACGGTCGAGGGCACTATGCGCTACTTTGCGCGCGAGTTCGACCCCGAGAACGAGGAGTTTTGGGGCATCGTCGGTCTGCTGCACGACCTGGATTGGGAGGAGCATGAGGACGACCCCATTAACCACACCATCTATGCTGCCGAGATTCTTGAGGGCGAAGGTGCGTCTCCCGAGCTCATTCGCGCCATCCAGACGCACACGTCGGACTTCAACACCTCACTACCCAAGCCCGAGCTGCAGATGGAAAAGATCCTGTTTGCCTGCGATGAGCTCACCGGCCTGATCGGCGCTGCCGTCATCATGCGCCCGAGCAAGAGCGTTATGGACTTTACGACTAAGTCGCTCAAGAAGAAGTTCAAGGACAAACGCTTTGCCGCCGGCTGCTCGCGCGACGTGATTTCGCAGGGCGCCGAGATGTTGGGCTGGGAGCTCCCCGAGCTCTTTGACCGCACCATCGCGGCCATGCAGTCCTTCGCCCCCGACCGAGATACCTTCCAGGCCTAACCGTCAACGCCACCTAAAACCACCACAAAGGGGACAGGCACCTTTGTGGTGGTTTTTGTTTGCGCGGGCGTTAGGGACGGACCTGGCCGGTGCCGCGGAGCTTGTATTTGTAGGTGGTGAGGGCCTCGGCGGCAAAGGGGCCACGGGCGTGGAGTTTTTGGGTCGAGATGCCGATCTCGGCACCCAGGCCAAACTCGCCGCCGTCAGTGAAGCGAGTGCTGGCGTTGGAGTACACGGCCGAGGCATCGACAGCATCGAGGAAGCGCTCGCAAGCATCCGTATCCTCGGCAACGATGGCCTCGGAGTGCATCGTGCCGTAGCGGTTGATGTGTGCGATGGCCTCGTCCTCGTTTGCCACGACCTTCACGCTCATCTCGAGCGCCAGGTACTCGCGACCCCAGTCCTCCTCAGTCGCGGCGACGTAGTCATCGCCCTCCACAAGCCCGGCATCGGCGCATGCGGCGCAGGTTGCCTCGTCGCCGTGAATGAGCACGCCGTGGTCATGCAGCACGGTCACGACCGCGGGCAAAAACGCATCGGCCACAGCACGGTCGACCAGCAGCGACTCGGCGGCATTGCACACGCCTACGCGCTGGGTCTTGGCATTAACGATAATGTTGAGCGCCTTATCAAAGTCGGCGGATTCATGCACGTAGATGTGGCAGTTGCCCGTGCCCGTCTCGATCACCGGCACAAGCGACTCGCGCACGCAGCGCTGGATCAGGCCTGCACCTCCGCGCGGAATGAGTACGTCGACAATACCGCGGAGCTTCATGAGCTCGCCGGTGGCCTCGCGGTCGGTGGACTCGATCATCGACACGGCCTCGCGCGGGAAGCCCTTGGCCTCGAGCGCATCGGCCAGCAGCTCGGCGATCATGGCACACGAGTGATAGGCCAGCGAGCCGCCGCGTAGAATGCAGGCGTTGCCGGTACGGATGCAGATGCCTGCGGCGTCGGCCGTCACGTTGGGGCGCGCCTCGTAGACCATGGCGACCAGGCCCAACGGCACGCTCACGCGGGTCAGGTCCACACCGCTCGCAAGCACGCGGTGGTCGAGCACGCGGCCGACGGGATCGGGCAGCTCGGCGAGCTTCTCCAAACCGGCGGCCATGCCCTCGACGCGCTCGGGCGTCAGCAGCAGACGGTCGAGAAGCCCCGCCGAGGTGCCCGCATCGCGCGCAGCAGACATATCGAGCTCATTGGCGGCAACGATGGAATCAACGCCGTCGCGCAGCGCCGCGGCCATAGCGCGCACGGCCTCCTGGCGCTGGACATCGCTCGCCGTGGCAAGCGCGCCCGAAGCGGCCTTGGCGGCAACAGCAAGATCGTGGACATACGTGGCTATATCGACCGACATGGGCGGCCCTTTCTCTTAGATGTTTGCCACCCATGGTAGCCGATTTATGCGCACCCTCGCCGACGGCGGTAGAATTGGTCAACCCGAAACACCGCAACGAATGGAAGCATCACATGGCGCTCATCACTTCGTACCACGTCCCCGGCCTGTATGTCGAGGACCACAGCATCGATGTCCCTCTCGACTGGCGCGGCCTAGACCCCATGCTTTTGGCCGTCGGCAGCACCATGCGCCGCGGCGCCATGCCGGCACCCATCGCCGGCGCGCCCGAGAGCATCAAGCTCTTCTACCGCGTGGTCTGCGCCCCCGACCGCATCAACGACGATCTACCGCTCCTCCTCTTTTTGCAAGGCGGCCCCGGCGGCGAGAGCCCGCGTCCGCTGTCGCCTACAAGCGATGGCTGGATCGAGGAGGCCGTCAAGCACTTCCGCGTGGTCCTTCCCGACCAGCGCGGCACCGGACGCAGTAGCTGCGTGGACGGACGCACGATCAAGGCACTGGGTGAGCGCGCGACGGCGGCCGGCTCCGATGCCGCACGCTCGCAGGCGGATTTCCTCAAGCGCCACCTCGCCAGCTCCATCGTGCGCGATTTTGAGTACCTGCGCCTGGTGGGCTTTGGCGGCAAGCCCTGGGTCACACTCGGGCAGAGCTACGGCGGCTTTTTGACGTTGAGCTATCTGTCGCTCTTCCCCGAGGGCATAGCGGCAAGCTTTACCTGCGGCGGCATCCCCCACGTGCCGGCGAGCGCAAGCGAGGTCTACGCGCACACCTTCCCGCGCATGGCCGCCAAGACGCAGCAGTATTATGACCGCTACCCCGCTGACGTCGACCGCGTGGCAGCCCTGGCCGATGCGCTCGAGGCCCAGAAGCCCGTGCTGCCCGACGGCTCGCCGATGACGGTCGAGCGCCTACAGCTCATGGGCAGCGACTTTGGCATGAAGCCGAGCTTTGAGCGCATGCATTGGATTATCGATCACGCTTTTGTTGACGGCGACGGTACGCTGACCTGCGGCTCCTCGGTATCCGACAGCTTTTTGATGCGCGCCTTCGAGCGCACCAACACGCGTACAAACCCGCTGTACTGGACGCTGCAGGAGTTTATCTACGCCGACGGCGACACCATGCCCATTCGCTGGGCCGCAGCAGAGGAGAAGGCCCATCGTGCCGAGTTCGACACACTCGCGCGCCCGCTCATGTTTACCGGCGAGGCCATGTTCCCGTGGATGTTTGAGCAGATGCCCGAGCTTATGCCGTTTAAGCCCGCCATGGACCTGCTGATGGAAGACACCAGCTGGGACAAGATCTACGACCCGCAGCGCCTAGCCTGCAACGAGGTGCCACTCCAGGCCGCGGTGTATTTCGACGATATGTACGTCGATTCGGGCATGCAGCTCGATACGCTCAGCCGCGTGGGCAACTCGCATGCCTGGGTGACCAACGAGTTCGAGCACGACGGCCTACACGGCAGCGCGGTGTTCAAGCACCTCTTCGACGAAGCGCTCAACCGCGGAGACCTGCGCCGGATCTTCTAGCTAAGGAGTGTCCCAAAGTGCCGGCACATAAGGAACGTCCCCAAGTGCCGGCACGAGAAAGACAGCGCTGCGGGAAACGATCCGCAGCGCTGTCTTTCTTTATGCAAATACGATCAAGTTATCCCTGTGTATCGCCGGCTTCTCGGCCAGGTTAGCGAGCAGGCGGTTGCTGGCGATCTGGTCCTGGCGGCGACCGGCAGCAAGTTCCAGCACGTCCGAATCGGCCTCGGCGATACCGCGGGCGACGACCATACCGCTCGGATCGCACACATCGAGCACATCGCCCTCGGCAAACTGGCCATCGACCTCGCGAATACCCACCGCAAGCAAGGAAGAGCCACGGCTAACCAGCGCCTTCGCAGCACCATCATCAACCGTCACCGACCCATGTGCCTTGTCGCCCAGCGCGATCCACAGCTTGCGGGGCGCGATGTCCAGACGCTCCGCCGGCGGATCGAACAGCGTGCCCACGCTCTCGCCGCGGGCGAGGCGCACGAGCGCATCGGGCTCCTCGCCCGAGCAAATCACGCTCTGAATGCCCGCCGTCATCAGGATGCGGCTCGCGCGAATCTTGGTGATCATGCCGCCCGTACCCACCGAGGTCGAAGAATCACCCGCCGAGGCAATGATCTTGGCATCGATCTTATGCACGACCGGGACAAACTCGGCCGTCGGATCCTCGTGCGGATTGGCGGTGTAGAGGCCGTCGATGTCGGACAGCGTCACGCACAGGTCGGCGGAAACCAGGCAGCTCACGAGCGCCGCCAGCGTGTCGTTGTCGCCAAACTTGATCTCGTCGACGGTAACGGTGTCGTTCTCGTTGACGACCGGCACCACGCCCAGCTCCACCAGACGCAGCAGGGCGTCGCGCGCGTGCAGGTAGGACGTGCGACGCGCCGTGTCGTGACGCGTGAGCAGCACGAGCGAGGTGAGCAGGTCGCGCGCATGGAACTCCTCGTCGTAGGCCGACGAGATGATGCACTGACCAGCCGAGGCGCAGGCCTGCAGGCTCGGAAGGTCGCCGACCGGCTTGCGGTCGAAGCCCAACACGGGATAGCCACAGGCGATAGCGCCCGAGCTCACCACGACCAGACGCCAGCCGAGCTTGCGCAGCGCTGCGGCTTGATCGGCAAGTCCGCCGATAAAGGCGCGGTTGACCTTGCCATCGGCGCCCACCACCGTGGACGAACCGATCTTTACCACCATCGTTTTATAAGAAGTCGTCATACGTCAAACCAATCAACTGTTCAGCGAACGGCCGAGCTGGCGGCCAAGGGAGCGTGACTCGCCCCTACCGTCCAAGGAATCATTTTGCCCAGGGAAAAGCCGAGGCCGCGGCCATGTTCTTGCGCACGAGCTCGTCGCGCACCTGGGCCAGGCCCTGCTCCATGCCCACCACATAGGTCTGCGGGTACAGGAAGCGCTTGAAAGCTGCGTCCAGATGATCGAGCGCCCAAACACAGCGCTCGCGCGCGTCCTGGATGCTCTCACGCGGAGCCACTGCGCTGCCATCGCGCACGATCGGCACCAGCAGCTCGCGATACTCAAGCTCCGACACGTCGGTCACCAGGGCGGCATCATTCACGGCCACGAGGGTATTGCCGCGCGCGGCGCCCTCCCCCACCAGATGGTCCTCGTCGTAAATCATGTCGCAGACCGGGCCGCCAAAGCCGTCGTAATAACGGCGCACGCGCTGCACGCCCGGGATCGTGCGCTTGTAGGGCTGCTCGGAGAGCTTGACCACCGGCGTCCACGGGTCGGCCTCGCTCGCACGGCGGGCGGAAAGCTTGTACACGCCGCCCAGCGCCGGCTGGTCGTAGCAGGTCGCGAGCTTGGTGCCCACGCCAAAGCTATCGATGGGCGCGCCCTGGTCGAGCAGCGACTGAATCGTGTACTCATCCAGATCGTTAGAAACCGAGATCCCCACATAGGGCAGGCCCTCGGCATCGAAACGACCGCGGACATACTTGGAGAGCTTGGCGAGGTCGCCCGAGTCAATGCGAATAGCCGACAGGCGCTCGCCCGCCGCCTCCATCTCCTTGGCAACCGTAATGGCATGCTCGCAGCCCTCGCGCACATCGTAGGTGTCGATGAGCAGCGTGCAGTTCTTGGGGCTCGACTTGGCAAAGGCGCGGAAGGCCTCGAGCTCGGAATCGAAGCTCATCACCCAGCTGTGCGCATGCGTGCCAAAGACGGGAATACCGTAGCGGCGGCCGGCGAGCACATTGGACGTAGAGGAGCAGCCGGCGACGTAGCTCGCGCGCGCAACGGCCAGGCCGCCATCGGGACCCTGGGCGCGGCGCAGGCCAAACTCCGCCACGGGGCGACCGTCGGCGGCGAGCACCACGCGCGCCGTCTTGGTGGCGACAAGCGTCTGGAACCCGACGATGTTGAGCAGCGCCGTCTCAAGCAGCTGGCACTCGAGCGCAGGACCGGTGACGCGCACCATGGGCTCGCGCGGAAAGACGAGCTCGCCCTCGGGGACGGCGTCGATATTTACATGCGCACGAAAATCGCGCAGGTAGTCGAGGAATGCGGACTTGAACATCGCGCCGCCGGCAGGGGCCTCAAGCGAGGCGAGGTAGTCGATATCCTCGGGCGTAAAGCGCAGGTTCTCGACGAGCTCGGGCAGCTCGGCGGTGCCACACATGACGGCATAGGCGCTGCCAAAGGGATGGTCGCGGTAAAACGCGGTAAAACAACCCTGCTCATTGGCCTTGCCGCTCTCCCACAGGCCCTGGGCCATAGTGAGCTCGTACAGATCGGTGAGCATTGCAATGTCGGTGGGATGCGAGATGTCGGTCAAAGCCATGGGGCGACCTTTCGGATGTGTGGTGCAGAATTTGAGGGTTGGACGAGAGCAGAGCATGCGGACATGACGCCCGATGCGAGTCGGTTAGAGCAGGCCCATGCTGGTCAGGATCGTGTAGCCCATAAAGATGACAAACGCGATGAGGGCAAGGACAATGATGATTTTTTGAGCCGGCGCCATGCCAGGGATCTCGTTCTCGCCCATAGGCTCCTTGGAGGTAACCATGCGCTGGGCAAAGGTCATCTCGTCACGGCTCGGCTTGGGCTCGACGGACTTGGGACGGGCGGCCTTTTTAGGCTGAGGTTTGGGCGCGGCAGGTGCAGGCTTCGCAGCAGCGGGCTTGGGTGCGGGCGCGGGCGCCGATGCGGATGCGGCGTTCGCGGCGGCCTCCTCGGCCTTCGCACGCTCGGCGCGCAGGGCAGCCAGCTCCTCACGCTCGCGACGGGCCTCTTCCCGAGCCTCGCGGCGGGCCTTCTCAGCGCGGAGCTCTTCCAACTCGGCGCGCTCCTCGTCGGACAATGGTTGGGACTCAAGCTCGGCCATGATATAGCCCTTTCTTTTTAAAAAAGCCGCCGACACAATGTCAGCGGCTTATCAAATCCATGGGTGGAGACGAAGGGAGTCGAACCCTCGGCCTCTGCCATGCGACGGCAGCGCTCTCCCAACTGAGCTACGTCCCCAGGACAAGTCGATATTTTACCTACGGCTCGCCAACTGTCAACGCCCAATAACCAGTCTTTTTGGGACGCGGCTATTTTGACAACTTTTCGAACAGGCGATCCTCTCGATGATTTTTTAATCCCCGTCCCAGAAAAATCATCAGCGTGCGCTCTACTTTGCGCTGGTGAGGACGCCGGTGGTGTCGAAGGCGGGGGTGAAGCTCTCGTCTACCGCGCCGCCCTCTTGCCAGAACATTGTCGTAAAGCCCAGGTCGTCGGCATGGTCGAGCACCTGCTCGTACTCCTCGCGCGTCACGGCGCGCGCCAACTCGCCGCCCTGCTCGCGCATGAGCGCATTGGGCGTGTACTGGTTCATGACCGAGATCGGCACGTCGCCCACCGTCTGCCACACCAGGTCTAACACGCGGCACGAGTCATCCGCATGCCCCGGCAGCACCAGGTGGCGCACGATGATGCCGCGCTTCATGAGCCCGTCGTCATCCACCAGCTCTCCCCCGCGGCGATCGATCTCGCGCGCCATCTGGGCCAGACCCGACACGGCCACACGCGGGTAATCCTTTATATGGGAGAGCGACTGCGCAAGCGCCGCATCGGCATATTTAAAGTCGGTAAGCCACACATCGATCAGGTCGCCCAGCGCGGCCACGGCACTCGCGCGCTCGTAACCACTCGTGTTGTAGACGATCGGGATAACCAGTCCGCGCGCCCGTGCCGCGGCAATCGCGGCAGGCAACAGGTGCGCATAGTGCGTCGCCGTCACCAAATTGATGTTGTTGGCACCCTGGTCCTGCAGTTCCAGCATAATCTCAACCAGGCGCTCAGGCGAAATCTCAAGGCCAAAATTGCCGGTCGAGATCTCGTGGTTCTGGCAGTAGATACATTTAAGCGAGCAACCGCTAAAGAAGATCGTGCCCGAACCGGCCTCGCCCGAGATAGGCGGCTCCTCCCACATATGAAGCGCCGCGCGGGCCACCCTGAGCGTGTCGTTAGCACCGCAGACGCCGCGCGCGCCCTCATCGCGCGCCGCACCGCAACGGCGCGGACACAAATGGCAGGCGGGCGAAAAAAGTTCGGTCAACGACGTCGGCATAAAAACATGCTCCAAAACAACGATTCAGCAGCTCAAACGTAAAGGGCCAGGCCGCGTAGACGACTCCGTCCCTAAGGCGCCGTAATCGTCCGACACGATTTTTGTAATGTCAAGACTGGAATCCACAAAGTGCCGCTTTATGATGTAGGTATTCCGCCCCCCGCGGAGCAACTGGGTGAACCGTCGCGTTTATTTAGGGAGCCCACACAGTCGTACCTAGTACAGGTATCCTTCGTTGTTAAGGACGCTGGAACAGTCGATGAGGGCACCCACCTGTTTTAGGTGGGTTCATTTTCGTAACGTGGGGGGTGGTTTTCTTTTGCCGAAAATCACCATTACAGTCCATATGGATTCCAGCCGGCATCCCGACAAGCCATCGACAATATCCCAATATCTGGTAAACGCGTGATTATCGCTGCGTGCAATTCCATGCACCCCCCTTGGTCGAGTATTATGGTTCGGCTATGCCCTTTGCGCATGGCGTTCTTCTGACCTTTTCCTTCGACGCTTGGCGGTTTTTAGATTCATGGCTTCATCCCCGAGCTACATACCGTACCTATGCGTGGCAGCGGCGGCCTTTATCACGACCTTCCTCGCGGTGCCCCTGGTCAAGCGCTTGGCAATTAAGCTCGATGCCGTCGACTATCCTTCTAAGCGCCGCATCAACACCAAGCCCATCCCACGTTTGGGCGGAGCGGCGGTGTTTATGGGCCTGGTCGTTGCCTGCATTGTGCAAATCCTAGGCACCTGGTACCTAGGCTGGCCACCCGTCCTGGTGCCGCACCCGCGCCTTCACATTAGCTATCCCATGCTGGCGCTCTCCTTTACCGTCATCTTTGCGACCGGCGCTATCGACGACGTCTTCCAGCTCACGCCCAAGCAAAAGCTGGCCGGACAAGTCCTCGCCGCGCTTATCGCCTGTATCGGCGGCCTAAAAATCGGCGTCATCGTCAACCCGTTTGCCCCCGGCGAGATCATGCTCGGATGGCTCGCCTACCCCATCACCGTGATCTATCTGGTGGCATTCACCAACATCATTAACCTCATCGACGGCCTCGACGGCTTGGCCACGGGCATCTGCGGCATCGCGTCATTCACCATGTTCTCGATGGCCGTGCTCTCGGGCCGCATCGACGCCGCCGCGCTCTCTATTGCGCTCTTTGGCGCCTGTCTAGCCTTTTTGCACTACAACTTCAACCCCGCAAGCATCTTCTTGGGCGACTCGGGGTCGCTGCTGCTGGGCTTTGCGCTGGGCTCCATCTCGCTGCTCAACGTGAGCCGCACCGCCGCACTCACCTCGCTTATCATCCCGCTCATCGTTGCCGGCGTGCCCATCATCGACACGTTTAGCGCCATTGTGCGCCGCAAGCGCGCCCACATTAGCATCGGGCAAGCCGACAAGGGCCACATCCACCACCGCCTGATCCAAGAAGGCTACAACCAAAAACAGGCCGTGCTGCTCATCTATGCCTGGTGCATCATGCTTTCGGCCGGCGCCGCCGCGATTAACCAGGTCGAGGTGCCCATGCGCGTGCTCATCTTTACCGTGCTCGCCATTGGCTCGGCGGCCTTTGCCAAGCATCTACATCTGTTTGAGCCCGTGCTGCGCCACCATTACAACAAGCGCACGCACGAGGACGAGCTGGTCACCCCCGACGACCCCGCTTTTAAGCAGGAGGAGCAAGCAGCCGAGGAACGTAAAGAAGAGCGCCACCACAAGCTCTAGGGTAAGCCGCCGAGAATGTGCCAAGGCACCGTTGGCCAAGCGCGGCCGCGCCGCGCCCATCGCACAAGCCACCCCTCTCCCGCCCCTCGCCTACTTACGTCCCGCCCCTCCAATAAACGCGTTATCATCTTGACCCATGAACATACGTTAGGAGCAATCATGCCAAACGAGAACAGCTACGAAGTCGCGCTGCAAAAGAGCAACGCCATTCGCGAGGGCCTGACCAAAACGCCCGAGAAGTTCACCATGCTCACCGGTGATCGCCCCACCGGCCGTCTGCACCTGGGCCACTACTTTGGCACCCTCAAGGGCCGCGTTGAGCTGCAGAACATGGGCGCCAAGACCAACGTGCTCATCGCCGACTACCAGGTCATCACCGACCGCGACACGACCGAGCACATCCAGGACAACGTATACAACATGGTCATGGACTACCTTGCCTGCGGTATCGACCCCAACAAGACCATGATCTACGCGCACTCCGCCGTGCCCGCCGCCAACCAGCTCATGCTGCCGTTCCTGTCGCTGGTGTCCGAGGCCGAGCTGGCGCGCAACCCCACGGTCAAGGCCGAGATGGAGGCCTCGGGCCACGAGCTCACCGGCCTTCTGCTCACCTACCCGGTGCACCAGGCCTGCGACATCCTGTTCTGCAAGGGCAATGTGGTGCCCGTCGGCCGCGACCAGCTGCCGCACATCGAGCTCACCCGTACCATCGCCCGCCGCTTTAACAACCGCTACGGCAAGGTGTTCCCCGAGGTCGACGCACTGCTGTCCGAGACCCCGCTGCTGCCGGGCCTGGACGGTCGCAAGATGAGCAAGAGCTACGGCAACGCCATCAATATTTCGATGACCGCCGAGGAGACGGCCAAACGCATCAAGAAGAGCCAGACCGACTCCGAGCGCATGATCACATTCGATCCCGAGAACCGCCCCGGCGTGTCTGGCCTGCTTTCGACAGCCGCCATCTGCACCGGTCGCTCCGAGGTCGAGATTGCCGAGGAGATTGGCATGGGCGGCTCCGGCCAGCTCAAGAAGTACGTGACCGAGGCCGTCAACGAGTACTTCGCACCGATCCGCGAGCGTCGCCAGCGCTACGAGAACGATCTGGACTATGTGAAGGACGTCCTGCACGAGGGCAACCGTCGCGCCAACGAGATCGCCGATCAGACCCTGGCAGAGGTTCAGGACGCCATGGGCATGGTGTACTAGACCGATCTGCCGGCTTGAGCTTTCGATTGCTTTAGGGCGGGCGCTACGGCGTCCGCCTTTTTTGGAGCCGGACCGCTTCGGCTCCGTCCATCGCACTCCCCCGACAAACAGGAACAGGCCCGCCGGCAGTTAGTTGCCAGCGGGCCTGTTCCCGAAGTACACCGTTGAATCGCACAGAGGGGAGGAATGCGAATCAAACTCAACAGGGCAGGTTTTTTCATCGCCTATTGCCTGCTCCGTTGCTGAAACCAATATAGTTCACCGTGGTTTACTTTGCAGGATCAATATCCGCCGCCATAGCTTCTCCATAAGTTAGCCCCGGTAAACCTGAAACAGAAAACCACCACAAAGGGGACAGGCACCTTTGTGGTGGTTCTGGCCACGGCAGAGCTGTTAGAGTCCGGCAGGCCAACGACAGACGGCCAGGTCGACGTGCATGTCGTCCTTAAACGCCACACCCTCCCCTAGCAAAAGCTCACGTTGAGCATCGGGACCGCCAAAAGCAAAACCCTCGCATATGCGCCCGTCGGCAAACACCACGCGGTGACAGGGAATCTCGCCGGGGCGCGGATTGCTATGCAGGGCATACCCCACATACCGCGCACTTCGTGGTCGACCGGCAAGCAGCGCCACCTGACCATACGTGGCGACCATCCCCTCGGGGATCTGCTCGACCACCTCGTACACCCGTTCAAAAAAGCCCTCAGACGCCATTGCTCGCTCCTTTCCACCCTGAAAAGCATAAACCACCGCAAAGGGGACAGGCACCTTTGTGGTGGTTTATGGCAGGTCGGTTAGTTGGCGGGCTGGAAGAAGGCTACGGCTACGGCGCCAGGGCCTACGTGGGTACCGATGGTGGCGCCGATGGTGTGAACGGGCAACTCGCCCTCGGTGTGGCCAGCCCAAAGTGCCGCGCTGTCCTCGATATACTTCTTGAGCACCGCATCCGAAAGACCCGTATAGCCGAGCGCCAGCGGCATGGAAAAGTCGATGCCGCCTGACTTTTCGACCTTTTGGTTCAGCAGGTTGCGGCCGTTCTTGGAACCGCGCGCCTTGCCCAGCTGCACGATAAGGCCGTCCTCGACAGCCACCACGGGCTTCACGTTGAGCAGCGTGCCCACGGCGCCGGCCGCAGCAGATAGACGACCGCCGCGAACCAGGTACTCCAGCGTCTCGAGCAGGCCGATGACGACCACGCGGTCACGGACGGCCTCGACGGCCGCCGCGATCTGGGCCGCACTACGGCCCTCGTCCACCAAGCGCAGCGCGTACTCGACCAGGACGCGCTCGCCGAGGGTGACATTGTTGCTGTCTACCACGAACACGTCGCCACCTGGTGCCTCGGCAAGTGCGGTACGGGCACTCTGGTTGGTGCCTGATAGCTTAGCGCCCACGGTAATAATCACAGCCTCATCGCCGGCTTCACGAACCTTGGCAATCGCCTGCGAAAACGCGTACGGGTTGACCTGGCCGGTCTTGGGCAGCTCATCGCGCTCCACGAGCATCTCGTAAAAGCGCTGGTGATCGATGTCGATGCCATCCATGTACACATCGGTGCCAAAGGTGACGGACAGCGGCAAAACGGCCAGTGCTGGGTGCTCGGCCGGCGACATATCGCTTGCGGAATCGGTAATAATGCGGACGGACATAGCGAATCCTTTCTTGCGCAGGTCCCGCGCAGGGAATTTTGACAGCAAGGCCCCGGCACGGTATACGCGCTCAAACGGGACTATGCAGTTGTTAATGGGAAGCAAATACCTTGGCGGCCTTAGATCTCGCGCAAGGTATTGAGAATCGTGCGCAGCGACGCGTACATCTGCTCGCGCTGCTCCACGCCCATGGCCTTACCGGTGGTGTCGAGCACTTCGCGAATGATGCGATCGGCCTCGCTCATGCTCTCGCCGCCCAGGGCAGTCAGGCGCACCGGGGCACGGTACTTGACGGCCGCATCACCCGAGTCATCGACCTCGACGTAGCCGCCCTCCTCCAGATGTGCCAGTGTGCGCGAAACGGCGGCTCGGGTAACGCCGGCCACGCGGGCGAGGTCGGCGCCAGTCAGGCCGTCCTTGCTGCGCTCAAGATAGTACAGGCACATGACGTCGGAGCCCTTGAGGCCCAGCCTTGCACCTTCGGACGTCTTGATGCGCTGAATCTCCTTGTAGAGGCCGCTGATCAGTCCGACAAAGTCCTCAAAACGTGTCTCGTCGTTCTGCTGCATGGGAGACGACCGCCTTTCGCTTGCATAATGCTTACGGGTAAACATCTTAACCGTACTTAACGACCGCCACTCCTGCACTCCCTATTTGTTGACCAATCAACATAAAAACCACCACAAAGGGGACAGGCACCTTTGTGGTGGTTTGGGCCGAGCTACAGTTCCACGCGCGGGTTATCGCGGGTCACAAGCGTCTTAACGACAACCGTCGCTCCCAGATAGCGCTCGAGCAGCTCGGCTAAGCGATCGATCGCAGCCTGGCAATCCCCCATCCGCTCGGGCTCCACGCACTCAATCGCCAGGAACGCATCGACCGAATCATCGGACAGCGCCGTGCGAACACCGTCGCGCCAGTTCCAGCAGCGGCACACGGCGCCCGCATCGTCGATGTAGGCGAGCTCGCCGGGCAGCGTCGGGTCATCCGCATCCTCGCCAAGAGGCAGGAACGCATCGCCGCCGTCAGTGACCGCCAGACGCAGATCGCCCTCGATAGAGCGCAGGTCCTCGCCTCCCACGGGCAACGCATAGGTCAGCGACACCGTGTTGTAAATATCCACCGCGGGTGTAATGTGTCCCACCGGCTTGCCCTTGAGCACGCGCTTGAGCAAGTTCTCGATTGAGCAACGCGCGCCCTTTTTGGTCTTGAACAGACGATAGGCCTCGCGCCATGCCTTGACCGGCGCGTTCTCGCTGATAGTATCGCTGGTCAGATGACGCTCCGCATCGATATTGGCGCGGTCGAGCAACGCCGCAATCGCATCCACGTCCTCTTGAGGAATCTGAGCCGTGGGCTTCATGCCCTCCACGACCACAACACCGACCGCTGCCTGCGGAAACAGCTCCCAGAATGAATCCTCGGCAATAAAGCTCTTCATACGCTCTCCCTTCATTGTGCGCGCCCGAGTGAGGGCGCCTAAACAAAAAGCGCCCTTACGACGGCCACCTTCAAAGTCCTACGGTGCCGTCACAAGAGCGCTTGCGCTGTCCCCATCCGGAGAAGGGGACGATATGTCAGGCGTATTGTAACCCGAGTCATCCACGCGAGCAAAACCACCACAAAGGTGCCTGTCCCTTTGTGGTGGATATGGACTCACGGCGAAACTAGTGGCGAAGTCCCAGCAGCCCGCGGCCGCGATGACGAGCGTCGGCGGGCACCTGAGCGTGCGGGCCGGCGGCCTTGACGGACTCGGGCAGGTGCGAGTACTTCTTCTCGAAGTTCTCCTCAAACATCACCGCCAGGTTGTGCGCTGCCTCATCGTAGCGAGCGGTGCTCTGCCAGTACTGGCGCGGCACCAGAATGCCGTCGGGCACACCGTGGCACGTGGTGGGAATGTCGACGTTAAAGATGTCGTCGTGCACGAACTCGCTGTCCTCGATGGTACCGTCGAGGGCGCGGGCCACCAGGGAGCGCGTGTAGGCGAGCTCGATGCGATGACCCACGCCGTAGCCGCCGCCAATCCAGCCGGTGTTGACCAGGTACACGCGCGTGCGGCCGTCGGCAATGCGCTCGCCAAGCATCTTGGCGTAAACCATGGGGTCGAGCGGCATAAACGGCTCGCCGAACAGCGAAGAGAACGTGGGCGTGGGCTCGGTGACGCCGACCTCGGTGCCGGGAATCTTAGCCGTAAAGCCCGTCACAAAGTGGTACATGGCGGCATCGGCCGTCAGGCGTGAGATGGGCGGCAGCACGCCAAAAGCGTCGCAAGTCAGGAACAGCACGACACTCGGAGTGGTGCCCATGCCCTTAGTCCACGCGTTAGGAATGTGCTCCACGGGATAGGCCACGCGCGTGTTGTGCGTGATCGAGATGTCGTCATAGTTGGGCTTGCGGTTCTCGTCGAGCACCACGTTTTCGCAAATGGCGCCAAAACGGACGGCGTTGAAGATCTCGGGCTCGTGGAAGGCGTCCAGGCCCTCGCATTTTGCGTAGCAGCCACCCTCGATGTTAAAGATGCCCATGTCGGACCAACCGTGCTCGTCGTCGCCGATCAGCAGGCGCGTGGGGTTGGCAGAAAGCGTGGTCTTGCCCGTGCCGGACAGGCCAAAGAACACGGCAGTCTCGTGCGTGACGGGATCCATGCTGGCCGAGCAGTGCATGGGCAGCACGTCATCCTCGACGGGCAGCAGATAGTTCATGACGCTAAAGATCGACTTTTTAATCTCGCCGGAGTAGCCGGTGCCGGCGACCAGAATCACGCGTTCCTGGAAGTTGATGACCACGGCGGCGCTGGAGTTGAGGCCCTTGATGGCAGGATCGCACTGGTAACCGGGCGCTGCGAGCACGCAGAAGTCGGGCTCGCCGGTGCGCGCGATTTCGCGGGCGAGCGGACGGGCGAGCATTTGCTTAATGAAGAGTGCCTGGCTGGCACGCTCGCAGGCAACAAGCAGGCGACGCGTGTGGTTGCGGTCAGCGCCCGCCATGCCGCGCGTGACGAACACGTCGCGCTCGTTGAGATAGTCGACGATGCCGGCCTTGATGGCCTCATAGCTCTCGACGGACAGTGGGCGGTTGACCGCACCCCAGGCGATCTTGTCGTGAACATCGGGGGTGTCAACGATAAAACGATCGTTGGGCGAACGACCAGTGCGCTCCCCCGTCTCGATCACCAGCGCGCCGTTGGATGCCATGCGGCCTTCTTCGCGGCGGATGGCGTGCTCGACGAGCTCCGCGGCGGGTAGATCGACCAGCAGGCGGGGCTGATTCTCGGCGGGATCTTCGACCAGCGTAATACCAAAGTTGGACAAAACTTCTGCAGCGGTAACACCAGGCATGGGGCCTCCTTTAAAAACGCGACACGTGGACGCGGCGCGCACTTTACTCACGTAAAGCCCGTTGTACCCGATATGCAAAAACGTTTTTGCGGCAAGGGCGGCAAGCCCGCCCAACGGTCAAAAAACTCAGGCAAGCGGCCCAGTCATTGGGGACGTTCTTAAACGACTAGTCGTTGGGGACACTCTTGAACAGGCAACATTCAAGGAGCGTCCCCGGATGCCGGCACTTAGGGACGTTCCCAAAGTGCCGGCACATAAGGAACGTCCCCAAGTGCCGACTACCGAATGGCGCCGCCGAAATTATCGAACAACCTGTTCAAAAACACGAGCGGACACCGCGGTGTCTATACTAGAGCGCAGCAATAGAAAGGACCCCGCTTTGAGCATCACGCCCCTCGATAGCATTCGCCGCGCCATCGCCCGCCGCAACGGCATCTCCAACCCCGCTGCATCGAAAGACGGCGCCGCGAAGGCCCAGGGCGGCCGCATCGAGAACGGCCTCTTCCCTGCCTCCCACACGGCCGAAGAGCTCGCACGCATCCATGAGCTGAGTCAGCGCAACGCCGGCGGACCCGATAGCAGCCAAGCCACACGTCGCCGGCGCGAACGCGATCGGGAGCCCGGCCCCGTCCGCCGTATGGTCAACGCTTGGTGGAACCGCCTGCTCGGCGCCGTCTACGGCGGCGGCTTCTCCATGCAGGAAGCGGAATACGAGGAGCACGCCACCCGCCGCGACTATCTCTGGAATACCCTGGGCACCGCCGTGTGGGGCATGGCGTTTCCTCTGCTCACCATCGTGTCGACACAGCTCGCGGGTGCCGAGGAGGCCGGTAAGTTCTCCATCGCCTTCGTCACCGGCACGCTCATCATGATCGCATGCAACTACGGCGTGCGCAATTTCCAGGTCTCAGACATCGACGAAAAGACGTCCTTTGCCTCCTACCAGCTCAACCGCTGGCTTTGCGGAGCGCTCGCCCTAGGCTGCGGCCTCATGTACAGCAGCGCCCGCGGCTATGACGCGCAGATGGCGACGATCGGCCTGGGCGTCTACCTGTATAAGGTCATCGACGGCGTCGCCGACGTGTACGAAGGCCGCCTGCAGCAGGCCGACAAACTCTACTTGGCTGGAATGAGCCAAACGCTACGCTCCGTCGGCGTCATCGCGGTCTTTAGCGCGGCGCTGTTCCTCACGCGCAGCATGCCCATCGCGGCCATGGCCATGGGCATCGCCGCGATCGCCTCGCTCGTGCTGGTCACCGCGCCGCTTGCCCTGCTCGAGACCGAAAAATCGCGCCGCGTGAGCCTGCGCGAGGTCGGCCACCTGTTTGTCCAGTGCGCCCCGCTCTTTGGTGCACTGTTCCTGTTCAACCTAATTGAGAGCATGCCCAAGTTTGTGATGGAAGGCGCGCTGGCATACAAATATCAGCTGTACTTTAATGCCCTGTTCTTTCCGGCGCAGGCTATTCTGTTGAGCATTGGATTTATCTATAAACCGCAGCTCCTGCGCTTGTCGAGCATTTGGGCTAATCCTCGCAAGCGTCGTCGCTTTGACCTGATTATTGTTGCCGTTATGGCGCTGATCGTGGTCATCACCGGCGCGTGCGCCGCATTTATGGCAGGTCCCGGTATTCCCCTCATGAGCTTTATGTACGGCCTCAGCTTTGAGCGCTACCGTACGCTGGCGCTGCTGATGGTCGTCGCCGGCGGCGTCACCGCGGCCATCGACTTTATCTACGCCATCATCACGGTGCTGCGCCACGCTGGAGACGTCACCAAGATCTACCTGATCTGCTTCGCCGTAAGCGTGGTGCTGCCGGTGATCTTGATTAAGCTGCTGGGTCTGATGGGCGCCGTGGTGAGCTACCTAGCCATCATGGCCCTACTCCTGGTGCTACTGATTATCGAGTACGCCCACATCCGCCAACGCATCGAACGCGACCGCAACCCATACGGAGCCTAATTAGCTGCCCCCGGAACCGGAATTTACGATGGAATCACCCCCGTCTGGGGTCTCGTTGCGGACAATATTCATCACGCAAAACTAAGTGAGTAGACTTTTACCGAATCCCCGACCACACCAACAGAGCACAAGTCTGTGACCTGCGGTTTTATTGAGGCAAATATGTTGGGTGCTCGGCATTTCCAAAAAAGTCTACTCACTTAGCCAGCGGGCAGCCAAATGATTATTTAATCCCCGTCCCAGAGAAATCAATTAGCGGGCAGAAGGGCAAAAGTAGTCAAAAATAGCCCCGTCCCAAATTAGCTACCCCTTGCACCGATTATTCGCCCGGGTTGATGTTCGCGTAGAACTCCGCCCCGTCGTCCAGGCGCAGGATGCCCACGCGACCGAACTCGGAGCCGGTGGCGGCAGCGCAGTCGATGTCGATGCGATCGGGCACACCGGCGGCATCCTCGCCGCCCAGGCGCACGATCTGCCCGCGGCCCGACTCCTCATCGAGCCTCGCAAGACCACCGACCTCGCAATAACGCCCGAGCGACACCGTTGGCGTGTGACCGCTCACCACGACCGGACCCTTGCCCTCGGCAGAAAGCAGCCCGGTCGGCACATCCCAATAGCCGTGACGAATCCACAGCAGGTCATCGGACGACTGCACTGCGAGCATCTGCTGCAGCAGCTCGCGATCAGCACCCACCGCTCCGACGCCATCGGCACAATCGACACCATGCTCAAGCAAAAACGCGCGCGCCGCCTTCATCTCGATTCCAGCATGTACCAGCAGATACGGGCGCTCCTCGGTCTCGACCACCGCATAGAGCGGCAGCGCGGCCATCCATCGCACGAGCTCCTCGTATGCCTCAAATTCCATGTCGTTGAGCTGCTCGCGCGTCGTCCAGCCACCGTTGATATCCCAGGTCTCGGCATCGAGCGGATCCTGACCAATGATGGCATCGAGCATGATCTGCTCGTGATTACCCTTGAGCACGCGGGCGTTGGGCAGCGAGCGTACGAGCTTAATAACGCCGACCGGATCGGGCCCACGATCGATCATGTCGCCCAGCACGTACAGCGTGTCGTCGGACGTCAACGAGATCTTAGACAGGGCCTCGTCAAGCGCACGCACGTGCCCGTGAGCATCAGATGTCACATAGATCGCCATGGTACGCCTCTCCTTGCATTGCGGCCGAAGCCCGACGCCGCAACTAAAACTTCAAGCTGAACTTAAATGTTACTCATTGTACTCCGTTGCAATAAAGCTGGAAAGGGTTTCCGAGCAGAGGCAAAGACGGCAGCCGTCTATGACGATATCGCGCACGCCCGCAATCCAACCCCATAAACCCACCATCTTTGGGTACAAATAACCGCAGACAACTGACCGTGCCACGCCAACCACCCAGGAGCGGACACCATCCATGAACCAGATCCTTCTCTTTATCGGCCTCGTCATCATTTTGTGCCTGACCATCAAACCCGTCGGCAAAAAACTCCCCTTCCCCACCCTGCTCATCTTTATCGCACTCGGCATGCTGCTGGGCGTCAACGGCCCGGCACACATCGACTTTAGCGACTACGCGCTCACCGAAACCGTCTGCAGCACGGCGCTGCTATTCATCATGTTCTACGGCGGCTTTAACACCAATATCGACCGCGCCAAGCCCGTCGCCGCGCCGGCGGTGCTGCTGAGCACGCTCGGCGTCGTCATCACCGCAGGCATCACCGGCGTGTTCGCCCACTTTGTACTGGGCTTCGACTGGATCGGCGGCCTGCTGTTGGGATCGGTCGTGGCGTCCACCGACGCGGCCAGCGTCTTTAGCGTTCTGCGCGAGCACAGCCTGTCGCTGAGGGGCGGCACCGACTCGCTGCTCGAGGTCGAATCGGGCTCCAACGATCCCGTCGCCTATATGCTCACCGCCGTGCTCGCCACACTCGCGGCCGGCGGCGACATCAACATTCCCGCACTGCTGGCCAAGCAGATTATCTTGGGCGTGGGCCTGGGCCTCGCCATCGGCTGGGCGGCGGGCCGCCTGATTGAACGCGCGCACGCAACGGCCGAGGGCGCGCAGACCATCTTTTTGTTCGCCGTGGCCATCGTCGCCTACGCGCTGCCGAGCTACCTGGGCGGCAACGGATTTTTGTCCGTGTACCTGGCCGGCATTGTGCTGGGTGCGAGCGACATCACCGGCAAGGTCGAGATGGCGCACTTCTTCGATACCCTCACCGAGATGGCCGAGATGACGATCTTCTTCTTGCTCGGCCTGCTCGTAACGCCCGCACGCCTGCCGCAGATGCTGCTGCCGGGCCTGGCGCTCATGGCGTTTATGCTCTTTGTGAGCCGCCCCATCGCCGTCGGCGTGCTCCTAGCGCCCTTTAAGACGAACCCTCGCCAGGTTGCGCTCGTAAGCTGGGCGGGTCTGCGCGGCGCGGCTTCGGTCGTGTTTAGCCTCTTTACCGTGGTGGCCGGTGTTCCTGGCGGTCACGACCTGTTTGACCTGGTATTTGTGATTGCCGTGTCGAGCATTGTGGTGCAGGGCTCGCTGCTACCGGCGGTGGCGAAAAAGCTCAATATGATCGACGCGGAAGGCGACGTGCGCCGTACGTTTAACGATTACCGCGACGAGGACGGCATGTCGTTTGTCAAGTTCAAGGTGGGCGTGGGCCATCCGTTTTCCGGACGCTCGCTCGCCGATATTGGCAGCGCCACGGACATGCTCGTCGTCCTGGTGCTGCGCGATGGCGCGCACCCGGTGCTGCCCAATGGCGATACCGTGATTGAGGAAGGCGACCTATTGGTGATGGCTGCCCCGACGTTTGAAGAGCGTGCCGAGGTTACGCTGCGCGAGGTCACCGTAACCCCCCACGGTCGCCTGGCCGGCCAGCGTCTTCGCGATGTGCCGCAAGGCAAGCATCCCTTTATCGTCGTGATGCTCAAACGCGACGGCCAGACGATCATCCCCGACGGCAACACCCTCATATACGCCGGCGACGAAGCCGTCATCGCCACACTGGCGTCGTAGTGACCAGGAAGTGGCTAATTTGCGACGAAGAGATCAAGCGCCTAGAGAACCTCATGCCTTCGCTCGCAGATTCGGATTTGCCTGAGGAGTAAAGCACCCCTCCCCCATGTAACCATCCTGTAAATCATAGCGGCGCACTCGGGTTTTGTTGTGATGCGGTCGCGCCTGGCGCTCCACTGTGCTAAAGTATCCCGAACGTTCATACGACTGCGAGGGAGACTAGAAGATGGCACGTGTGCACAACTTCTCAGCTGGCCCGGCCGCACTGCCTACAAGCGTGCTCGCCGAGATCGCCGACGAGATGATGGACTACCGCGGTTGCGGCATGTCCGTGCTCGAGATGAGCCATCGATCTAGCATGTACCAGCAGATCATCGACGACGCCGAGGCAACCCTGCGTCGCCTGCTAAGCATCCCCGACAACTACCGCGTCCTGTTTTTGCAGGGCGGCGCCACGCTGCAGTTTGCGGGCATCCCCATGAACCTCATGCGCCGCGGCCGCGCCGGCTACATCGTGACCGGCAACTTTGCCAACAAGGCATACAAAGAAGCCGCCAAGTACGGCGAGGCCGTGCTGCTCGCGAGCTCCGAGGACACCAACTTCGACCGCATTCCCAACATGGCCGACATCAACGCGCGCATTGCCGACGAGGCCGCGGGCGACGGGCTCGACTACGTCTACATCTGCCAGAACAACACCATCTTTGGCACCATGTACCACGAGCTGCCCAACTGCGGCGACGTGCCGCTGGTCGCCGATGTCTCGAGCTGCTTTCTGTCGCAGCCGCTCGACGTTGAGCGCTACGGGCTCATTTACGCCGGCGCGCAGAAAAACGCCGGTGCCGCGGGCGTGACCGTGGTCATCGTGCGCGACGATCTCATCGCCGACGGCCCCGCCTTTGCGCAGACGCCGCAGTACATGGACCTTAAGACCCAGGCCGCCAAGGGCTCCATGCTCAACACGCCCAACACCTTTGGCATCTACGTGTGCGGCAAGGTGTTCCGTTGGGTTGAGAAAACCGGCGGACTTGCCGCCATGGCCGAGCGCAACTGGGCCAAGGCCAATCTGCTCTATGACCTGCTCGAGCACAGCGAGCTGTTCCATAGCACTACGCAGGCCGACAGCCGCTCCATCGCCAACGTCACCTTCCGCACCGGCGACGCCGAACTCGACGCGGCCTTTGTCGCAGGCGCGGCCGAGCACCAGATTCAAAACGTCAAGGGCCATCGCCTGGTGGGCGGCATGCGCGCGAGCGTCTACAACGCCGTGACCATGGAAGACACGCAGGCACTAGCCTCGTACATGAAGGACTTCGAAGCGCAGCATAGTTTGAGTCCGCGATCTAACTAGCCCGCAACGCGCGGGCCGACCAGCCACTTCAAACCACTTGTTTTAGACAAACCTGCTAAGGAGTTTTTCATGCGCAAAATTAAAACCATCGACGACATTACCAAAGACGGCAAGGTCGAGTTTGGCGAGGGCTACGAGTTTGTGGGCACCGCCGAGGAGGCCGACGCCATCCTGATGCGCTCTACCGACCTGCACGGCTACGAGCTGCCCGAGGGCATCCGCGCCATCGCCCGCTGCGGCGCAGGCGTCAACAACATCCCCGTTGAGGAGTACGCCAAGAAGGGCGTCGTCGTCTTTAACTCCCCCGGCGCCAACAGCAACGCCGTCAAGGAGCTCGTCCTGGGCATGCTAGTGCTCTCGAGCCGCGGCGTGGTGCAGTCGATGAACTGGGTGCGAGACAACGCCGACGACCCCGAGATCCAGGTCGATGCCGAGAAGGCCAAGAAGGCCTTTGTGGGCCGCGAGCTCAGGGGTAAGCGCATCGGCGTCATCGGTCTGGGCAACGTGGGCTCCAAGGTTGCTAACGCCTGCGTCGACCTGGGCATGGACGTCTACGGCTACGATCCGTTCATTTCCGTCGAGCACGCGTGGGTGCTGAGCCGCGAGGTGCAGCGCGTGGGCACGCTCGAGGATCTCTGCCGCGGCTGCGACTACCTCACCGTACACGTGCCCAGCAAGGCCGACACCATCGGCATGATCAGCACCGAGCAGATTAACCTGCTGGCACCCGACGCCGTGCTCATCAACTACGCACGCGAAACCATCATTGACGAGGACGCCGTCGACGCTGCCCTGCGCGAGGGCAAGCTGAGCTGGTTTAGCTGCGACTTTGCCACGCCCAAGACCGTCAAGATGCCCAACACGTTTATCACCACGCACTCGGGCGCCGGCACTGGCGAGGCCGAGGCCAACTGCGCCGATATGGCCATCAGCGAGCTCAAGGATTACCTGGAGAACGGCAACATCGCGCACAGCGTCAACTACCCCGCTTGCAGCATGGGCAAGGCGCGCGCCGCGAGCCGCATCGCCTGCCTGCACGCCAACGTGCCCAACATGATCGGCCAGATCACGGCCATCCTAGCCAAGGACAACGCCAACGTGCAGCGCATGACCAACGAATCCGCCGGAGAGAACGCCTACACCATGTTCGACACCGACGAGCACCTGGACAGCAGCACCATCGAGGCGCTCAAGCAGATTCCTTCGATGTATCGCGTGCGCGTGATCAAGTAGCGTCGGCTGATCTGACGGGCAGTTCCCCATGTGGCCTGCCCGTCACTGACATTGAATGCCCGCGGGGGCGCCTTTCGCACGAGAGGCGCCCCCGTTTTTATGAGCGCTCCATTAAATGCACCGAGCCGCTTCTTGACATACAATTTGTATGTTGACCTAACTATATGTGAGGTGCCTATGGTTGATACAGATTTTGCTTGGCGGCTTACGCAAGGGCTCGTGCGGATCGACAGTTCCGACCCAGGTGCGTATGAGGGCGAGATTGAACGCTATATCAAAGCGTTGGTTGAGGAACGGTTGGCACAGCTGAGCCATCCGGTACTCGATGCCGTGCAGATTGCAGAGCTCGAAGTACTCCCCGGGCGCCGCAACCTTATGGTCACCGTGCCAGGCCAAAGCGACGAGCCGCGACTCGTCTATATCTGTCATATGGATACCGTTACGCTGGGCGATGGCTGGGACGCGGACATTCCGCCGCTCGGGACAGTTGTGCGTAACGACAAACTCTATGGCCGTGGCGCCTGCGACATGAAGGGTGGCCTGGCCTGCGCCATTGCCGCACTGGTCCATACGCTCGAGCACGTGTTGGCGGATGGCGCGCTGCCCCGCCGCGGCTTTTCGCTCATCTGCTCGGTCGACGAGGAAGATTTTATGCGTGGCTCAGAGGCCGCGATCGATGCTGGCTGGGTCGGCTCGCGCGAATGGGTGCTGGATACCGAGCCCACCGACGGACAGATTCAGGTGGCGCACAAGGGGCGTACGTGGTTCGAGATTGAAATGGCTGGCGTGACAGCGCATGCGAGCCAGCCCTGGAAGGGCGCCGACGCCGTCGCCGCCATGGCCGAGGCCGTCTGTGCGCTGCGCCATGCGTTCGCGGCTCTGCCCGTACATGATGAGCTGGGACCATCGACCATCACGTTTGGCCAAATCGAGGGCGGCTATCGCCCCTATGTCGTGCCCGACCACGCCAAGGTCTGGGTCGACATGCGCTTGACCCCGCCGACCGATACAGCCGCCGCAATCAATATGGTCGAGCATGCTATTGCCGCCGCCGAGGCCGCGGTTCCCGGTTGCCACGGCAGCTACGCCGTGACGGGCGACCGCCCCGCTATCGAGCGCGATCCGGTCTCTCCCCTTCTAGCTGCACTCAAGTGCGCAGCAGACGATGTAACGGGCACGGACACGACCGTCGGCTTCTTTACCGGCTACACCGACACTGCCGTCATTGCCGGCAAGACGGGTAACCGTAGCTGCATGAGCTATGGCCCAGGCTCGCTCGCACTCGCCCACAAGCCCAACGAATATGTGCCCCACGCCGACATCGTTCGCTGCCAGAGCGTGCTCATCGCGCTCGCCGACAACACGCTCTGGGGCGCGGATGGCCAAGTTGGGGCATAATAAGCCGCGAACAAACCGACTCGCGCGTTAGGACCGCCCATGAAAGCACTCCCGTTTCCCTGCATCCGCCCGGCTCAGGACCACGTGCTCGAGGCGCTACCCGCAATGGGCAGCATCCTGAGCGGCAACGATGCTCTGCGCGGAGCCATTGCCGATGGCCTGATGCTTAAGGACCCAGGTGCGGCGTATTACGTGTACGAATGCTCGGACGAGCCGGGACGCGTGACGGGTGTCGTGGCGATTTGCCCGGTTAACGTGCTGACGGGCAGCGACGAGGCTGCTGCCGAGAGCGTCGACGCACTCGCCGCTGCGCACGCGATCGCTGAACTCAAAGTTCAGCCTCGTCCCGTGTCGCTCGCCTACAGGGCCTCGCCCGTCATGGATATCATCCTGGGCGCCGCCAAAGAGGGCGCCTCGCTCTACGCCGTCACCGATCCTGCGGGCATTACACACCGCGTGTGGGAGGTCAAGCGCGAGGACGCCGTCGGCGCCATCCGTGCCATGCTCGACCAGGCGCCGGAGCCGGTACTGGCCGACGACCCTGCCTACGCTGGCGCACTAGTCGGGGCATCACAGCTCCTGGCCGATGAGGCCCGTTCCGCCGGAACATACACCGGCAAGGAGCCGTTCAACTTTACCGTTGCCGTGCTCTTCCCCGCTGCGCAGGTCAGCGGCGGCGCACCGCAGGTTCCGACGGGTCTGCTCACGCACCAAGTCGCGCGGTTCTAGCAAGACCAGACCGCGCAGCACAAAAATCGGCAGCTCAACAAACAGGGGGCGGAGATGCAGCAGGTACATGCATCTCCGCCCCTTTTGCGTCGAGAAGTTATGCCGGCGACCCGAGCCGCCACGCTCGCGTTATCCGCGCTGCGGACCTGCAGTAGCCACAAGCGGTTCAAGGCCCAGCTCGCGTGCGTAATCCTCCTGCGTAAAAATCTCAATCAGCTCAAACGTGTCGGATTCGTCGTCAAACGCAAAGTGCAGCACCGAGCAGTTGCCCGGCACACGGTCGCGCTCGTCTGCCGCCGCGCCCTTCACGTGATCCATGAACTCCTTGATGGCCGATCCGTGGCTTACCGCAAGCACGCACGTATGGTCCGGACGCTGCATAAGCTCGGTCAGCGTCGTCACCATGCGGTCGCGCACCTGCATCTGGCCCTCGCCGCCAAACTGACGATAGAAATTGCGCCACGGGCGCTCGGGCATAAGCATCACGCGCTCGGCCTCAAAGTCGCCAAAGAACCACTCGCGCAGGCCGTCCAGGCGCTCGTACGCCAAGCCCGGCCACAAGTTGGCGATAGTCTGCTCGGTGCGATGAAGTGTGGAGGTGTAAGCATGATCGGGCTCAATGCCGCGTGCGCGCAAAAACATACCGGCGCGCGCCGCCTGATCGCAGCCCAGCTGCGTAAGCGGCGAGTCACTCCACCCCTGAATGATACGCTTAAGGTTGAATATCGTCTGTCCATGACGGACCAGATACAGATCTTTATTCATAGGGGTCCTTTCGTTCGTTACCAACCCAAGAGCGAAAACGCCCCGTCGCAATAGCCAAAATGAAGCACGGCACCGTTGTCGGGTAGCTCCCCTTCGCCAGTCACATACTCAAGAAACTCCTGGCAGGCTGAGCCGTGGGAAACCGCCAGCACGCAGTCGTGCTGCGGCCTGGCCATGATGCGGGACAGCGCCGCGACCATGCGCGACTGAAGCCGCACTTCCGACTCGCCACCAAAGGCCACCGGATAATCGCCCCAGGGCTGCGGCGGCATCTCGCGATTTGATGTGCCCTCCAGCGAGCCAAAATGCCACTCACGCAGGTCATCGACCAGCTCAATGGAACGGCCCTCGCCAACGATAAGCTCGGCCGTATGCCGCGCCCGGCCCAACGGCGAGGAATACACATGATCAAAGGCCACGCCGTGCGCCTCAAACGCCGCGCGCGTCGCCAGCGCCTGCTGACGCCCGCGCGCCGTAAGCGGCGAATCGTGCCAGCCCTGCAAAATGCTCTGCACATTGAGCTCAGTCTGCCCATGCCGCACCAAATACAGATCGGCCACATGCCCTCCCCTCGTACCACCACAAAGGGGACAGGAGTCTTTGTGGTGATTTTGCCGCCGGATTGCGCCGCAACGACGCACAACTACAGCAGCACGTCGGCAAGCGGACGCTTGGGTACGTGGTGCACCCGCGCCTCGTCGCGCCAATAATTGATGGAGCCGTCGGGGTTGGAATCGATCGCATCGATCACCTGTGTCTCGGCCGGAACGCCAAACGCCATGATCAGCTTGAGCTCATATTTGTCGTTATCGAGCCCCATGGCATCGATCGCGTGGGGCGTAAAGGCCTTGAACATGCAAGCTGCCACCTCGGGCGTGGCGCTGCGGGCGGCGAGCATCATCGTCTGCGCGGCAATGCCCGTGTCGACCTCGGTAATGGGAGCGGCGGGCTTGCCCGGAACGGCGCGCTCAGCAAGAATCGCGATGTAGCCGGTCGGGCGCTCGCCCTCGGCAGGACCCGGCCAATCCTTAAGCGCGCCGGCCCATGCAAGCTCATCAAATACGCGCGCGCAATCCACGGCACCGCTCACCACATGAAAACGCAGACGCTGAGCATTGGCACCACAGGGAGTCAGGTGAGCCAGCTCTGCCAGCTCGAACAAAAACTCACGCGGCACGCGCATGGACTCGTCAAAGCGACGACACGTACGGGCGCGGCGAACCAACGCATCAAACGCGTTCAAGCCGAGCTTTTCGCAACCTTGCTTTGCCATCGATTCGACACTCGACGGTGCCTCGGGAACTGCTTCGTTCATAGGGACCCCCAATACAAGCCAATTGTCCTTAGGAAAATCTAACCTAAAACGTAGGCAATAACGAACAGGGCTGCAATGTTCTACACCTGTTGAATAGAAAATCGCGACGTGGGGAACAACGGGAACAATTCGGGACCTTTGGGTTACGTTTCGCCCTCCCCGACCCATACGCCAGCGCCTTTAGGCGATACTGGTTGTAACGATCAAGGCTTACGCCGCACGGAAAGGAGACATTATGGGCATCTTTAAGAACGATGACCAAAAATCGAGCCAGTTTGGATTTGACGAGAAAAGCATGGCGGGCAAAGCCGTCAAGGCCGTACGCTGGATCTACGCCATCACGGGCGTCTTAGCGCTCATTGCTGGTATCGCGCTGCTTTTTGCACCCGCCAAGTCCCTCGTCTTTTTGACGACTGTCCTGGGTTTTTACTTTGTAATCACTGCTGCCATTAGGCTGTTCACTGCCATTTTTGAGCCGCTGCTGCCCACCGGCTGGCGCGTGACGAGCATCATCTCCAACCTACTCATTATCTTGGGCGGCGTCATAATCCTGCGCAACCAGGCCTTCTCGACCGCGACGCTCACCACGATGGTGGTTATCGTGGCCGGCTTTGGCTGGATTGTCGAAGGTGTCATGTCCATTCTGGAGTCCGAGCTTTCGTCCAACCGCGCCCTCGCCATCCTGAGCGGCGCACTCTCCATCATCGCCGGCATGTTCGTGTTTATCTATCCGCTGTGGTCGGCCAAGATGCTCGTTATCTTTAGCGGCGCCGCGCTGCTGGTGTTTGGCGTAACGCTGATTGTTCGCGCTATTCAATTTGGCAAACTGGTGCACTAGATGCCGCGAACGCTCTTTATTGATGCCGACGCCTGCCCGGTCACGCGCGAGTCGATTGACTGCGCGCGGCGAGCGGGCGTCGCCGTTGTTATCGCCGGCAACAGCACGCAAAACCTGGAACGGCACATTCGCCGCGACGACCCGCGCGATGCCGAGCACGCGCGACGCGGCTTTTGGGTCACGACGCTCGATGTGAGCGTGGGTGCCGACAGCGCCGACTTTGCCATTGTCGAACGCCTGCAGGCGGGCGACGTGGTCGTGACGCAGGACATTGGCTTGGCGAGCATGGTGCTCGGGCGCGATGCCGCCGCAATCGGTGTGCGCGGGCGCGTCTACGACAAGGCGATCATCGACATGCAGCTGTTTATTCGCCACGAGGAAAAGAAGGTACGCCGCGCCGGCGGACGCACCCGCGGTCCGGCAGCCTTCACCAGAGAAGACCGCGCACGCTTTAAGCGCAATCTCACCGAGCTGCTGCGCTAACCAAGGTAGATTTTTGGGACATGCCTAAAAATCTACCTTTTTGTTTTGGGCGGTGTGGGCGCTCGGAATCCATGGCTCAACAAAAAAACGGGCTTCAAAATGCCATGCGTCGCCGCATTGCGCAGGCGCCGAGTATGGCTATTTAAAGCCCATTTTAGGCCCACTTAGAGGCCGAAGGCGGATAGGATAAGGCCCCAACCGGCACCGATGACGTACATCATGACCAGGAACACGGTGTTTTCACGAGCGCTGCGGTTGGTGCGGAACAGCACCAGGTAGCCCACGCCGGCGGAAATGAGCGTGCCGGCGAGCATCGGTGCCAGCTGCAGCGCGCCCTCCAGGTACAGCTGCGTAATGACCACGCTCGCCGAGCAGTTGGGAATCAGGCCGACGAGTGCCGAGCCCAGGACCGCAAGCGTCTCGTTGCCGCGCAGGAACTGCTCGATTGCGGACTCGCCGAACGTCTCGAGCACGGCAACCAGAATCAGCGTCACCAGGAAAATGAATACCGATACCTGCACGGTGTGGGAGATGGCGCTGCGGATAATCGACAGGACAGGCGTCCCTTCGTGGGAATGGGAGTGACCGTGACCATCATGGTGTTCATATTCGCCCTCATGACCGTGATCGTGGCCATGTCCGTGTTCGTGCTCGTCCTCGTCTTCATCACAACCGCAATGGTCGCGCTCGCACAACTCGTGGATGTGGTCGGCGCTCACGCCCGCCTCGGCCACCTCGTCGATGATGTCACCGCCAGTGTGGTCGTCGTGCGCGCAGTTCACGTGGACCGGGTTGGCCGCGGTTCCCAGCACGGTGCGGCGAATCGCCGCATGCGCGCGAGCGTTACGACGCAGGCCGCGAATAGCGGCATCCACGATAAAGCCCGTGACCAGCGCGATCAGCGCCTTCGAAGCCAGAAGCATCGCCATGGTCTGCACGGGCACCTGCTCGGCGAGCAACAGCGGCAGCATCTCATCGGAGGTCGAAAGGAACACCGCCACCAACGTACCCAATGTCACGACACGACCGGCATACAGCGTGGCCGCCATTGCCGAAAAGCCGCACTGCGGCACCATGCCCAGCAACGAGCCAACCACGGGGCCCGCGGCACCGGCGCGCTTGATGGCGCCGTTAACGCTGTCGCCCGCAACGTGCTCCAGGGTCTCGAGGGCCAGATACGTCACCAACAAAAACGGCACCAGCGACAGCGTGTCCTTGCCAGCGTCGAGCAAAATATCAATCAGCAAATCCATGAAGGATGGAACCTTTCGTGTCTTTCGGCAGCATTGTAAAAGTCCTAGCGGTCAACTAGGGTATTGTAGTTGACCTAGGCGTGGTGCCAATAGTTGCCCATGGTAAACTATCATCTCGCCATAACTCAATGCCACCGAACCGCGCGACGCGGCCCGTCCAAGGAGCAGTCTATGAACGTTTCGCAAGCACTCGAATACGAGCGCCAGCCGTTTATCCCCATGTTTATCTATGGCGATCACGGCGCCATGGAGTCCGAGCGCCAGAAGGGCGAAGAGGCCCTTAAGGTGCTCGAGACCGAGTACTTTACCGCCGAGGGCGACCCCGGCTTCGACTTTGCCACCGTGCGCGACCTGGCCGACCGCAACCGCGACCTGTGCGACCAGATTGGCGAGGCACGCATGCGCAACGTGACGCCCGCGACGCTTTCGCGCGGCCTGTCCGATGCCGACACCTGCGCCGCCATCGGCAAGATGCAAAAGCGCACCGCCGCGTCCGTCATGCGCGAAATCCGCGGCGACCGCGACGCGCTCGGCGTCGCCTACGCGCGCAAGCCCATCCAAGGCACCGTGCTCGGTATCGATATCGAGACCACCGGCCGTGCACCCGAGCGCGGCTACATCATCAACGTGGGCTGGGAAATCATGGAGCTCACCAGCGACGCCGTGCCGCATGACGCCGAGGCGCACTACTGCGGCCTGCCCGACATCTATCGCGGCGAGGACGTGCCGCTGTCGAATATCCACCACATCACCTGGGACGACATCGACGGCAAAAAGCCGTTCCGCGAGAACAAAGAATTGCAGAAGCAGCTGCTCAAGCTTATGAAGAAGTACCCGTACATGGCGCATAACGCCGCGTTCGAGGACAGCTGGTTCAAGATTCACCTGGACGGTTACGCCGAGGCGCGTCGTGCCGGCAAGATTATCGTCATCGATTCGCGCCAGATCTGCCGCAGCTTGGACGCCGACGTGCGCTCGCTCCCCCGCGAGTCCGCGCCCGCCGCGCTCGAGAACTGGGCGCGCCGCCGTGGCACCCTCGCCGCCGACGCCAACGAGCAGCACCTGGGCCTCGACGACACCGACCTCATGCTCCGCACCGTCCAAGCCGAGTTCAACCTCAAGAACCTGTTTGCCAAGTAGAAACGTCTACGACAAACTCCGGCGTAGATCACGGGCGGCCTCGCAGCGGGAAACCCCGCAGCGGGGCCGCCCTACGTTCCACAAATAAACCTGCCATCACAAATTCTGAACACTCATTGCGAACGATTTCGGCCAATTCCCGACACGTAATTCGTTGTCGGATGGTGATGCATCACTATCAAATGTGCGGCAATTGAGTAGTTATATGCTATAGCTAAGCTGCGAAAACTTTTATTTAGGGCATACCAACTCATAATTGCGTCAAGCTTTTGGACAGCATTTGGTTAGACCTCTAAAACGACTTTTTCACTCAGCGCCATCAACACGGCATTAGCTGGCACGATATATACCATGAGTATCGTATTGTCACATACCACTGCAAAAGCGGTCTACCAGGCCGCGCATTCGGTGTCTGCGAAAGGCATCGAGTCCTGTAGCCCTGCCGCGATTTACGGATCATGTCCCACCGGAACGCTCCTTGACGCAGCCGCAGAATGGCTCACCAAACATGATGTTTCCTTCGACGCAAATGATTCCCTCGAGGTGATGGTGTTTGATCGCAGGAATGCGCGCTATGCAATGAACTGTCAATGCCACGTTTCTTCAAAACGATTCTCGAACTCACGCTTTATAGAGCTTGAAGATGGCATCTTCATTGTTAGCGTTGAGCTTTGCGCACTTCAGGCCGCCACCTATCTTTCTTTTCGCGAACTAGTGGAGTACTACTTTGAACTGTGCGGCGCTTATTCCCTTGGAACCGACTCTTCCACCTCCTATGCCGAGCGTTTCGCGCTCACCTCGACCGAGAGGTTAAAGCAGTTCTTTAATTCCATTACCAGATGCGACGGTCTGGCCCTTGCCCGAAAGGCGATCCAATGTGTGCGCGACGGATGCCGGTCTCCCATGGAAACGGCATTTGTCATGATGCTAACGCTGCCCAAAAGCGAAGGAGGGCTTGGTATTAAAGGAATTGAGACCGATTACGAGGTGCAGGTCACCACTGCCGCAAAGAATCTCACGAGACGCAAAAAGTTCTTTATGGATGCGTATCTAAAGAAATCTCGCACAGACATTGAATACAACGGTTTTTATCATGACGCGGAAGAAGACCGCGCCATCGATGAGGAGCGCAAGAATGCGCTTGCGTCCATGGGATACGGAATCATCACCGTCAGTCGTTATTCCTTTATGCATGCCAGCGCTTTCGTTAGGGTCATGGAAGCAATCCAACGGAGAGAGGGCGTACGCCCCTCGCGTCTGCCAAAAGACTTTCAAGTCATGCAAGAGGACCTGAGACAGTTTGTGCTCAGAAGGTTTATAGAAGAGAAAAAGCGAATTCAGAAGCAGCTTCGCCAGGATTCCAAAGAGCGTCAACGAATCGACCTCGAAAAAGCAACGCTCGAAGGCATCACGCTGGATGACCCGACAATTAATGAAGTTCCGGCAATCGATGACATGCAGACTGTCGAATCCGACAGCCCATCATTTGCCCAAACAAGCAGCCTCGCGCCCGAGGGCAGGGTCTTCGGGGCCGGAGACTAGGCCGGCTAACAAGGTGGGTACCCTAGCGACGTGCAAAATTGCGAGTATTCAGCAGGGTCGGGTGTCTATCACCCTCGAGTGGATCCAAATGTGAAGCGAAATCACTCTTGCGTGAGAGCGTTAGGCAACATTTGAGGAAGAACTCATCGGATTAACACCCTAAGATAACTCTTGAACTGCATTATATGACCTGCAATAAATTAGCGGACCCCCTATAGTTGCAGAATACTCCATTTTTTGCACGGCACGAGGGTACCCACCTTGGCATCGACTATCAAAAAACGCTCAGTCCGGGATCTCGTCCACTATTCCCCATCATTTTGTACAACGAATTACCTGAACGTCATTGACATATGAACATGCACTCATATAATCGAAAGTAAATTATATGAGCGCATGTTCATATGAAAGGATATTGCAATGAGCCTCCGCGTTGATGAAACGAAACTCGACATCGAGGCCACCGAACCCGCGATCCCGACCACCTGCTCGCCCGAGGACCTTCCCGACGAGGAGCTTCTCTACGACCTCGCCGACCTGTTCAAGGTCTTCAGCGACACCACGCGCATCAAGATCCTCTATGCCCTCATGGGCCGCGAGCTCTGCGTGGCAGACATCGCCGAAGCGACCGAAACCTCGCAGTCCGCGGTGTCGCACCAGCTGCGCACACTCAAGCAGTCGCACCTGGTTAAATTCCGGCGCGACGGGCGCAATATCCTCTACTCGCTCGCCGACGACCACGTCTACACCATGCTCAACCAGGGCATGAGCCACATCTGCGAATAGCGACCAACCACGGTACCAGCGCGGCCTGCACCCAAGCCGCAAATACAGAGAAAGGAACCCACCATGAAAAAGCAGTTTAAACTCGACGAGATCGACTGCGCCAACTGTGCGCGCGAGCTTCAGGACGAGCTGGCCAAGCTCGAGGGCGTCAAATCCGTGTCCGTCATCTTTATGACCCAGAAGTTGACGCTCGAGGCCGATGACGCCGAGTTCGACGAGGTGCTCAACCGCGTTGTAGAGTTTACGGCCGACGCCGAGCCGGACTGCGAGATAATTCTCTAGCCCAGGTTTACGCCAACCCGCAAGGCCGCGCTTGCCGCGGCCTTTGCTCGCGAAATTATATGAGCGAGTGTTCATACATTCAAATGGGAGGATACGAGTCATGGCCACCGCCGACCCCAAGAAGAAAAAGAAGAAGCGCAAGAAAAAAGAGTCACTCGAGCATAAGCGCAACCGCATCCTGGTAGCGCTGGGCATTTTTGCCGTGGTGTACGCCCTCGATGAGCTCGGCACCCTCACTGCCGCATTCGGCACCCCGGGCGACATCTACGCCAGCTTCGCACTGTTCCTCGTGCCTTTTTTGATTGCCGGCTACGACGTGCTCCAAAAGGCATACAACAACATCCGCCGCGGCAAGGCGTTCGACGAGAGCTTCCTCATGGCCGTCGCGACCATCGGCGCGTTTGCCATGGTGCTCTTCCCCGACACCGACCCGCACATGGCCGAAGGCGCCGCCGTCATGCTGTTCTACCAGGTCGGCGAGCTGTTCCAGGCATACGCCGTGGGCAAGAGCCGCAAGTCGATCAGCGCCATGATGGACATCGCGCCCGACTACGCCAACGTCGAGCAACCCGACGGCACACTCGAGCAGGTCTTCCCCGATGACATCGCCGTGGGCACCGTCATCGTCGTCAAGCCCGGCGAGCGCGTGCCTATCGACGGCGTCATCGTCGAAGGCGAGACACAGCTCGATACCGCCGCGCTCACGGGCGAATCAGTCCCCCGCCCGGCCAAAACCGGAGACGATATCATCAGCGGCTGCATCAACATGACGGGTCTCATCCACGTGCGCACCACCAAGCCATTTGGCGAGTCCACCGTCGCGCGCGTCCTGGAGCTCGTAGAAAACGCCAGCGAAAAGAAGGCGCGCACCGAGAACTTCATCACGCGCTTCGCCCGCGTCTACACGCCCGCCGTCACCGGCGCCGCCGCGGTACTCGCGCTCGGCGGCGGCTTGGTCACCGGCGCCTGGTCCGACTGGATCCTGCGCGGCCTGACCTTCCTGGTCGTCAGCTGCCCGTGCGCGCTCGTGATCAGCGTGCCGCTCAGCTTCTTTGGCGGCATCGGCGGCGCATCCAAGCTGGGCGTTCTCATCAAGGGTTCTAACTACCTCGAAACGCTCGCCTACGTGGACACCGTCGTCTTCGACAAAACGGGCACCCTCACCAACGGCACGTTCTCGGTGGTTGCGGTGCACCCCGAGGCAGGCTATACCGAGCAATCGCTGCTTGAAGTCGCAGCCCTCGCCGAGTCATTCTCCGATCACCCCATCGCGCAGTCGGTGCGCGCCGCCTTCCAGGGCGAGGTCGACCCCAAGCGCGTAAGCGACTCCACCAACGACGCGGGCCATGGCGTGACGGCGAACATCGACGGCAGGCACGTCGTCGTCGGCAACGCCAAGATGCTCGCAGCGACCGGCATCGAAGCGCCCAATTGCGAGGTCGTCGGTACGATCCTCCACGTGCTGGTCGATGGCATCTATGCCGGCCACATTGTAATTGCCGACACCGTCAAGGCCGATGCCGAGCAAACGATTCGCGACCTGCACGCCGCCGGCGTCAAGCGCACCGTCATGCTCACGGGCGACCGCGAGGAGGTTGCGGCGTCTGTGGCCAAGCAACTCAGTCTCGACGAGTTCCACGCGCAGCTGCTGCCGGGCGATAAGGTCGAGCGTGTTGAGGCGTTGCTCGCAGCCGAAAGCGGCAAGGGCAAGCTCGCCTTTGTCGGCGACGGTATCAACGACGCACCCGTGCTCACGCGCGCCGATGTGGGCATCGCCATGGGCGCTATGGGCTCGGACGCCGCAATTGAGGCGGCGGACGTCGTGCTCATGGATGACAAGCCGTCCAACATCTCCCGCGCGATCCGCGTGGCGCGCAAGACCATGTCGATTGTTTGGCAGAACATCATCTTTGCGCTGGGCATTAAGTTGCTGATTCTGGTGCTTGCGGCACTGGGCATCGCCAACATGTGGCTTGCCGTGTTCGGCGACGTAGGCGTGGCGATCATCGCCATCCTGAACGCCATGCGCGCGATGGGTGTTAAGAACCTGTAGCATACGTGGCCGTCCGGTCGGGGCCGGGCTTGGTTTTGAAAACGTCCTCGCGCATGAGGCCCGTCTTTCCTGCTCCTGCGGAGCAACGGAAAGACGGGCCTCGCGCTGCGGAGTGTTTTCAAAACCAAGCCCGGCCCCGACCTGCGTTGACACAGCTGGCGGTTCTTGGGCATCGCTTGCTGGTGGGGTTCCTTGTCTGAGTTGGACTTAGTTGGTGGGACCACTCGTCTCGGTCGCTGTCCCGCGCCGTTCCGGCGCGGGAGGCGCGCCACTGCGGGAGTGCTAGTCGGTCATTGTTGGCGCCGAAACACCGTCCCGCCCCAGCATCGCCCTCAGCTTCTCAAAGCTCTCCTCGCTCAGGCAGTGCTCCATGTGGCAGCCCTCTTGCGACGCGACCTCAGCCGAAACACCCGCATCCTCCAGCAGCCCCACGAAAAAGCAGTGACGCTCCCACATTTGACGAGCGACCTCCAGACCACGCTCCGTCAGATGAACGTCGCGCTTGCCCATTTCGACATAGCCGTTGCTTTCCAGCGTCGCCATGGCCTTGGAAACGCTCGCCTTGGTTACGCCGAGGTACTCCGCAACGTCGATCGAGCGCACGATGCCCTGACGTTCCGACAGAACGTAGATCGATTCGAGATAGTCTTCTCCGGATTCACGTAGGGCCATGGGCCGCCTTTCGCGATGATTGCTAGTTAGCCTTTGGATACTTTCCACGGCTAACTTTACCGCAAAAGTTGCCCATGTCTTACTACTTTGTCTAAAAGTTAGCCGTGTTTCACAAAACGTGCGGGACGAAAACAAAATGGGGACGCACCGCAAGGAGTGTCCCCAGCTGCCGGCAGAAAAGGAACGTCCCCAAGTGCCGAGCCGCAGCTATAACAGGCCAAAGTGCTTCGCGGCGTTGTAGATTCCGTCGTCGTCCACGGCGGTCGTCACATAGGTCGCCGCAGCTTTCACCGTGTCCTGTGCGTTACCCATGGCCACGCTCGTGCCCACGGCGGAAAACATCGATAGGTCGTTCTCGCCGTCGCCAAAGGCGATCGCCTCGCTCGCGTCGATATCCAGGCGCTCCAGCGTCGCCGCCACGCCCAGGTCCTTGCCGCCGTTAGCGGGAATAATGTCGCAGAACAGGTCGCACCAGCGCGTGGTGAGCGAATGCGACACGGCGTCGGTCACGATATGTTCGTCGGCCGGGTCCACAAAGGCGCAGAACTGGTAGACCGGTGCGTCAAAGGCGTGCTCAAACGGCTCCTCGTGGTAGACGATTCCCGCGTTGCTGCCAGCCGTCACCACGCGCTCGGACAGGCGGTTCACAAACGAGTTCTCGCCCTGCATGCACAGCGAGTCGTAGCGCCCCTGCGCCACCTGGTCCACAATCACCGCGACGTCGTCCGGATCGATCGGGCAGCTGCGGTAAACTCCCTCGGCATCAAAGCAGTGCTGGCCCGAAAGCGTAATGTACGCATCCCAGCCCAGGTCGAACAGCCAGTCCGGCATCTGGTAGGTCGGACGGCCCGTGGCGATCACGCACGCAATCCCCTGCTCGCGAAAGCTGTCGAGCACCTGCTGCGCCGACGCCGGAATCCGGTGGGTCTTAAAGCTCAGCAGCGTACCGTCGATATCGAAAAACGCGGCTTTGATCATTCTCGCTTACTCCTCGCCCTCGAGCTTTTCGCTCGCCTCGAGCCACGCCATCTCCAGCTCGTCCATGGCGGCGTGAGCCTCGTCGATCTTTGCCTGCTGCTCGCCGAGCGCCGTGTAGTTGGTGGGATCGACCTGGGCCATCGCGGCCTCGGCCTCCTCAACGCGAGCGCGCTGCGTCTCCATCTTGCGCTCGAGCGAGCTCACCTCGCGGCGGAGCTTCTGACGTTCGGCGTTGGAAAGGCCATTGGGCTGACCGCTTGCCTTAGGCTTTTCGGCCGCAGCTGCCGCGGCACCGGTGTCAAACGTGCCGGTCTTGGCGCTCGGCGCGCCCACGGGCTCGCCCTCGGCGGTAGCGTTGCACAGGCGCAGGTACTGGTCCACGCCACCGGGCATATGCGTCAGGTGGCCGTCGAGCAGCGCCCACTGTTGGTCGGTCACGCGCTCCATCAAAAAGCGGTCGTGCGTCACCAGGATCAACGTGCCGGGCCAGCCGTCGAGCAGGTCCTCGACAATCGCGAGCATGTCGGTATCCAGGTCGTTGCCGGGCTCGTCCAGGATGAGCACGTTGGGTTCGTCCAGGATTGTCAGCAGCAGCGACAGGCGACGGCGCTGGCCGCCCGAAAGATCGCCGATGCGGCTCCAGAGCTGCTGCGTCGTAAAGCCCAGACGCTCGCAGAGCTTCTCGGGCAAAGTCTCCTTACCGTCGATGACGTAGTACTTCTTATAGTTGCTGAGCACCTCGCGAATCGTGTCGCCCATGAAGGGCTCGAGCTCCTCGAGCTGCTGCGACAGCACGCCAAAGCGCACTGTCTGGCCAATCTTCACGCGGCCGCGCGTGGGCGCAATTTTGCCCTGGATCACATCAAGCAGCGTCGACTTGCCAGCGCCATTCTCGCCCAAAAGACCATAGCGGTCGCCCGCACCAATGAACCAGGTCACGTCGGAGAGTACCTGCTTGGGCGCGCCATCGACATCCGCATAGCCGGCGTCCACGTCGACCACATCGATAACCTGCTTGCCTAGGCGGCTCACGGCGAGGCGCTTGAGCTCCAGCTCGTCACGCACGGGCGGCACGTCGGCGATCAGCTCGCGAGCGGCATCAACGCGAAACTTGGGCTTAGTGGAACGCGCCTGGGCGCCGCGGCTCAGCCACGCGAGCTCCTTGCGCGCCATGTTGCGACGGCGCTCCTCGGTAACCGCGGCCATGCGGTCGCGCTCCACGCGCTGCAGGATATATGCGGAGTAGCCGCCCTCGAAGGGATCGACCTGGCCGTCGTGGACCTCCCACATACTGGTGCAGACCTCGTCCAAGAACCAACGGTCATGCGTGACCACGAGCATCGCGCCCTGGCCACGCTGCCAGCGGGCCTTTAAGTGACGCGCGAGCCAGTTGATGGTGCGCATGTCCAGGTGGTTGGTGGGCTCGTCGAGCATGAGCACGTCGTAGTCGCCGATCAGCAGGCGCGCGAGGTCCACGCGACGGCGCTGGCCGCCCGAAAGCTCGCCCACCATGCCCTCCCAGGGCACATCGCTAATAAGGCCGGCCAGAATCTGGCGCGTGCGGGGGCTCGACGCCCACTCGTACTCGGGGACGTCACCCACAACGGCATGATGCACGGTGTCGGTATCGACCAGCTGGTCCTTTTGGCCGAGTAGACCGATCGTGGTGCCGCGACGGTGCGTCACGCGGCCGTCGTCGGGCTCCAACGTGCCGGCGAGCACGCTCAGCAGCGTCGACTTACCGTCGCCGTTTTTACCGACAATACCAATGCGGTCGCCCTCGCCCACGCCGAGCGTAACGCTATCGAAAATATGCTTGGTGGGAAACTCTAGGCTGACGGAATCGCACCCCAAAAGAATCGCCATATGCCCTGCTCCTTCGTAGAAATTCAACGTTGTCCATGATAGCAGCGAAAAGGCGGGTCGCACACGACACAAAAAGGCGGGCCATCTCCCGCAAGAGATGACCCGCCTCTCCAATCAGTCCCGCGGCAACCGTGGCCGCCGCGGGCCTCAAGCATGTCCCGGACTAGGAGAACATGCCGGTGAGGTAATCATTCAGCCGCTTATCCTTGGGCCGTTGGAAAATCTCGTCAGTCTCGTCGTACTCGACCATATCGCCCATGTAGAAGAACGCCGTGCGGTTGGACACGCGCGACGCCTGCTCCATGTTGTGCGTCACGATGACAATGGCGCGGTCGGCCACGATCGACGACATAAGGTCCTCGATCGCCAACGTCGAGATGGGGTCGAGCGCCGAGCAGGGCTCGTCAAACAGGATCACGTCGGGGTTGAGCGCCAGCGTGCGCGCAATGCACAGACGCTGCTGCTGGCCGCCCGAAAGCGCGTAGGCGCTCTTGTCGAGCTTGTCCTTGACCTCGTCCCAAAGCGCCGCGCCGCGCAGGCTTTCCTCGACCATGCGGTCGAGCTCGTCGCGGTCGGTGATGCCGTGGCGCTTAGGCGCAAACGTGATGTTGTCGCGAATGGACTTGCGGAACGGGTTGGGCTGCTGGAACACCATGCCAATGGAACGGCGCAGCTCGTAGGTGTTTTCGGTCTTGGTGTTTACATTGCGCCCGCGATAGTTGATCTCACCCTCCACGCGGCAGCCGCGAATCTCGCGATTCATCAGGTTGAGGCTGCGTAAGAAGGTCGACTTACCGCAGCCCGAAGGCCCGATGAGCGCCGTGATCTCGCCCTTGTGGAAGTCGAGCGACGTATTGTGCAGTGCATGGTGGTCGCCATAGTACACGTTGACGTCCTTGGTGGAGAGCACAACCTCGTCGCTCACGGCCTTGCCGCTCACGCGCACGCGCTTCTCGCTCTCCCCCACGCTCGACAGGAAGTCCCGGGTGTCGGACAATGCCGCTTCGGTTGCGGGCGTTACATTCATCTCGCTCATTCGGCCGTCATCTTCCTTGCCAGTTGCTTGCCCACAATGCGGGCGATTACGTTAAACAGCAGCACGCAAATCATCAGCAGTGCAGCGGTGCCCCAGACGATCTGCTGGGCCTCGGGGCTGCCCTCGCCATAGATCTTGTAGATGTGCACGGCGAGCGACTCGCCGGGACGGAACACGTTCCAAGCGCAGGTGGGGCTCGACAGGTTAAAGCTCAAGAAGTTCAGGCGAACCGGCGAGCTCATACCCGAGGTAAAAAGCAGTGCTGCGGCCTCGCCAAACACGCGACCGGCCGAAAGCACGATGCCCGTCACGATGGCAGGCATGGCCTCGGGGATCAGGATGTGCAGCGTGGCCTCCCAGCAAGTGAGGCCCATGGCCAGGCACGCATCGCGCTGGGCCTGCGGCACGTCCTCGAGCGCCTGCTGGATCACGCGCACCAGGATGGGGATGTTGAACATGGTGAGCGCGACGGCGCCGGAGATGATGGAGTACTTCCAGCCCAGCTGCACCGAGAACACCAGAAAACCGAACATGCCGACGACGATGGAAGGCAGCGAGGACAACGTCTCGATGGCGGTGGAGGCGATGTCGCGGATGGGTCCGTCCGGCGCGTACTCAACCAAAAAGACCGCGCCACCCAGGCTGATGGGCACCGAGATGATCAGGGTGATCAGCAGCAGGTAGAACGAGTCGAACAGCTGGTAGAGCACGCCGCCCTGCGTTCCGTTGGCGCGCGACGGCTCCGTGAGAAAGCCCGGCTGGAACAGCGTCGAGATGCCCTCGAACAGGATATAGGCCACCATGGAGACGACGATGAGCATGACGATGGCGACGATCGCCGTCAACACGCCCGTGGCGAAGCGGTCCTGCTTTTGGACACGCCCGAGCCTCGCCTCGTCGATGTGGATACGCGTGCTAGCCACGAGCCTTCGCCCCCTTGCGGCCGATAAGGTGGATGATCAGGATGAAGATGAGACTCATGCCCATCAGCAGCAGGCCGAGCGCCCACAGAACATCGTCTTGGGCCGAGCCCTCGGCATAGACTGCCATGGACGTGGTGAGCGTGGTGGTGATGGTGGACGCCGGCGACAGCAGCGACGTCGGCATGGCCTCGATGCCGCCGATGACCATGCGCACGGCGAGCGTCTCGCCAAAGGCGCGGGTCATGCCCAAGATAACCGCGGTCATGAGCGACGGCATGGCGGACTTGAGCACCACGTGCCAGATGGTCTGCCAGCGGGTGTAGCCCAGCGCGAGCGAGCCCTGGCGGTAGCCGTCGGGCACGGCGCGCAGGCCATCGACCGAAAGCGTGGTCATCGTCGGCAGAATCATGACCGCCAGCACGATGGCGCCGGGCAAGATGCCCAGGCCCGTGCTCACGTGGAAAACGCTCTTCATAAGACCGACGACCACGTGAAAACCGATCAGGCCAAAGACGACCGAGGGGATGCCGGTCAAAAGCTCAATGAGCGGCTGAAAGATCTTAGAGCCAAACTTAGGGCCAATCTCGACCGCAAAGATGGCAGAGCCGATGGCGATGGGCAGCGCGATAAGCGTGGAGAGCACCATGACCGCAAACGAGGTGACGATCAGGGGCAGGGCGCCGGTATAGGGCAGGCCGTTTTCGGCTGTGTTGGCCAGGTCCCACTTGGTGCCGGTGAAAAACTCGACGACCGAGACGCCGTCCTTGACAAAAGCCGAGAGGCCCTTTTGGGCGACCATAAAGATGAGCGCGGCAACGACAAGCGTCACGAGCGCTACGCACGCGCCCGTGACGCCCAGGCCCACGTTCTCAAGGTCGCGCTTTGGCAGCTGTTTTGCCATTGCAAACCTTTCCGGGGCGATTACTTATTTAGCAGAGACCTTGCCGCTGGCGTCCTTGACGACCTTCATGGCAGAGACGGGGATGAAGCCCTGCTCCTCGACGAGCTTGCCCTGGACGTCGTCGGAAAGCATGAACTCCAGGAAGGCCTTGGTGGCCTCGTCGGCGTCCTTGGAGCAGTACATGTGCTCGGTAGCCCAGATCTTGAAGGAGTCATCAGTGACATTCTTGCTCTTGGGCTCGACGCCCTCGACCTTGATGGCGTTGAACTTGGAGTCATCGAAGTGCGAGAAGTCGAGGTAGGAGATGGCGTTGTCGGTACTGGCCATCTGGGTCTGGACGTCGCCGGACTTGTCGAGCTCGGCGTCGCCCTTAAAGTCGACGGCCTCGTCGCCAAAGACGGCGGCCTCGAAGGTGGCGCGGGTACCGGAGCCGGCCTTGCGGTTGAGGACAACGATCTTGGCGTCGTCGCCGCCGACCTCCTTCCAGTTGGTGATCTGGCCGGAGAAGATGCCCTTGAGCTGCTCGAGGGACAGATCGTCGACCGTCACGTTCTTAGAGACGACGGGGCCCATGCCCACGACGGCTACCTCGTGGTCGACGAGGTTCTTGACCTGGTCGGCCTCGAGCTTGGTCTCGGCGAAGACGTCGGAGTTACCGATGGTGACGGTGCCTGCGGCGACAGCGGTCAGACCCTTGCCCGAACCGTTGCCCGAGCCGGAAACGGAGACGTCCGGGTTGGCATCCATGAACTTCTCGGCAGCAGCCTCGACGAGAGCCTGGAACGAGGAGGCACCGTCGTAGGTCACCTCGCCGGAGACGGACTCGGCAGTAGCAGCGGCGCTGCCCTTGTCGGCGGCGTTGGAAGCACCTGCGCCGCCGCAACCAACGAGACCGAGACCGACGATGCTGGCAAGACCACCAGCGAGGCCGAGGAACTGACGACGAGAATAAGCCTGATCGAGCATGATCTTCCTTTCATACATGCGACTCGCGGGCACCCCGCCCGCTTTGCTGTTTGGAAAGATACGGCCCCGACCGGGCAACGTCCGCGCCAACTGCGGTTTCTTACAGGCATCTGATAGACCCTTACCGCAAGCGCGGCTCGGCTTTACAAACGAATAACAATCCCCACCCAAGCATGGCGCGCCTTTTACACCAATAAAAACAAAGTTGCGGTGAAATAGTTCCTGTTTGGCCATCAAATGGCCCATTCTAGGAACTATTCCACCGCAGCTTAGATTGGGAAACCGCGAAACCTTAAAGCTCTAATTCATTCAAACGGAGGATTGCCACGATATAGATCTTGAGCGCTTGCTTGAGCTGTTCCTCGTTGGCGCACTCGTTGGGACCGTGCATCTGGCCGCCCCACTCGGGCAGCTCCAAGCCGGTCTCTTCGGGGCCAAACGATACGGCGCGGGCAAAGTTGCGCGCGTACGTGCCGCCGCCCATGGCAAAGGGCTCAGCATGCTTGCCCGTAAACTCGTTATAGGTATCAATAAGCGCCTTCACGGCCGGATCGTCGGCAGACACCGAGAACGGCACCTTCGCGCGACCCAGCTGGCACGTCACGCCAAAACGGCCCACGAGCGGGTCGAGCTGCTCGCGGATGGTATCGGCACTCGTGCTGTCGGGGAAGCGCACGTCGATGACCTGCTCAATATGGCCATCCGCCACGCGGATGACGCCGGCGTTGCAGGTAAGCGGGCCAAACGCCGGACTCGTCGCATCGATACCCAGGCCGCGGCCATAGGCATCCGCATGCACAAAGGCCAGGAACTTGACGAACTCGTGCTCGGCAGGCGTCAGCAGGCGCTCGTCGCGTGCACCAAACGCGTCCTCGGCCTCGCGCAGATACGACACGATCAGGCCGACAGCGTTGATGGTGCCCTCAGGCATCGAAGCGTGGCCGCCAATACCGTGGGCGAAAATCTGCGCATGCCCGTTATCAAGCGCCGTGATCTCCAGGCGGTCGGCGTTCTCAACGGGCGCCGGCAGCTCATCGGCGGCAATCGCAAGCTCGCAGATGGACTGCGACGGAATGGCATTGCTCGCCTCGGAGCCGCTCCACGACACGATGCGCCCGCCGTCGATCTTGGGGCTCACGAACGTCGCCCCAAACTGGCCCTTCTCGGCATTGCAGACCGGGAACTCGGCATCGGGCGTAAACAAAAAGTCGGGGTCTGCGTGGTTCTCCAGATAATGGTGAACGTCGGACATGCCCACTTCCTCATCGCAGCCCAGCAGCGCGCGGAAGGTGTAACGCGGAACAATGCCGTGCTTGAGCAGGTAGGCACCGGCGTAGAGCGACAACACCGCCGGACCCTTGTCATCAATCACGCCACGGCCGAGCAGCCAGCCCTCGCGACGCTCCATCGCAAACGGGTCGGTGTTCCAGCCGGGGCCGGCGGGCACCACGTCCACGTGGCAGATAGTCGCAAGCTGCTTATCGCCGCGACCCGGGATATCGGCAATGCCCACATAGCCCTCGTCGTCACTCGTCTGGTAGCCGAGCTTTTGCGCAATGCCGAGCGCGCAATCGAGCGCATCACGGACCGGGCGGCCAAACGGCGCACCGGGCTCTGCATTGGCAGCAACGGCCACGGACGGATAGCTCACCAGCTGATCGATATCGGCGACGACATCTTCCCAGACCTCGTCGACATACTCGGTAACGCTCTGCTCCACCTGATTCATGGACGACCTCCTTACCAATGAGCGACGGGTACGCCCGCCCCTCACATTACGTCTATTAGATAGCGAAAAGTTTAGCAAGCTCGGCCACCGAGTGCACCACTGCATCGGCACCCGCCGCCTCGTGCTCGCCCGGCGCCGCCGCGCCCGAATAGATACCAATGCACGGCACGCTCATCGCGTGCGCGCCCTCGACGTCGTTAAAGCGATCGCCGATCATCACGGCATCGCCCGCCGTCGCACCGAGCTCTGCCAGGGCATCGCGGACCGAATCGGCCTTGGTCTCGCGCCCCTGCGGCGGATTCATGCCAACCACCGCCTCAAACTGAGAAAGTCCCAGCTCTCCCACCATGTCGATACACTTCGCCTCCATGCGTGACGTTGCCACGGCCAAGCGATGCCCCTGCGCGACAAGGCCATCGAGCAGCTCGGGGATCCCATCGAACACGGGGTACTCTTCCGGTCCCAGCTCATCAAAAAAGGCGCGGTACTCATCGGCCACCACAAGCGACTCCTCGCGGGAGAAGCCATAAAAGTCATGGAAGCTCTTCCACAGGGGCGGCCCGATCATACGGCGCAGGTCACCCATCTGCGTCTCCGAAAACCCGCGCGCAGTCAGCGTCTTGCGCGTCGAGGTCATCACCGCCCGGCCCGTATCGGCCACCGTGCCATCGAAATCGAACAGCACGACCGGCCGCTTGCATATCTCCAGTGCCTCCATCGGCATTCCTCTTCCCCAGTTGATGATTTCCACACCGACACTTCAAACTGTTGACTATTCAACAATTGAACCTAGTAATGTGGAACGACTCTACTATACTTGTCGCACCTTGCTCTCAGAAGGCGGCGCGCAAGCGCCCCAACGAAAGGTGCAATTATGTCTTTTGCCATCATAACCGACTCCACGTCGGACATCTCCCCCGCCCGCGCCCAAGAGCTCGGCATTTACGTGATTCCGCTGCATGTGATTATCGAGGGCGAGGACCTGCTCGACCAGGTACAGATTACCGCCCAGGAGTACGTCGCGCGCATGGCCGGCTCCGAGCAGCTGCCGCACACCTCGCAGCCGAGCGCCGGCGAGTTCAAGGCACTCTTTGACCGCGTGCGTGCTGACGGCCACGACAGCGCGATCTTTATCTCGCTGTGCAGCGAGTGGTCCGCCTGCTATGCCAACGCCAGCCTGACGGCCGAAACGCACGAGCTCGACGTGCGCTGCATCGACTCGCGCACCGGCTCCCGGGCCGGGGGGCCGCCGGGGGGGGGCCACTCCGG
>CABPWH010000004.1 GCA_902461085.1 uncultured Collinsella sp. | reverse complement strand
GACGACGGACCGGGCTTCTCTCCCGCCGCCCTCGAACGCGGCTGCGAGCGCCTCTTCACAGACGACTCCTCCCGCTCCTCGCGCGACGGAGGCCGCCACTACGGGCTCGGCCTCCACGCCGCCTCCGAGGCCGCGAGCGCCCACGGGGGCTCCGTCTCGCTCGCCAACAGCCCCTCGGGCGGCGCGGTGGCCACCATCGCGGTCCCCCTGTGCGGGGCCTGACGACTCAGGCCCTCACACCGGCGTGGCTCGCAACCAAACGCTTCCATCTTGAAACACGGGGAGTAAATCGCGAAATCGCAGGTGAAAGAGAGTAAAAAGGCAAAGAAAAAGCCTCCGTTCCAACATGGGAACGGAGGCTCGATAATCGAGTTTACTCACCAATGTCGCTGGTGGCTTTGCCGTAACTCTCGTACGAAACGAAACTCTGGAGCACAGTACAGCATTCAAAAGAGCAGGTCAAAGCCCTATCGGCTTATTCCCACTCGATGGCTTCAGTTCTGCCGTCCCATCATTCCAGTTGCGCCCAGTTTTCGGTGCCGTCTCGAACCGAGTGCCGCCAGGTAACGCCATGTCGCGTTTCGTCGGCCTCGGGGACAAAAGCTGGGACAACTTCAAAAACTATTTTCAAACTCAGGACGTTGAGTTTTTGTTTTTGTCCCAAAGGCCGCGATTGGCCGCCTTTGGAGGCTCGATAGCGCCGAAAATGCCCGTTTTGAAACTCAGCCGACCTTTAGCTTGCAAGCCGCCAGCTGCAATCGTAAGTGAATTAACGAGGGTGACTTTCGAGCCGTTCGCAAAACCGCAGGTCATAAGTTTCAACTATTGATCGCAAAGAGGAATCGTGCCAGGTGGCTATCTCATGAGTTCATCCGTGACCGACGTGGCAGCCAGTGCGCCGTGCGGTTTTACCCATCTTGAAGCCAAAACTGACATCGCGCGCACGATGCTATCGCCACACGATGTCAGACATTGTTCCCGACTTGACCTGATTGCTTCGCGATGAATTTCATGGCCCTAGAGGAAAAAGTCCCTCGCGCCCACGATGCGAATGCCATCGATGTCCGTGTCGTAGGAACCCTGCCTCACGACCACAATCTTCTCGTGGTTGTCTCGTATCGACTTCAGAGGGGCGATCTCGCGTTCCCTGGTCTCGGTTGCGAACATCTCGTCAGTCACCTGCACGTAGAGCACGCGCCCGTCCTTCGTCGCGACGAAGTCAACTTCCTTGCCATAGAGCTTGCCCACGTGCACGCTCCACCCTTCGTAGAGCAGCTGGAGATACACGGCGTTCTCGAACAGGCGCCCAGTATCCGTGACCCTATAGCCGGCCATCCAGGTCCTGAAGCCGGTGTCGACGATGTACTCCTTCGGATTCGTCTTGAGGAGCGCCTTGCCGTGCAGATCGTAACGCGTGGCACGATAGAACAGGAAGGCCTCCTCGAGCGCACCCACGTACGAGGAAACGGTCTTGTTCGTGGTCTTCGACCCCGCAGAAGTTAACGCGCCGGCGATTCGGTTCGACGAGCACTCGTTGCCGATGTTGTCCGCCAGGAATTCGGCCACATAGCGCAGCAGAGAAGGGTCGGTCACCGCGCTTTTGCCCTTCCCGCGCTCGCGGTTGACGATATCGCGCACGGCGATAGCCTCGTAGACTCCGGACATGTACGCCGAGTGCTGCGCCTGGGTCGTCGATAGGGATGCAATGGCCGGCATGCCCCCGTACTCAAGGTAACGAGTAAGCATATCGTCAAAGAGAACGGGGTCCCCCTCAGGGGTGAGAGCCACCGACCTTCCCGATGCAAACTCGATCCCGCAGAAGTCAGCGAACTCGGAGAAGGACAGGGGCAGCATCTTTACCTCTACGTAGCGCCCGGACAGATAGGTGGCCAGCTCGCTCGAGAGAAGATACGCGTTCGAGCCCGTGAGGTAGATGTCGCAATCGAAGTCGACCCTCATCGCATTGACCGCATCCTGCCAGCCATCGATTCTCTGGGGCTCGTCTATGAAGACGTAGGTGCGCCCCTTGTCCGACAGGCACCCGCGAATGCGATCGTAAAGCTGGTCTTCCGTCTTGATGCCCGCACCCTTGCTTTCCAGGTTGACGCTCACAAAACCGCGGCCAGCGACCCCCTCGGACTCGATGGTTATCCTGATAAGGTCGAGAAGGCTCGACTTGCCACACCTGCGCACGCCCGTAATCACCTTGATGAGGTCGGTGTCACGGAAGAGCATTGCCTCCTCGAGGTACCTGCCACGGTTCCTGAGCCCGCTGCACTTCAAGAGCTGCTCCTAAAACTCGAATCTTGTTACACTTTTAGGAGTATCATAACTCTGGGCCACAAGATGAGCAAAAAGCGCACCTCGAGACGAATCGACTAAAGGAATTGCGCGCCTGCCGGGAGGCAGGGCAACTAAGATGGCTAAGAATGAGATCCTAGCTCGCTGACGCAGAATCGTCCGCTTGCGAGAATGTCCAGAACTTTCGATTCAGGGTCGTCATCGAAGGCGACCTTCGCGATCGATCTCCACTTGCGTGGAGATATGCCGACCGATTTCGTGAAGAGGGTGGAGAAGCTTGTTGCTCGTGCGTATCCGCAACGATGCGCCACTTCGTCTATGCTCATATCATGGTCGGTGAGCAGTCTTTTCGCCAGCTCGATTCTTTCCGAGGAGACGAACTCGGTCACCGTCAAGCCCGTCACCTGCTTAAATGTCTTCTTGAACTTGGTTGACCCCATGTTCGCTGCCTCGAGCAGGTCCTTCTGCCCGATCGCACCGCCTAGGTTGCTCTCGATGTACGATACGGCTCTCGCGATCGAAAGGCGGTCCTGCTCGGCCACTCCCCCACACAGGCTCTCTCCCATCCTGAGCAGCCTTGCCATCACCAAGTTCGCGATTCCGGAATATAGGAGGCCCGCTTCCGACCCCGGGATCTCCCTTGGAGCTATCTCGTCAAGCATCTCTGCTATTTCCGGATCCCAGGAAGCCTGGCTCCTCAGACCCTTCAGACTGGTCGCCAGCGGTTTCAGCGCCTTGTCGATTCTTTCCCCGAAGACGCTTCGGCAGTATTCGTCGTAATACTCGATCTCTGTGTAGGAGAATCTCGCTCCTTTTGGTAGAAGGACCGAGCTTGTCTTGGGCTTTGCTTCCAGAAAGGCGGAAACGCTTGATCGCGGCATGAGGCCATGCCTTTCGCGGCGGACTGCAAAATACCCGCCAGAATCGAAGCAGAAGGGCAGGCGTTCTTTCAAAGTGAAATCGCAGCAGACGACGGAGAAGAACTGCCGCGCCTGCCATGCCCAGTACCACCCCTCGCATCTGCGCCCGTCGCCTTCGAAGAGGGACCCCTCGCCGTTCCATCCATCTGCCAAGACGAGGCCGATGGGCTCAAGCGAGGCCGCAAAGGTCTCCGCCGCGGCTTGGGCGGCGTGGGAGAACATCGTTTCCTTGTCGTCCATCTTCCGATCCTTTTATTCGCGTTCGGACGCAATTCTTTCGCGCTCAGGCTTTTCCCTCCAGGTGCAACCTGATTCAAATTAACCAAGGTTAACATCTTTTTGTCAATTTTAGCGACACAAGAAAGGCTCTCTGGTTTTGCGAAGAAGAACACGGAAAACACTCGCGGAGGACATCGACGTCAGAACGAAGGTGGCCATGCTCGTCGTGCTCATAGCGACCGGGGCCATCGTGAAGGATTACGTTCTGGGCTCGGTTCTCTTTGCCGTCGTCGTCCTCCTCTCCTTCGCAATCGGGCGCGGAAGGATGGCAGCGTCTTTCTCTTTCGCCTACCTCTTTCTCATGGGTATCTTCTGGGTCACGACGATGCTTCCGCCGAACGCCGCCGGAGCCCTCGGCTCGTTCGCCCTGGCTTGCCGCACCTGCATGCCCGTCTGCCTGTTCGCGGCGGTCTTCGCGGCCACCACCAAGATTAGCGACCTCACGGCCGCCCTCTACGGGATGAGGCTGCCGAAGGCGGTTGTCGTTCCGCTGGTGATAGCGGTGCGGTTCTTTCCGACGCTCAAGGAGGAGTCTTCTGCCGTAGCGGACGCGATGAGGGTGAGGGGGCTCGCCCTTTCGCTTAAGAATCTCGTTTCGAAGCCGGCGCTGATGTTCGAATCCGCGATCGTGCCTGTGATGCTGCGCTGCGCCAAGAGCGCGGACGAACTCGCCGCCGCAGCGGTCGCGCGCGGCATCGACCGGCCCGGGAGGAAGACCTCCTACAACGCGCCCCGGTTTGGATGGGCCGACTTCCTCCCTCTCTCGATTCTTGTCGTCTGCTGCCTGCTTCTTGTGGTCGCAAAGGCCAGCCAGGGGATCGGAGGGCTGCTGTGACGAAAAACGCCGTCGAGCTCAGAAACGTCTCCTTCACGTATGCGGGATTCGACGCTCCGGCGATCGACGACGCGAGCTTCGCCGTCGCGCCGGGCGAATGCGTCGTTCTCTGCGGGGAGTCCGGCTGCGGGAAGACCACCGCGACCCGGATCGTCAACGGGCTGGCGGGAGGGTTCTACGAGGGCAGCCGGACGGGGAAGGTCCTTGTAGCAGGCAGGGACATCGACGACCTGGAGGATTGGGAGCTCTCGTCCTTGACAGGCAGCGTTTTCCAGAACCCCCGCACCCAGTTCTTCAACCTCGACACAACCGGCGAAATCGCGTTCGGCATGGAGAACCTCGGCGTTCCCAGGGAGGAAATGCACAGACGGATGCGTGGCGTCGTGCGCGAGCTCGGCATGGAAAGGCTCATGGGCAGGGGCATCTTCGAGCTCTCCGGGGGCCAGATGCAATCGGTGGCGTTCGCGAGCGCATGGGCCTGCAGGCCGAGCGTCTACGTCCTCGACGAGCCGTCGAGCAATCTGGATCCTCCCTCCATGGAGAAGCTCGCCTCCTTCATCTCGAAAGCCAAGTCGAGCGGGTCTGCCGTGATCATCGCCGAGCACAGGTTCTCCTACCTCGCAGGCGTCGCCGACCGGTACCTGCTCTTCGAAGACGGTTCCGTCGCCGCCGAATGGGACGCGCAGCAATTCCTGGGGCTGCCCGACTCCGAGCGAGAGTCTTGCGGGCTCAGGTCCTCCGAGCCGCCGAAGCTCGCCGACCTGATGCAGCGCCTTTCCCGTCCCGTCTCCGCCTTTCCCGCCGTCGAGGCGAGGGGGATCTATGCGGGGTATGAGAAGGGCGTACCGGTCCTCGAGGGGACTACCGTCTCGTTCGACCCCGGGAGGGTCGTCGGTATGGTCGGGCGAAACGGGGCGGGCAAGTCAACCCTGCTCAAGTGCCTGGCGGGGATCAAGAAAGAAGAGCTCGGGCATGTCCGGTTCCAAGGCTCGGTGGTCCCTCCCAAGAGAAGGCCCGAGCATGTGTTTCTGGTCATGCAGGACCCCGACTACCAGCTCTTTCGCCCGAGCGTGCGCGACGAGTTGGCATCCGCGGCCCCGTCTCCTTCCGACGTCGACGAACTTCGTCTCGAAGCGGTCTTGGAGAGGTTTGGCCTGGGAGATGTCGCCGACCGCCATCCCGCATCGCTCTCGGGAGGGCAGAAGCAGAGGTGTGTCTGCGCCATTGCGTCGGAGTCGGGCGCGCAGGCGCTTCTCCTCGACGAGCCCACGAGCGGTCTGGATTTCCGGAACATGGAACGCCTCGCGCTCATCTTACGCGAGGAGGCGTCTCGCGGGAAGACGGTGGCGGTCGTCAGCCACGACACGGAGTTCCTGTCAAAGGCCTGCGACCAGATTGTGCTCATCGAGTGAGCCGGCCTGCAAAGGCTGAGAAGGGATTCCTACGGAAGAAAGGATTTGGAAATGGCAGCAAAAGTAAAACGGAAGGAAAGCGGCAGCCTCAGCTCCAGGGACCTCATAGCCCTCGGCGTCTTCTCCCTGCTGTTCATGGTGGTGAGCATGCTCGTCGTGGGAATCACCTCCATGAGCGTCGTGGCGTACTGCGGCTGCTGCGCCATCGCAGCGATACCCGCCGGGATCGTCTGGGTCTACATGCATACGCGCATGCCGCGCGCGGGAACCTCGCTGATCATGGCCCTCGTCTTCGCCGTAATCGTCTTCGTCATCGGGTCGGGGTGGCCCGTTGCGCTCGGCCTCGCCGTCGGCGGCGTCGTCTCCGAGCTGGTGCGGAAAGCGCTCGGGTACGGGAGGTTCGCGGGCGTCGCCGTGGGATACGCGCTTTTCGAGACCTGCTGGGCGGCGGGCCTTTTCGTCCCCATGTTCGCCTCCCAGGACTACTACCGCGAGCTGATGGGGTCCAACAGCATCGACCCGGCCTACATGGAAGCCCTTCTGTCCACGGTGACCCCCGAGACGTTCGCGATCATCGCGGTCGTGACCTTCGCGGGCGGCATCATCGGCTCGCTGGTCGGACGGGCGGTGTTCAAGAAGCACTTCGAGCGCGCGGGAATCGCCTAGCGCCCTTTTTCAAAGTAATATGAGAGAAGAGGTATTTGATGAGCAAGGAAAGCAAAGGAAGGAAGCCGGGGGCCCTTTCCCGCTGCCTGCAGTTTGCGGGGAGAAGAAAGCCCCTCGTGTTCGCCTCCATGGCGCTGGCGGTCCTATCCGCGGCGGCGTCCTTCGTCCCATACGTGGCGATCTACTTCATGATCAGGGATGCGGTCGGGGTCTATCCGAACCTGGCCGCCGTCGACGTTTCGGCGATGACAGGCTACGCGGGCTTGGCGGTGGCGGGCATAGTCGTTGACGTGGGGTGCTATCTTGCCGCGCTTCTGTGCTCCCACGCCGCGGCATTCGACGCGCAGTACCGCACGAAGCTCGGGATCGCCGCCCACCTCGGGCGAATCCCCCTCGGGCACGTCGCCAGGCTCGGCACAGGCAGGATCTCGAAGGTCATGGACGAGAGCGTCGGCGGAATCGAGCAGTTCATCGGCCACTCCGTCCCGGACCTGGCGGCCACCGCTGCAGCGCCCGTCGTCTTGGTGGCGCTGCTTTTCGTCTTCGACTGGCGCTTCGGCGTCGCCACGTTGGCGGCGGTCGCCGTCGCATGCATCGTTCAGTTCTCCGGCTACGCCGACAAGCGCGTCATGGCGAGCATGGGGCGCTACCAGGAAGTGAAAGAGCAGATGGGCAACGCCGCCGTTGAGTACGTTCGCGGCATGCGCGTCGTGAAGGCCTTCGGCCAGACGGCGAGATCGTTCAAGCGGCTCGCAGACGCGATCAAGGACTACACGGGGCTTTCCCTCGACGTCACGCTCTTCTTCCGGAACTCCATGCCGGGCTTCACGGCGATCATCAACAACGCGTACCTGTTCGTCCTGCCCGTCGGCATACTCCTCGCCCCGGGCGCGCAGGACTGGCCGACGTTCGTGCTCTCGCTCGTCTTCTACCTCCTGTTCGTGCATTCGATATCGAGCGTGTTCGCGAAGATTCTCTACGTGAGCGAGGACGGGATGCTCGCCCAGGCGAACATCGACCGCATCGACTCGGTGCTCGGCATCGAGGAGCTCTCTTATCCCGAGGCGCCGAAAACCCCGAAGGACGCCTCGGTGTCCCTTCGGGGCGTAACTTTCTCCTACGAGGACGAAGCGGAGCCGGCGTTGCGCGACGTCTCGCTGGAAATCCCCGCCGGCACGGTATGCGCGGTCGTGGGGCCGAGCGGCTCGGGCAAATCGACGCTGGCGAACCTCGTTGCACGCTTCTGGGACGTCGATTCGGGCCAGGTTCTCGTCGGCGGCGTAAACGTCCGCGAGATGGGCCAGGACGAATTGATGGGCAGCCTCAGCCTGGTGTTCCAGGATTCCCACCTGTTCCGCGAGAGCATCGCGGACAACATCAGGCGCGGCAAGCCGGGGGCGACCGACGACGAGGTGGTCGAGGCCGCGAAGGCCGCCCAGGCGGACGCGTTCATCAACAGCCTTCCCCACGGCTACGCCACGGTAATAGGCTCCGAGGGCGTGCACCTGTCCGGTGGAGAGCAGCAGCGGATAGCCATCGCGCGCTCGATCATCTCGGACGCGCCCATCGTGGTGCTGGACGAGGCGACCGCGTTCTCCGACCCCGAGAACGAGCATTTGATCCAGAAGGCATTCGAGAGGCTCATGGCCGGCAAGACCGTGATCATGATCGCCCACAGGCTCTCCACCGTCGTCGGCGCCGACAAGATAGTCGTGCTTGACGGCGGGCGCAAAGTCGAGGAGGGCACCCATGAAGAGCTCCTCGCCACATCAGGGACATACGCGAAGATGTGGAGCCAGTACACTGAGGCGGTCGAATGGGGCGTCGAATCAGCTCCGGGCGGCGACGAAGCCCAATCCTCCGAAGCGGCCGCCCCGCATGTGGCGCAGGATGCTTCCGCCGGCGAGCACGACCCTGCGGAGAAATCCGGCAAGCCGTCGAACGACAGGGCGCCATGGCTTCAGAGGGCGTTCAACCTTTCCGGCGAGGGCTACGCCGGACTCAAGCGCTCGGCCCTCGCGTGCACCTTGAGCGATCTGGCGCTCATGATCCCCTTCGTCTGCACGGTCGCGGCGTTCGCGGCTCTCGTAGGGACCCTTGCGGGCGAGCCGTTCGACGCCGCCACGCTCTGGGCTATCTTCGCCGTGGGGCTTGCGGGGATGGTGGTGGTCTTCGTCGCTTCGAGAAACGACTACGAGAAAACCTACGTGGCCGCGTACACCGAGTCCGAAGGCACCCGCTTGCGCCTCGCCGACCACCTGAGGAAGCTGCCCATGAGCTTCTTCAACCGCCGGGACACGACCGACGTTGCCGACCGCATCATGGGGGACGTGACGGCACAGGAGTCCATGCTCTCCTCGACGCTCCCGCAGCTCATCGCTGGAATCGTGTCGACCGTGGTCATCTGCGTGATGTTGGCATTCTTCGATTGGAGGCTCGCCTGCTGCGTTATGGTCACGCTTCCGCTTTCGGCGGGGGTCATCGCCTTGAGCCGACGCCATCAGTCGCGCCTTTTCGAAAGGCAGAACCGCGTCCGCCTGGATGCGCTGGCGCGCGTGCAGGACTACCTCGAGGGCATCAAGGACATAAGGGCCTGCAGGGCGGTGGGCAAGGACTCCGCCGCCATGGAGCAGGCGATGCTCGAGCTCAAGAGGGTGACGATGCGGGTCGAGCTCGCCGTCGACGTCTCCGTCTCCCTTGCGAGCGCCATCCTTCGCTCTGGAGTCGGGCTGACCGCCTGCGCCGGCGCGATGCTTCTCGCTTCCGGCGGCGTTGACTTCATGGTTCTGCTCATGTTCCTGCTCATCGTTTCGCGTGTGTACAGCCCCATTCTCGCCCTTGTGTCCCAGCTGCCCAACCTTCTCAACCTGTCGACCAAGACAGCCCGGATCAAGGCGGTCATGGACGAGCCTGAAGCGAAGGGCTCTGCCCCGGCGGATGTCTCCGGCCATAGCCTGTCTTTCCAAAACGTCCGGTTCGGGTACGGCGACGAGGAAGTCCTCCACGGCATCAGCTTCGACGCGCAGGAAGGAAAAGTCACCGCCCTTGTCGGGCCGAGCGGCTCGGGCAAGTCGACCTGCGCCCAGCTGGCGGCGAAATTCTGGGAGCCTGACAGCGGCAGGATCCTCTGCTCGGGCAAGGACATCGCCGGGTTCTCCGAGGAATCGTGGCTCGCGCACGTCTCCATAGTCTTCCAGGACGTGATTCTTTTCGACGACACGGTCGCGAACAACATCCGGATTGGTCGCGAGGGAGCTTCTGACGAAGAGGTGGCCGAGGCTGCAAGGACGGCGCACTGCCTGGAGTTCATCGAGAAGCTTCCCCAGGGGTTCGACACGATGCTGGGCGAGAACGGCGCCTCTCTCTCGGGCGGGGAGCGTCAGCGCCTCTCCATTGCGAGGGCCCTTCTGAAAGACGCGCCCGTGGTGCTCCTCGACGAGGCGACCGCCTCGCTCGACCCCGAGAACGAGACGCTTATCCAGAGAGCGGTCGGAACCCTGTGCGCAGGCAAAACGGTAGTCGTCATCGCCCATCGAATGAGAACCGTCGCCAATGCGGATAAGATCGTCGTTCTCGACGACGGGCGCGTGGCGGAGGAGGGGAACCACAAGACGCTGCTTGCCGAAGACGGACTGTACGCGAGGCTGTGGAGGCTCCAGCAGGAAAGCTCGTCGTGGACCGCTCCCGCCGACGGGAGCGGTGCCGACAATGTTCTGACGGGCAGATGAGCAGACGCGGATGACGAGGCAATCCTCGTCATCCGCACCGAGCGCGGGTTCTGCCGCAATGTCGACATCGCGGAGCGTATGGGCGTCACCAAGGCGCTCTCGGACCTCGGCGCTGCCGTCCTCGTCCGCATGTTCGGCCATGACGTGCGCCTTACAGAGGAGGGCGAGCGCGCCGCATCGGCGACGCTCGAACGTCATCGCTTCTTCGAGCGGCTGCTCGTCGAGTCAGGCGTGGACGCCGAGACCGCCTCGGCGGAGGCCTGCCGCATAGAGCACTGCCTGTCAGAGGACTCCTACAGACGTTTCGCGGCCTATCTCGGGAGCCGACGAGCTGCCGCTCGTCTATCTCCTTGTCGCACAATCACCTCTTTCAATAGGCCGCGTCCCAACGGATGGGTACCATTTACCCGTGTGCACCTGGGACAACGGGCTGAAAAAACCTGCGCAAAGCCACTCGCAGAACACGCAACACCAAACACGACAGAAGAGGCGAACGACAGATGCCGGACCCCGGACGACAGCACCGCGGAAGAGAAGCATTCCGACCACAACCGAACAACTCCAGCTACTAGGCAGGCGCCCGCATGGGCGCCTTTTACTTTTCAGGGACTTAGCTGCGAGCCAAGGCGTGCGGCTCATGGCCGTTTCGTGAAGGCCCGGCCAGCTCGACCCACCTCGACCCATCTCCGCTCGCGCCGTGCTCACTAATCGCCATCAGGCGGTTCAATCGTCGCGCAGACGAAAAGGCACACGGTGTCGTGCGGTGTCCTCGCGCGGTGCCGCACGGGAAGATTGGAGGAACCATGGCACGCACAGCCGAATGCGCCGCGCCCGAGGGAAGCCAAGATCGGGACGAATGGATGACGGTGATCGAGATGCAGGAGTACATGAGGGCGAGCCGAAACAAGGCATACGACCTCATCTGGTCGGGCGAGATCGACTCGTACAGGCTCGGAAGGAAGCTCCTGGTTTCGAGGGCGTCGGTGGACGCCTACATCGAGTCGAGGAGCGGGAGGAAATGACGGCGGCGACCGCCCCGGGAGCCGCCCGCGGCCGGGCACGCGAGGGAACCTCGCGACGAGAGGAGCTCGAGGACGACCATGACCAAAAGCATTAGCAGGAGCCAGGTGAGGCCCATCGCATCGACCAACGCGTTATTCGGCGGCGGCAAGGCTCGCTACTACCTGCTCACACTCGTCTTTCACGACCAGGCAGACAGCATCGCCGAGGCGGTCACGGGCTATGAGACCAAGCTCGCCAGGGCTGACCTCCCCAACATTCCGTTTCACTCCGAGCCTCTCATGAACGGACACAAGGACTTACTGCATGATTCGTGTGTTATAGTTAGATGTCTCTAACTATTTGGGGGCGATAGCAATGCACGAACGCAAGGGCTTCTGGGACAAGAATGCCGGTCGGTACGACCGTTTCATGCGAAAGGACCGGGCGGCGTATGAGAAGATGTATGAGCTGATCAGGCCGGTGGTGAAAGCAAAAACCGTACTGGAGGTTGCCACCGGCACGGGGCTTATCGCAAAGAGCATCGTAAATGCGGCGGCGCACATCGAGGCTACGGACGCTTCTGCAAAGATGATCCTTGAAGCAAAGCGGGACAATCAATCCGCAAAGCTGCACTTTTCCGTACAAGATATGTTCCGCCTGCCCTATGCACTGAAGTTCTTTGATGTGGTGATCGCGTCCAACGCGCTTCACATAGTGCCGCATCCGGAAAAGGCCCTGCAAGAAATCAGGCGGGTGCTGAAGGACGACGGCGTGCTCATCGCGCCAACCTTCACCCACGCGGGGAGCTCGGTTTCCGGCAAGGCAAAAGCCTTTTTCATGAGTATGGCGGGATTCCCTCTCCACAGCAGGTGGACAAGCGAGGAATACCTACGTTTCCTGCGTCAAAACGGCTGGGCGGTGCAGAAAAGCGCGGTGCTGAAGGCCTCGTTCCCGTTGACCTATGCGGAATGCACGAAATCGGAGGGGCCAGATGTCGTTCTTTGAAAACACCCGTCAGCGTGGAGAGGACTAGAAAGCTCAACCGAGCTGCAATTCAGGAGGGGCGTTGCGCCGTTCTGCAAGGCAGTGTGGCGGATATGGCGTTTGAGAACGCCATGTGAGCATTTTTCATCCATCCTGCACATGGCGATAGGCATGACGGTCATAGCGGCTGTGCTGGCGGCGGCACTTATGACAGTTTTTATTCACTGAGGAAGAAACCTATGAAATGTAAAATTGAGAAAAACACCGTGCAAGAGACGCTGATCCTCCCGCTGTATTCCCGAAAGCTGTGTACGGAGTTGTACCCGAACCTTTACAGGGATGAAACAGCGGTTCGCCTGCTCGACCAGATCGACTACGACTTTTCAGAGGCAGAGAAAAACTCCCGCAGCCTGATGCAGCGCTTTGGTGCGCTGGAGGTGGCCATGCGGCAGAGTGACCTTGCTTTCGAGGTGCGGAATTACCTGAAAGGCCACCCCAATGCGGCGGTGGTCAATCTGGGCTGCGGGCTGGACAACACCGGCAGAACCTGCGACAACGGTAGATGCAAGATCTACAATCTGGACTTCCCGGATGTGATTGCCTTGCGGCAGCAGCTACTGCCCGCCGGGGATCGGGAACAAAATATCCCCTGCGACCTGAAAGACACCGCATGGTTTGGCAAAATCGATGCCTCCGGCGGGGCGGTGTTCTTTGCCTCCGGGGTGTTCTATTACTTTCTGACCCAGCAGGTCCGGGAACTGGTGCGGGGGATGGCGGACGCTTTCCCCGGTAGTGTGCTGGTCTTTGATGCTGCCAATCGGACGGCGGTAAAGATGATCGCAAAAACATGGCTTAAGACTGCAATAATCAAGGATGTGGGGGCATATTTTGCGGTTTCGGATGCCGCCAAGGAAATCGGCGCGTGGGACAGCCGTCTGCAGGTCACAAGTCGCGGCTATATGCTGGGCTACAACGATTTGAAAGACCCTTCTGTCAGCGGCTTTTTCCGGTTTCTCGCAAGGGTCGGTGACAACGGGATGAAAATGCAAATCGTGAAAATAAGATTTTGAGAGACAAAAATGCAAAAGACGAGCACTTCTTGCCGCTCAATTGGCAAGAAGCGCTCGTCTTTTCTTAACGCGTTGTATGGTGGAGAGAGCGCAAGTTAAGCGAGCGCCCTTCTTGCCAGCTCGGCCGCGCCGAGGATTCCTTGGTCGCCGCCGCAGCCCGGGGCGCAGATGTAGCTCTCCATGTCCTTAAGCTCGGCGGTCTGGATGTAGCCACCCAGATATTCGAGGGTCTTCTTGCGGACGATGCCGTAGAGCTGCTCCTGGTGCATCACGCCACCGCCGAGGACGATGCGGCGAGGCGAGTACATGAGCACGAGGTTCGCACACATCTGCCCCAGATAATCCCCCTCGAGCATCCACACCTCATCGTTGTCCGCGAGCTCGGCCGCGGGCTTTCCCCAGCGCGCGGCGATGGCGGGGCCGGAGGCGAGGCCCTCGAGGCAGCTCGCGTGGCTCGGGCAGACGCAGCGTCCTTCCTCGGTGGGACGGGTCCTTACCAGCATGTGACCGGCCTCGGGGTGCAGCATGCCGTGAAGGAGCCTGCCCGCGCACATGACGCCCGCGCCCACGCCGGTGCCGATGGTCACGTAGACGGCGTCCTTGAGCCCCTTGCAGCAGCCGAAGACCACTTCGCCGAGGCAGGCAACGTTCACGTCCGTATCGTAGGCCACCGGAATCCCGAGGGCGTCGGCGAACGCGGCGCGAAGACCATAGCCTCGCCACGCGAGCTTGGGCGTTTGGAGGATGGAGCCGTAGCGCTCGTCGGCGGGGTCGACGCAGGTCGGGCCGAAGGCGCCGATGCCCAACGCGTCCACATCGCGGGCGGCGAACCACTCGATCATCTGCGGGACGGTCTCGGCGGGCGCAAGCGTCGGGGTCTCCATACGGTCGAGGACCTCGCCGTCGCCGGACACCACGGCACAGACCATCTTGGTCCCGCCGGCCTCGAGGGCGCCGAGCCTCATTTGCTTTTCGCTCACGTGATCCTCCTTACAAAGGGACGCCCGCAGTCATGGTCAACCGCGGACGCCCATAACGTTGGCTTGTTTCGAGGCGACCCTACCTGGGCACGCGGTCCTGCCTTGCGGCAAACGGGGCGAGCACGGCGTGCGGCTCGCTTTGGTACCAGTAGGCGACGGTGGAGATGTCGTCCTCGCGCTCGTAGAGCTTGATGTCGTCGTTGCCGAGGTCCTGGAACGTCACGCGCAGGTCCTCCTTGAACGAGATCGGGTCGGGAAGGTGCCACCTGTAGAGGCCGTGCCTGGGCAGCGCGTCGTCGTTGGTCGCGAGCATCGGGTTCGGGTTCGGCTTGCCCGCGCTGAAGCGGTCGCGCGTGGCGTCGCGCGTCGAGCGGTACGGGTAGCCGGCGAACAGCGTGTTGAAGCACTGCGCCTCGGGCAGTGCGTGGGGCGGCCTGTCGAGGAAGGCCCAGGCACCGCCGAAGTAGTCCTCGGCTCCCGTCGAGGTGACCGTGGGGAACTCCTCGTCGCCGTCGAGGAAGAACTTCATCTCGCCCTCGCCCCACCAATAGCGCTCCAGGGCGCACAGGGCCATGTAGGTGCCGACGTAGTAGCCCTTACCGCGCACGCCGTCGAGCACGGTGTAGTCGACGCCCCTGCGGGTGCTGCGCTCGCGGTTAAAACGGGCGTGGAAGTACATGGCGTCGTCCGGCACGTCGGTGAGCGCGTAGTTGAACGTGTAGAAGATGTACTTAATGAACCCGGGGTGCTCGCTCGTAAGCGTGACTTTGGCGTGCTTCCTGAAAGGCATCTCGAAGTAGCAGTTCATGCCGCCCGTCGGGTTCACGCAGATGGGCATCGAGTTGACGATGGCGCGCTCACCGAAGCCGTTGCAGAAGAAGTCGCCGACAGGGCACTCGACCGAAGGGGTCTCCTCGTCGTCCCAGTAGAAGCGCAGCACGAGGTCGCGCATGACGAAGCTGCCGGCGGCGGTCTTGTCGGGGACGGTCATCCAGATGTGGCGGATGATGCCGGGGCCCTCGATGTCCGCGAGCGTGATGGTCTCGCCGGACTCAAGGGGCACGCAGCACGAGCCCTTGCGGCCGACGCCGAGGTGGCTGGCCGACATGGCGGCACGGCCCTTCTCGCCCGTGATGTTCTCGGGGGTGATGGCGCGGCTTTCCTCACCGCCGTGCATCCACACGTCCTTAAGGAACTCTCTCATCGTCGACCTCCTCTATTCGTCGTCTTCGCACTCGGCGGAACTGGCACCGTTCACGTAGACGATCTGCTGGCGCGCCTCGTCGACGAGGGCGTCGAAGTCGAGTTTCTCGTCGGGGCGCGCGAGCGCGACCGTCATGGCGAGCGGGAGGTTGACACCCGCGATCACGTGGATCCGGTCGGAGGCGAAGCGGGAGAAGCGCTGGTTCACGCTGCCGCCGAGCGCGTCGGTGAGGACGACGACCTCGTCAGTGCCCGAAAGAGCCGCCTCGACCGCCGCGTCGAGCCCCTCGCCGTTGTCGTTCACGTAGGCGCACACGGCGTTGACGGCGTCGCTCTTACCCGTAAGGAACTCGAGGGTGTCCTTGAAGCCCTGGGCGAGAAGGGAATGGCTCGCCACAACTATCTTTCTCATTGATTCACCAATCTCTTGGGTCGAAGCTAGGCGAGGATGCCAGCGGCGGAGGCGACCATCGCGAGGACGATCACCACGAGGATGAGGGCCGTCATGCTCGCGTTCTTCTTGGTAAGAAGGTAATACGCGCTTCCCGTGATGGCGGCGGGGATCATGGCAGGCAGGATCTTGTCGAGCAGCGGCTGAATCTCCATCGAAACGTCGCCGAAGCTGAAGCTAATCGGGCAGGTGACGCCGATGACCGAGGCGATGAGGCAGCCGACCACGGTGAGGCCGAGCACGGAGGCGGCGGCAGTGAGGTTGGGAAGCTTCTCGCTGAAGTCGGTGACGAGCTTCACGCCCTGCTTGTAGCCGAACTCGAGGGCGTGCATGCGGACCCAGAAGATGGCCAAGATGAGCGCGAACCAGATGCCGGCTCCCACGGGGTTGCCCTCGATGGCCATGTAGGCGGCGATGGAGCCCATGATGGTCGGGATCATGGTCATGAGCAGGGAGTCGCCGACGCCGGCGAGCGGTCCCATGGTGCCGATCTTCAGGTCTTGGACGGCGTCCGCCGCCGCTAGGCCGTCGCGTTCCTCCATGGCCACGCAGGCGCCAAGGATGATGGCGGCGAGCCAAGGCTGGGTATTGTAGTAGCGGAAGTGGTTGTTGAGCGCTTGCTTATAGTCCTCGTCGTTCGTGTAGATCTTCCTCAGGACCGGCGAGAGGGCGTAGGCGACCGAGGCGCCCTGCTGGGTCTGGTAGTTGAAGGTGCACACGCTCATGAGCCAGCGCCAGTTCGCGTTGCGCAGATCCTTCTTGGTGACCTTGTAGCCGGAGGGCTTGCCCTCGGCGACGGCGGTGATGTTCTCGTTTTCCATGGTTACTCATCCTCTCCGATGAAGGCGTCTGCGGAAGCGTGGGCGGCGAGCTCGGTGTCCCTCTCGGCACGCTGGTAGAACGCGATCGCGAGGGCAACGCCGACGATGGCGGCGCCGATGATGGGCACGTTCAGGAAGGCCGAGAGGAAGAAGCCGACGAGCAGGTACTGGAAGTACTTGCCGGTGGGCATGTAGCGGAGCAGCATGGCGATACCGATGGCCGGGAGCATCTTGCCGGCGAGGGTGAGGCCGGAGAGGAACCACTGGGGCATGACCTCGAGGAGCCAGTTGACGGCGGGCTGGCCGAGCGTCACGGAGACAAAGACGGGCAGGGCGGCGCACAGGCCGAAGAGCGCGGGGCAGACCCACAGGATGGCGTTCATCTGATTGAACTTACCCTCGTTGCAGAACTTCTGGGACTTCTCGACGACGAAGCCGTTGAGGATCTTGACGATGACGTCGAGCTGGATGCCGAGCATGCCGACCGGCAGGCCGATGGCGAGGCCCGTGTCCGCGCCCAGGGTCACGCCGTAGGCGGTGGCGATGATGGCCATCGTGCCGTAGTCGGGAATCGACGAGCCGCCGAAGCCCGCGACGCCGAGCTGCATGAGCTGGATGGTGCCGCCGATGACGAGGCCGGTCTGCCAGTCGCCCATGACGACGCCGGTGATAAGGCCCCAGAAGACGGCATAGTTGACGAAGATCATCGGGATGCCGTAGTAGTCCACGTGCTTGATGAAGGCCAGCAGGGTCAAAAGGACGACCTGCAGGATAGTGAAGTTGACCATGATCCCTCCTTAGATGAGGTCGGCGACGGAGACGGGCTTGTCGGCGGGCACGAACTGTGCCGTCACCTTGACGCCACGGGCGATGAGCGCCTTGTAGCTCTGGACGTTCTCGGCGGAGGCATAGGCGCGCTGGGTGAGCTGGACGCCGCCCTCCTTGACGAGCGAGCCGCCGACGATCAGCGACGGGAGCTCGATGCCCGACTCGACCAGGTGAAGGATCGTCTCGGGCTCCTTGGCGATGACAAAGACCTTCTCGCGGTCGTACTTGCCCGCCGCGAAGTTCTTGAGCGCGGTCTGCTCGGAGATGATCGAGACGGCCATGCCCGCGGGGCGCGCCATCCTCATAGTGGACTTCAGGACCTCGTCGCCGGCGACCTTGTCGTCGATGACCATGACTCGGGTCGCGCCCGACACCGGGGCCCACTGCGTCACGATGATGCCGTGAAGCAGGCGATTGTCGATTCGTGCCATAACAACACTCATGTTTGCTCCTATCAAATGAAGTTTTACGTTCGGTACTGCCTCGGCGCTATCCGGATTCGCGCCGGGCAAGGGGTTATCGGATTATTGAGGACGCGCGGTCAGCTTGCGGCGGCGCGGGGAAGGTCACTCGTCGAGCAGGAGGTCCGAGGAGCCGAGGCGCTCTTCTCGCGCCGGGGCGGCGCTCACGCTTATGTAGTCGAAGACATATGCGATCTCGCTTACGGGAACCTCTACGCGATAGCGCGTCGAGATACTCGAGAAGCTCTGCCTGAAGGACTCGATGAAATCGGCACGCTCCTCCTCGAAGCGGTCCTGGCCAACGTAGGTCTCAATGGGGTTTCTGGTAACAAGGCGCTCGACGAGACAGCAGAGGTGGACGTAGAGCCCAATGATGGCGTTGCTGCCGATCTTCTCGCCTGTCCTGCGCTGAAGCTCGTGCACGGCGCTCTCGATCTCGTGGAATAGCCGCTCCGGGTCGAGGATGGTGATGGAGCGGATGACGTTCTGCAGCGTCATGTTCGAGAGCAGCTTCTCGTGGAAAGAAGAGAGCTCGGAAGCGTCAAGCCACCTGCCGAACACGGCATCGACCTTAGAGGCGGACGCCGTCGACATGATGTCCTCGAGGGCGACGAAGGGGATGGAGGCGACCCCGGGGTCTCCCGTGCCGATGACGGCGCAGACGCGGTGCTCGGAGAAAACGGCGTCGTTCGACCCGTTCGCGACGAGCTGCTTGAAGGGCCTCGTGAGCAGGCGCGCGCCTATGGTGCGCGGGAGGCTCTGCGAGACGAGCTGGCGTATCCTCTCCGCGGCGTCGACCCCGGACTCGGAGCAGAAGACGATGGCGTCCTCACGGTTGACGCGCTCGATCACCTTGCAGTGCGTCACGCACGCGGCGGTCGCATCGCCAAGAACCTCGGCGATGGACTTGCCGCCGAGCAGCCCGACCCCGATCTCGAGCGCAAGACCGGTAGAGACGTTGTTCACCACGCCGATAGTGGAGTCGGTAACGTTCTCGAGGGCCTTATAGGCCTCCTCCAAGGAGCCCATGTCGACGAGGAACACGACCCCGGTGCAGTAGGAATGGCGGTCGACGAGGTGCTGGAGCGGACCGACGATGTCCTTCAGCTGCTGGTCGTAGGGCATGTCGACAGCCTCGTACACATGCATGCCGAGCATACGGTTCGCCGCGTCGGCGATGCTCGTCGCCGTTGAGTAGCCGTGGGACAAGATGACGCAGAGCGTCCGAAGGGCCTTCGCATCGCGAGACTCCGATGCGACGCACAGCGTCAGAAGCGTCTTCGTGAAGTGATCGAGCGAGATTCCCAGCGCCCCTTCCACGTCTGCGGCGACCTGATCGGAGACACTCGAGGCAAACGGCAATTCGGAGGTCACGGCACCGAGGAGATGGGAGATTTGCTCCGCACAGGCAGACTTTCGCTTAGCCAGGCCGATGCCCGGCCACAACTGCAGGCAAATCTCCTGGGCCAGTAGAAAAGCGACCTTCCTCGAAAGCTCGATGCCATAAGAAGAGCCTGCGTCGGCAAGGACCGCGCCCACGATGCGCTCGAAGGCGCGCGACCTCGAGGAGGTAACGCCGCGGCCGAAGATCAAGTGATCCTCAACGCCGCGCACAGCGGAGACAGCTTGCGAGACGAGCTCGGAGACAGAGAGCTCCCCGGCACAGAATCGCTCATCGAGAGAGCACAGGGCATCGAGCGCCTGCTCGACCGGCCCTGTGCTCTCGGCGGCATCCAGGGACGCGTCGATCAGAACGCCATCATCGGGCTGTTGATCGATCTGCGCGGAGGAGAGGAGCCCGCTGGGAAGAAGATACGGGCGAACGACGACGTAGTCGCCCTCGCGATTGAGGAACGCTTTGGCGCAGCAGTTCGTCACGCAGGCGCGCAAGCCGGCGATGTTATCGGAAAAGTCCGCGTTCACGAGGCAACGGTATGCGCCGCGGCTAATCTTCACATCAGAACCGATTCGGCACCCCTCGCTGCGCAGGAAGCTCAAGATGAGATCCTCGCGCTCCTCGGGGGTCCGCTCCTTGAGTGAGGGGACGCGGGCACAGATGGGCATTTTGCTGTAGGCCGAGGAAACCTTCAGGTCATCGGCGGAAAGCGTCGTCGAAAGAACGAGGCGAGCGCGCGGCGCATCCTGGGAGGCATCGAGCCCGAGGGCCGTCGCAAGGCAGTGCTCCATCGCAGAGGGAGAGAGTGCCTCGATGCCGTTGACAAAAACCACACCCCCGCGCGATTTCGCGATCGACTCGTCAAGAAGCCCGTTGAACGAGGCGGCGTCCGGGACCCCGGCGCAGTCGATGCGCACATAGGAGGAGTCGCGGGACAGCAAGCCCTGGTTCTTGCCGTACTCGTACACAAGACGAGAAAGGAAAGACTTGCCGACACCCACGCCGCCGCTCAAGAGGATGGGCAGGCCGAACGGAGGGTACTGAACCGCAGCCTTGCACTGCTCGACAACGGAGCTGAGGCTCAGGTCAAAGCCCACGGCACGCGCGAAGTCACGGTGATCGGCGATTCCCGTCGCCTGGATGAGGTCGGCGAGCGAGGCGTACTCGCTGGCAGAGAGCTTTACCTGAAAACGCTTCTGGAACGCGCGGCGATGAAAATAACGGACAGGCCTGCCCGCCACCTTAACCACAAGGCCGGCGCGAACAAGGTCGTTGAGGTACTGGCTCGCCAGACTCCTGGAGATGATGAGCGTCTCGGCGATGTCGGAGGTGGACAGACGAGCAAGGTCGTCGAGCGAGACGGCAGAGGTGAGGGCCTCGAGATGCTCGAGAATCCTGTCCCTCATGTCGGCGGGCTTCTTTGCCAAGCTGTCCTGTGCGGTCTTGTCCATGACTTCTTACCTCCTTGTACAAGGAGTATAAGGGGAACACAGAGAACGGAAGGGGGCGCGTGGGGGAATCAACAGCCCCGAAGAGAAGTTCACCACTTGAGGGGCAGAAAACAACGGCCATTGAACATTCAGGGCCGACGCTCAACACTTCGGCTCGACACTTCGCTTTGGAAAGGGCCCTGCGCGATGGTGCAGCCCTCCATCTCGCAGCACAGGTCGCCGAAGGTCGCGAGGATGCGCTCCTTCTGTTCCGTGGGCGAGACGACTCGGTGGGCAAGGTCCTCTCAAAAGGGGTCGTCCGACGCCGCAAGACCTCGATGACCGACTACCGCCTCGAGCAAGTGGCGGATTACCTCTGTACTATCGAACTTGCCTTGGTCAAGTACGAGGCCAAGGAGGACGGTGAGACGTACAACAAGTTCTTCGGAGGTATAGGCTCTTTCAAGAGGAACTGGTTCAAGCAAGCCCGCAGCAAGCGGATATAGGTGGCCTCGCGGTTTCGCAAGGAACGGCCAGCTCTCCTCTGGCGAGGAACACCGGGCGACGTGCCTCGAGCAGCGGAAGCTGAAGCGCAAGCAGAAGCAGCGCGGGCAATGATCGGTGCCGATATGGGCCCAGACGTGAACAGTGCTACGTCCCCTGTTCACGGGGCGCGAAACCGCAAAGGTTGCACAGAGGTTGCAAAATAAGAAGCCCCCGACCTGTTTTCGCAGGTCAGAGGCTTGAAATCAACGAATATCGTTTACTCCCACTCGATGGTTATAGTTTTGCCGCCCCGTCATTCCAGTTGCGCCCAGTTTTCGGTGCCGCCTCGAGCCGAGTACCGCCGGGTGACACCATGTCGCGTTTCGTCGGCTTTGGGGACAAAAGCTGGGACAACTCTAAAAACTTTTTTCAAACTCAGGGCTTTGAGTTTTTGTTTTTGTCCCAAAGGGCACAGCGAGCCGCCTTTGGAGGCTCGATATCGCCGAAAACGCCCGTTTTGAAACTCAACCGCCCTTTTGCCCGCAAGCCGCCAGCTGCAATCGCAAGCGAATTAACGCGGGCGGCTTTCATGCTGATTGAAAAACCGCAGGTCGCAGCTCTTCGTCGTCCGCGGGTGAAGTGAGTAGTCTCAGGTGGCTTGCCCATGAGTTGGCGAGCGGGCTTTGAGATTCCGCCGACGTCTGGAAACGCTTCGAGCTCCCTTGAATTTCCGGACAGTACATGATATAAGGTAATTGGTTTTCCGTTAGGAAGGCTTCCAAGTGCCGGGGACGTTTTCCCCGGCTTTTTTCTTATCCAGGAGAACAATGCGAGAACTCAGCATCTTCGTCGACGAGTCGGGAAGCGACGGCCTCTCCGACCGCCACTACCTGCTCACCGTCGTCATGCACGACCAATCCGAAAACATCGCGAATTCGATCGCGGCATATGAGGGCGCCCTTCGCGCCAAGGGGCTCCCGGACATACCCTTCCATGCGTCGCCGCTCATGAACGGCAAGGACCAGTACTCGGGGCTCGACCTGAGGACGCGCAAGATGATGCTCGGCTCGTTCCGCGTCTTCTTCCGCCACATGCCCGTAAAGTACCACACCTTCGCATACGCGACCAAGCAGTTCGCCTCGCTCGACAAGCTCGCGGGGGCGATGCGAAGGGATATCGTGAACTTCCTGTTCGACAACCTCGCGGAGCTGCAATCCTACGATATGGTCAAGGTCTATTACGACAACGGCCAGCACTCCATCGCCGAGTCGCTGCACCGCGCGGTCGAGTACGCGCTGTCGAAGGACGCCGTCGTCTACCGATCGGCGCAGCCCTCCGAGTACCGGCTTTCGCAGGCGGCGGACTATATCTGCACCATGGAACTCACGGCAATCAAATACGCGGAGCACACCGCCACCGCGACGGACGAGAAGTTCTTCGGCAAGTGGTCCGATTTCAAGAAGGGCATACTGAAGGAGACGCGCAAGAAGCTCGTCTAGAGAGGCGATCAGCCCTTGGCGGAGCGTTTACCGACAATGGAGTCTGTTACGCGGGGGGGGGGTTGATAAGACGCCACCTAGCTGCATAATAGGTTCCAGTTAGAAACCCTCGGGTTTGCGGGGCGGGATCGTGAAAGCGATTCTGCCCTATTTTTTTGAAAGACTGCTCGTCCAATGGCTTCTGCATCAGATAAACCACTTGGAGCAGAAGCCGATTTGGAAGACCGAATGGACCAGCATCGAGATTCCTAAACAGGCCATCATCACGCAAAACCCGATTCCGGCCCATTTCATGAAGGGGTCTTTGCCCAGCCTGTCGGAATCCCGTTCAGATCGGTCGGGTGAATAGGTGTCGGCGTACACGTCGACCCTGGCAGACTCTTTTGAAAGCAGCTCGAGGGCCTCGTCGAGGTCGCCGGCGAGCTTGTCCCCGTCGATTCCGACCTTGAAAAGGTGCGTCTCGTCATGCTGCTTGAGCGCCGATTCATCCTGCAGCAGGTAGAACCTCTCGCCGTTCACCCCGTTCGCCAGAGCGGTCCTCTCGCTCGAGAACGATCGGATCTCCCTCTTGAGCCTCGAGAAGGCCCCCTTGCCCTCGATTCCGAACTTCTGCGCGAGCGACTCAAGCTGCCAGAGCAGGTCGTACAGCCCCACCGCGGGCAGGAGTCCGGCCCCGTACGCCTTTTCGAGCATCGTCCGCTCGAAGCGGTCGTATGCTTTGATTGCCTCGCCGTAAGTCAACGTGGTCCCGATCGAAGGTATCTCATTCACCTGCATCGATTCTCCTGTCTGCCGATTAGAGGCTGCCCGCCTCGCCGAGCGCTGCCATATTCGCCGCGAAGCGCACCCCTCCAGAGGTGAGCTCGACGGGGTGTCCGGATTTGACCAGGTCACAAAGGGCGTATATTCCATATCCCGCCACCCCGGCAATGGAAACGACGAGGCATCCGAGAAGGCCAGCCTGAGGCCCGGTGATGCCGCTCGTCGCATCGACAAGGGATTTGAACATGCCCTGGAAATCGCTTGCTTCGTTGCCCATCGCATCAATCGCCGCGTAGCTTGTAGCGGTGCGTTCCATAACGTCGTTCATCTGCTTACCTCCATTTTCCCGTTGATCCGAGCACGTATCCGCCCGCAATGCCCAAAAGAAGAGCCACTGCACCCGAGATGAGCGCAGGAGACGGCCTCCGCGCCTGAGATACCGAGCAGGTCTCGCTCTCGGGAGCGGACACGCGAGCGAAATCCTCGTCCTCTTTCTCCTCCGCAACCGATCGGGCGATCAGCGAGAGGGCCTCATGCAGGGTTGCTGATACATACTCGAAATCGATCTCTGGCTCGATCTCAATGGGATGGTGAGCGGCCTCAAGCGCCATCTTGATGGCGGAGACGTCTTCGACCCCTAGGACCTCGTCGCCTCTCAGCAGCTCCTCGACTCGATGCGCGATGCTGCCCGTGCTCTGAACCTCGACTCGATCAGAATCGTTTCGAATAGAGGCCTTCTCGTTGGCGTTGACGACAAGGGAGACGATCGCTCCATCAGGGAGCTCGCGCCCAATTGCGTTGGACACTACCTCGCGCAAGACGTAACGTTTGGAGGCCATCCTCTCCCCGACGTTGAGCATGCGCCCGCTTCCGTCCTCAAACCTCAGGATCCCGTCGCTCCCGATCGCCGCCGAGGAGGAGTAGTTCTTCACTTCGACTATCACAAGGCCCTGCCGGCCGACGAGGATCTGGTCGAACTCATCGTGCTCGCCCTCGTAGTCCAGCTCGGCATTGACCAGCTGCTCGAAGCCGGACCCGACATGCTTGATCGCGTAGAAGGCCCGTCGCTCGCCGGCAAAACCCCTGATTAGGCCAGCGTGATAGGAGCTGAACCTCTTCAGCGCCTCTATCGCCGCGAGATAGCTTGGGACGTCCATGAGCCCGAGCTCATCGCCTCGAGAAATAAGATGATCGATGACGTGGTAGGTCTTCACGCTGGAGCTGTACTTGTCCTGAAACACCGTTCTGCACACCTCTTGCTCGAAAGCGTTATGCCGTTCGAGAATGGCTGGTACCTCGAATGAGCGCTTTGTCAGTTCTCCGATCATTTCGGTTCCTTTCCCGTACTCCATCCGTTTTTGACGCACTGTCCCACGACCCCATAAGGGGCCTGCTTCGTTTAGGGCTGTTTGTTCGTTGCCGGGGTTAAAGTGGCTTATTGTTCTCGATGCGGATTGATGTCTTGCATCCGTCTTCTTCATAATTGCCTCCCTGATTTGTTTTTGATAAACTGCTGGTCAAGGGGTGCGGGATAATCCCTCGGTACCTTTAATTGAAATTCTACTTGTACTAACGGGGATTGCACAGTGGAATGTTTTGGCTTAATCCCCTCACTTGGAGGTATCGATGGCAAACCGGATAAAGCGCAAGCAGCCGATAAACAGGGACTGGTTCAGATGGGTATGCAGTCAGCGCGGCGTGAGCATGAACGGACTCGCAAAGAAAACCGAATGGAGCAGCCGCCAGATCAGAGACGGGGTAAACGACGGAGAGATGACCCCAGAGCTTCTCGATGCTTGCGCCAAGGCGCTGGATGTGCATCCCGATTACCTTGCGGGGAAATACTGTCGAACGCTCGACTACGGCATCATGCGGGACGAAGAGATCAGGCAACATTGGCTTGAAACGGCAATGGCACCCGCAGCCCATCCATACAAGTACTTCAAACAGCAGGGCATCAACACTCGCGCGCATTTCTATGACACCCTGCTTCTGCATGGCGTTGAGAGAGACGTATTCGACTCCCTAAGTCGCAACGAACAAGAAGATATCGAGAGGGCGCTCGACTGGGCCGAGACAAGGACTTTGAGAAGGTTCTTCGAAGGGGCAAAGGAAGGCGATTGGGCTTCGTATGCGTTCGACGACGTGTTCCAGGACGAGAGGGACATCATCGAGTACATGCTCGAATGGCTTGAAGAGCACGGAAAAATCCGCGTACAGGACTAGTTTTGCGATCTTTTCGCCTCTTTTAACCCGATGAGAGTCCGACAACAGCAGAGCCCCTCGGGTGCGTGTGTGGATTCCGAGCGCGACTAATCTTTACAACGTCATCGCATGAGCAAGAGAAAAGATCTTTGGGGTTAAATAGAGTCTCTGATCGGGTTGCCGTCGTCCGCTCGTCCACTCTAGCTTGCCCAGACGGCCCTTCCGCAATGTCCATGTCCCAGCGGGTGGGTGCCATTTACCCGGGTGCACCTGGGGCAACGGGCTGAAAAACCTGTGCAAGGTCGCTCGCAGAACACGCAACAGCAAACACGACAGAAGAGACGAACGACAGATGCCGGACCCCGGACGACAGCACCGCGGAAGAGAAGCATTCCGACCACAACCGAACAACTCCAGCTACTAGGCAGGCGCCCGCATGGGCGCCTTTTACTTTTCAGGGACTTAGCTGCGAGCCAAGGCGTGCGGCTCATGGCCGTTTCGTGAAGGCCCGGCCAGCTCGACCCACCTCGACCCATCTCCGCTCGCGCCGTGCTCACTAATCGCCATCAGGCGGTTCAATCGTCGCGCAGACGAAAAGGCACACGGTGTCGTGCGGTGTCCTCGCGCGGTGCCGCACGGGAAGATTGGAGGAACCATGGCACGCACAGCCGAATGCGCCGCGCCCGAGGGAAGCCAAGATCGGGACGAATGGATGACGGTGATCGAGATGCAGGAGTACATGAGGGCGAGCCGAAACAAGGCATACGACCTCATCTGGTCGGGCGAGATCGACTCGTACAGGCTCGGAAGGAAGCTCCTGGTTTCGAGGGCGTCGGTGGACGCCTACATCGAGTCGAGGAGCGGGAGGAAATGACGGCGGCGACCGCCCCGGGAACCGCCCGCGGCCGGGCACGCGAGGGAGCCTCGAGACGAAAGGAGCTCGAGGACGACCATGACCAAGAGCACTAGCAGGAGCCAGGTGAGGCTCATCGCATCGACCAACGCGATATTCGGCGCCGACGAGGCGTGCGCGATGCTGCGCATAAGCCGCAACGCAATGTACCGGCTCGCCAAGGACCCCAATAATATCGGCACTACCACAAGGCCATCAAACCACAACACAAAGGAGGCATGTTTCTTATTACTCCGTGCTGTTCCTTAATTAGGAAGAGCAGTAAATGGCCAAGGGCGAAACGGCGGGCTGTCGATGGCCGCGCGGGAGGGTGCGCCTACTTTCGATTCCAAAGATCAGCATCGCTGATAGGCATGTCATCATCCTCGAATTCGCCAAGATAGGTGTAGTGATGATAGCGCTCCCCATCATACTCGTACCCGGTGTAGTCATAGCCTCTCTGAGTTACCCCCTGATAAGGCTTGAACTCCGCCTCAGCCTCTTCTTTGGTGTAATCGTCGGCATCGAACCAAATGCCCTCGGTCTTATCATCGCCCCAACCCAGCTTTTTGGCCTTAAATACATGTCTCATGGTATCCACGCTTTCACTATCGACTCTCATTGAAGTTATTCTACACACTCCTCCGTTCGGCCCCGCTTGTCTTTTCGTCGTGTCAAGCCAGCTAGCCTGCCGTCAGATATCCCAACGTCCCCCCAGTGTCCATCTGCGTCGCGCACCGCTGCATGCTCATACTGTCCGCCGGCACAAGCGCCGAGGACCCGTAGAATCAACAGTTCGCACACAGCTATGAACCCACGTTCACACCACCTTCATTCACTACGCACTTCACGTGCATGGCAACACCCTTCCAAGGCGTGAATCGGATGGCGTTGTACCGACGGCAAATAATTAGCCCAGGATCGGCCCGTTTGTATTAAGCCAAATGTCGGGGCCCTCCAAATTGAATTAAAAGAATTGTGCGATAACGAATTCCCCAAGGTCGGTACTCGTTTTTACTATCAATAAGTACAAGTTAATAGGTACCAAAAACATCGTGAGCGCTATTTGAGTACCAACCCGAGCCGACCTCGCCCACGAAGGCTATCGGCCGGTCAGCATTATTTCGCAATAGATTGATGGTGTAACACCGATGATTACAGGCATTGGAAACCATGCCAGCAAACAGTCATCCAAGTTAAACAGCTCAAGAAATAAAGAGATGGGCTTATATGCGCCGCGTACGCTACAGCACAGCGCACGAGCACCCATAGCATGCAAATAAAAACCGGGGGAGGCCGTTTCCGGCCTCCCCCGCAAAGGGCTATTGACTACTCCCACTCGATGGTCGCGGGCGGCTTGGACGTGATGTCGTAGCACACGCGGTTGGCGCCGGGAACCTCGGCCACGATGCGGCCGGAGATGCGGGCCAGCACGTCGTAGGGCAGCTTGGCCCAGTCGGCGGTCATGGCATCGCTGGACTCGACGGCGCGCAGGATGATCGGGCGCTGATAGGTGCGCTCGTCGCCCATAACGCCCACGGACTTAATGTCGGGCAGAACCGCAAAGTACTGCCAGCAGCTGTGCTCAGAGTTGCGCTCGCCGGTCTGCTCAAACAGACGCTGGTTGTAAGCATCGAGCTCCTCGCGCACGATGGCGTCGGCGTTCTTGAGGATCTCGAGCTTCTCCTTGTCGACCGCACCGATGATGCGGATGGCCAGACCCGGGCCCGGGAAAGGCTGACGGAACACGATGTGACCCGGCAGGCCCAGTGCCAGACCAAGCGCGCGGACCTCGTCCTTAAAGAAGTGATCGAGCGGCTCAATGAGGTCGAAGTGTACGCCCTCGGGGAACGGGATCAGGTTGTGATGGCTCTTGATAGTGGCCGTCTTGCCGCCCGTCTTGCGAGCGCCGGACTCGATGATGTCGGGGTAGATGGTGCCCTGAGCCAGGTACTTGACCGGCTTGCCGTCGGTCTCGAGCTGCTGCGCCACGGCGAAGAACTCTTTCCAGAACTGCGTGCCGATGATGCGGCGCTTCTCCTCGGGCTCGGTCACGCCGGCCAGAAGCTCGGCATAGCGGTCCTCGGCGTGGACGTGGATAAAGTCGACGTCAAACTGCTTGGTGAAGACCTCCTCCACCTGCTCGGGCTCGCCCTTGCGAAGCAGACCGTGGTTGATGAACACGCAGGTCATCTGCTTGCCCACGGCGCGGGCGCCCAGTGCAGCCACGACGGAAGAGTCGACGCCACCGGACAGGGCCAGAATCACGCGGTCGTCGCCGACCTTCTCGCGGAACTCGGCCGTCATGGTCTCGACCAGGTTGTCCATGCTCCAGTTGGGCTCCAGGCCGCAGATCTCAAACAGGAAGTTGCTCAGCAGCTGCTGACCGTACTCGGAGTGCTTGACCTCGGGGTGGAACTGCGTGGTGAAGATCTTGCGCTCGACGCACTCCATGGCGGCAACTGGGCACACGTCGGTGCTGGCGGTAACGGTAAAGCCCTCGGGCACCTCGGACACGGCGTCGCGGTGGCTCATCCACACGGTCTGCTCCATGGGCGTGGAGTTAAAGAGCTTGGCGCCGGCCGTGCGCGTGATGGTGGCGCGGCCGTACTCGCCCACCTCGGAGTGGCCGACCTTGCCGCCAAGCGTCACGGCCGTGATCTGATGGCCGTAGCAGAAGCCCAGGACGGGAAGGCCCAGGTCAAAGATGGCAGGATCGATGGACGGAGCGTCCTCGGCATACACAGAAGCCGGGCCGCCGGAAAGGATGAGCGCAGAGGCGTTCATCTCGCGAATCTCGTCGGCCGAGATGTCGCAGGGGACAATCTCGGAATACACGTTGAGGTCGCGGACGCGACGGGCAATGAGCTGACCGTACTGCGCACCAAAGTCGAGTACGAGGACCTTTGCGGAAGCCTTTTGATCCATGGTTTCCCCCTCTTGTTGGCGGGGAGCCGGTGCCCACCCGCGTGAATGAACGAAAATAACTTCCATAGTGTACACGTTATATGGGGTTTCTCGTCCCTCGCAGCCATCAGCGCACGGCAAACGCACGACCAGGGCCCCTATTTGACGGCAATTGAAGTGTTACCAAACGTTACAGATGATGTAATACGTTTGAACATTGGACGCCCTGTGCCACAATACTGCCGAACGACTCCGCCCTTGCGGCGGCAAATACGATAGGAATACCAGCATGAAGCGCATCCTTCTCATCGCCACGGGCGGCACCATCGCATCGACCGAGGACGGCAACGGCCTCTCCCCCGCCCTGACCGGTGAGGAGCTCGCCCAGAGCGTCCCCGAGATCTCGGACCTCTGCGAGCTCGACGTGGTACAGCCCATGAACATCGACAGTACCAATATGCGCCCGAGCGACTGGATGCGTATCCGCGACGTCATCGTCGAGGGCTATGCCGACCACGACGGCTTTGTGGTCCTGCACGGCACCGACACCATGAGCTACACCGCGGCGGCGCTTTCCTATCTGATTCAGGACAGCCCCAAGCCCATCGTGCTCACCGGCTCGCAAAAGCCCATGGGCAACCCCTTTACCGACGCCAAGCTCAACCTGTATCAGAGCCTGCTCTACGCGCTCGACGAGCATTCGCACGATGTGTCAATTGTGTTTGGCGGCGTCGCCATTGCCGGCACGCGCGCCCGCAAACAGCGCACCATGAGCTTTAACGCGTTCATTAGCGTCAACTATCCGCCCATTGCCTACATCCGCAACGACCGCATCGTGCGCAACGGGCTCCACGGCACGCATCAGGGCGAAAACCCGGTGCGTTTCTACGACAGCATCGACCCGCGCGTATTTGTACTCAAGCTTACGCCCGGCGTGAACCCGGGCATCCTCGACGCCCTTGCCGACAGCTACGACGCCGTGATTCTGGAGACCTTTGGCATTGGCGGTATCCCCGAGTTTGGCGAGTCGGGCGAGTCGTTCCAAGAGGCAATTTTCCGCTGGGTCGATTCGGGTCGCACCGTCGTTATGACCACGCAGGTCCCCGAAGAGGGCCTCGATCTGGGCGTTTATGAGGTCGGCCGTGCTTACGCCGATCATCCGGGCATTCTGCGCGGCGACGACATGACCACCGAGACGCTCGTGGCCAAGACCATGTGGGCACTCGGCCAGTCACGCGATGCGGCCGAGATCCAGCGCCTGTTCTACAGCCAAGTCAACCACGACCGCATCCCCATGGCGTAGTTCAGTTGTCGACGGGTATCCCCTATTCGATACCCTCGAGAAGCTCTGACACCGTCATGCCGAGTGCGGGTGCGATCTTAAATAGAACCTTGAGCGTGAAATTTGCCGTCCCATCTTCGATTCGGTCGAGGTAGGGTCGGCTGATTCCTGTCGCCACACAAAAATCAACCTTGGAGATACCAAGGTCCCTGCGTGTCTCTTCGACCCGCCTGCCAAGAATCTGTTTCGCACGTTCGTCCATGCAGCCGAGTTTGAAATGGAGCCGAACATAAACGTAAACTATAGTTTACGTTTTGCCGAATACACAGGAGTTTTCTATGTCGGGTTCTTCGGTCCGCATGTACCGAGCCACGCTTCGCACAAACAGCGCGCCGCCCAAGCTCGTCGTCGTTGAAGCAGAATACCTTTCGCCCGATGAGCGCACAGCATTTGCATTGCTATCAAGTCGCGTCGCCGCCGTTCTGGCCCCTTGCCCGGCGCAAGGTGAACTTGCCATCCAATGCCAAGCGCACAGCTGCTCGCTCAATCAGGCTGCCGTAATCGCAACCAGTCAACGTGGCCTGCCCCTTCTCCTGGAAGCCGGTATCGCGCTCTGCCTTCGCGGTGCCGGATACGAAAACGAGGCCGCCGCCGATGTAGTCTTTCAACCACGATCGAGCGGCGGCCTCGCAGCAGCCATCGAATATGCGTGCAGGCTCGTTGCCTAAAGGCGCAAGCTAAAAGCCCAGGCCAAAGCCCATACCGGTAATCGCCGAATACATAAAGTAGACGTTGATCACGTTGAGGAACACACCCGTGATGCAACCGTTGCGCAGGTAGCGCTCGCACACGATGCGCGCCATGGAGGCGGAGTCATCATTGTTTTTAGCCTGGCGTCCTGCCGTAAAGTACGTCGCCACGCTCAGCAGCAGGTTGAGCACCGGCAGTGCCAGCAGCTCGTAGCTCTTACCCCAGCGCGTCACCTCGCCGGCTGCGTTAAACTTCGTTGCCACCTCGGGGCCAATGTTGGGGATAACACACGCTGCAACCACCAGCGGAATCACCGCAAGTACGAGCAGCGCAATACCCATGTAGCCAGCTTTTTTGCCATATTTAAACATGCGCGTCGTCCTTACACGTTAAAGCGGAAGTGCACGACGTCGCCATCGGCCATGACATAGTCCTTGCCCTCAATACGCAGCTTGCCGGCGGCCTTGGCGCCCTGCTCGCCGCCGAGCTCGATGTAGTCGTCGTAGCCAATGACCTCGGCCTTAATAAAGCCGCGTTCAAAATCGGTGTGGATGACGCCGGCGGCCTGCGGGGCGGTCGCGCCCTGACGAACCGTCCAGGCCTTGACCTCCATCTCGCCAGCCGTAAAGAACGACTGCAGGCCGAGCAGCTTATAGGCCGCCTGCGCGAGCACGTCCAGACCGGGCTGCTCCAGGCCCAGGCTCTCCAGGTAGTCGGCGGCGTCCTCGGGATCGAGCTCGGAAAGCTCTGCCTCGATCTTGGCGCAGATCGGCAGCGGCTTGACGCCATCGATGGGCGCCAGGTCCTCGTTAAGCATATCCTCGTCCACGTTGGCCACATACAGGATGGGCTTCATGGTGAGCAGGAACAGGCCCTTGGCGGCGGCACGCTCCTCGTCAGTCATCTCCATGGATGCGGCGCGCTTGCCCTCGTTGAGCCAGGCAAGCAGGCGCTTGGCCACCTCGAACTTGGGCATGAGCTCCTTGTCGCGCTTGGCCTCCTTCTCGAGCTTGGGCAGCTGCTTCTCGAGCGTGCCCATGTCGGCCAGGATGAGCTCGGTCATGATGGTGTCGGCGTCACCGGCAGGGTCGACGAACTCGCCCGTGCGGCCCACCTCACGCATGACGTTGGGGTCCTTAAAGTAGCGCACGACCTCGCAGATAGCGTCGGTCTCGCGGATGTTTGCCAAGAACTGATTGCCCAGGCCCTCGCCCTCGTTAGCGCCCTTCACCAGACCTGCGATGTCGACAAACTCGACCGTCGCCGGCACAATGCGACCGGGGTTGACGATGTCGGCGAGCTTTTGCAGGCGGCTATCGGGCACATCGACGATACCCACGTTGGGGTCGATCGTGGCAAACGGATAGTTGGCGGCAAGGCCGGTCTTTTTGGTAAGCGCGGTGAACAGCGTCGACTTGCCCACGTTGGGCAGGCCCACGATACCGATGGAAAGGGACACGACAGCTCCTTTTGGTACAGGTACTTCAAACCTCATAAGTATAGCGCCGCCGCAGCATCCGGGCGAATCCGGACACCGCGGCGGCGCAAATGAAGCAGAGATGCGTGAGGTTCGAGACAGTAGTCCTTACTTAAGCTCGGGCCAGAAATCCTTGTTGGCCTCGATGAGCTCGTCCAGGATCTGCTTGGCAACGCTCGCCGAAGGAATGGTCTTGGAGAGCGTGAGCGCCTGCCAGAGCTTCTGGTAGCTGCCCTCGACCCAAGCCTGGACAACGAGCTTCTCGACGGAAACCTGCTGCTCCATCAGGCCCTTCTGGAACTGCGGAATCGGGCCCTGGCAGATCTTCTCAAAGCCGTTGGAACCGACGATGCAAGGCACCTCGACCATGGCCGTCGGGTCGAAGTTGGGCACAGCGCCATCGTTGGGGACGATCAGCAGGAAGCGCTCGAGCGTGTTCTCGGCCAGCGCGCAGGCAAGGTCGACGATGTAGTTGGCATGTACATCTGGCTCAAAGCCGCCGTCCTTGGCAGTACCCTTGGCGATGATGTCGCGGCAAGCGCCAAAGACCTTCTTCTCGCGGCCGTCCATAACCTCATTGGCGCGAGTGTAGTTGGGGTCAGACGTCTCGACGACATAGTCCGGGTACAGGTAATACTTGAGGTAGGTATTGGGAATCGTCTCGGGATCGACAGCATAGACATCCTTGGCCTTGCCGAAGGTGTGAATCCAGCTCTCCTCGACATGCTGCTCCTTACCGGCCTCGTGCTCGATGCCGTCCAGGTAGCCGTTCTTAGCCATGTGCTCCTTAATCTGCGGCATGAGGTCGTTGCCGTCCTTGTCGTAGATCTTGCTCCACCAACCAAAGTGGTTGAGGCCGTAGTAGCTATACTGCAGCTCGCGACGATCCTTGATGCCGCACATACGGCTCATCTTATCCATGAGGTCGATCGGCATGTCGCAGATGTTGATGATGCGGCTGTTGGGGCGCAGCACGCGGCAAGCCTCGGCGACGATAGCCGCGGGGTTGGAGTAGTTGAGCATCCAGGCGTTGGGGCTGTACTTCTCCATGTAGTCGAGGATCTCGATGACGCCGCCGATGGAGCGCATGCCGTAGGCGATACCGCCGGCGCCGCAGGTCTCTTGGCCAACGCAGCCGTACTTGAGAGGAATCTTCTCGTCGAGCTCACGCATGGCGTACAGGCCGACGCGGATGTGAGCAAGGACGAAGTCGGTCCCGGTGAATGCGGTCTCGGGGTCGGTGGTGTAGTTGAACTCAACCTCGGGAGCGTTCTCATGGAAGTAGATCTCGCAGGCCTTGGCCACGGTCTCCTGGCGCTCGGCGTTGTTGTCGTAGAAGGTCACCTTGTTGACCGGGAAGCGGTCGCGCTCCTCAAGCAGCATCAGAGCGATGCCCGGAGTGAAGGTAGAGCCACCGCCGGCAATGGTCACGGCATAGTTTTTCTTGGACATGATGTCCTCCTCATTCTGGCCGCTTGCTCAATCCATCCCCGCACGCGGCCTGTACGGTTTGGAACTGTTACCTAGAAGTGGAGTTTTTTATCTCTAGAATCGGCCTTGCGGTGCATACCGGCTCTGCAAGGCCGATTGTTTCGATGGACGATGGTTTACAGAAGACTCTCGAACTTCAGAAGACTCTCGAACTTTTCGCGAACCTGCGGGACGGTAAGGCCGATGATGACCTGGATTGACTGGCCTTGGACCACCAAGCCATGCGTACCGATCGCCTTGAAGGAAGCCTCGGGCGCAACGACGCTCTTGTCCTTGACGTTAACGCGCAGACGGGTAGCGCAGTTAGTTACATCGATGATGTTATCCGCGCCACCGAGCAGATCGAGGATGTTCTCGGCAAGCACCAAGCGCTCGTCATCTTTACTCTGGGCGACCGATTTGCCAGCAGCACCGCCCTGCTTTTGCTTGTAGTCGGCCTTGGACTTGAGCTCGACCTCAACATCGTCATCCTCGCGACCGGGGGTCTTAAAGTCGAACTTGACGATCAGGAAACGGAAGACCACGACCCAAAGGGCGGTAAAGCACAGACCGACAAGGATGGAGATGGCGTACTGCAGACCGTGTGCGGCCCAAAGGGGCAGCCAGTCCCACGAGAGCATCGAGATGATGCCGCCGTCGAAGATACCCACGACGCCAAGGAGGTTTTGAGCCATGCAGCCGAGCGCTCCGAGCACGCAGTGGACGACGAACAGGCCGGGCGCGATGAACAGGAAGGTGAAGTCAAGCGGCTCGGTGATACCGCAAAGCATAGCGGTAAGGGTGACCGGGATCAGCAGAGCCTTGACGCGCTGCTTGCGCTCGGGTTTGGCGGTCATATAAAACGCAATGGCGACGCCAAGCGAGCCGAAGACCTTAGTCCAACCAGGGCAGGTATAGGCAGCCCAGGGTGCGGCATCCTTAAGAGCAATGCTCGGATCGGCAGCCAGTTGGGGCAGGATATTGGCCCAAGCAGCAAAGATGCCGCCGTTGACCGCCGCGTTGTCGTAATAGAACGGCGTATAGATAAAGTGGTGCAGGCCTGTAGGGATCAGCACGCGCTCGAAGAAAGCAAAGACACCCACGCCAAACGTACCGGCGGAAAGGATGAATCCCTGGAAGGCAGAGATAGCAGCCTGAACATGCGGCCACACCAGGCAGGCGATAAGAGCGACCGGAACCATAACGAAGAAACCGATCATATAGATGAACACGGAACCCGAGAACACGCCCAACCACTCGGGGAGCTCGGTGTCGAAGAACTTATTATGCAGCATCGTGGCGATACCAGAGATAATGAGCGCGCCCATGATGCCCATATCAAGCGTTTTGATGCTTGCGATAGTGGCAAGACCAGTACCGCTGCCCGCCTCGACAGAGTAGTCGACCCCAAAGACAGGGCCCCACTGCCCCAAGATTGTGCTAACAAAGTAGTTGAAGGTAAGGTAGATGGCCAAAGCCTCCATGCAGCAGCGAGCGTTCTGCTTGTTCGCGAGCGAGATTGGCAACGCTACGCAAAACAGCAACGGCATCTGGTTAAAGAGCGTCCAACCACCCTGGAGCAGCACATTCCAGCAATCAAACCAAAGATGGCCCGCAGTGGCCATCTCGCCAAAGATCGCCTCGGTGGTAAACAACGTACCCAGGCCGACGACGATTCCGGAAAATGCGAAAAGAATTGCAGGCGTGTACATTGCACCGCCGAAACGTTGTATCTTTTGCATCATGACGGGGAATCCCCCTCTCTTCATTCGGAGCGACTGCGGTTTTGGCTTCACTCGAGACCGCAGACGCGCCGTTTGCGTGTACCTCGTGCAATAGGACGGGTGGGCCCGCTTCCCTGACTTCTTGCGCTTCTATTTTTATCATATCACTTATCTAGACAAGTTAGCATAAATACTACGGTCGGTAAACGGTTGATTGTTGGCCGTAAACGGTATGAGTCCAGTGTTTTGCCTGCTAAATCTGACATACCTTATGGCTGCATTTAAAATTTCTTTTCTACTTGTCTAGATGTGCTTGTCTATATCTATAGACATACCTATACTTCATTACAACATTCACCGCCACGTTAAGGAGTCACCATGAAAAGCGCGGTCTTCTATGGAAAGCACGACCTCAGAGTCGAGGAATCGGCAAAGCCGGCCGTGGGCAGGCGCGACGTTCTGATCAACGTCAAAGCTTGCGGCGTCTGCGGTACCGACGTTCATATCTATGAAGGCGACAAGGGTGCAGCCGACGTTACCCCGCCCACGATCCTTGGTCATGAGTTTGCGGGCGTTGTCGAGGCCGTGGGCAGCGACGTCGCTGGCTTTAAACCGGGCGATCGCGTGTGCATCGACCCAAACCATCCCTGCGGCTGCTGCGAACCCTGCCGCGACGGAATCAACCACTACTGCGAGCATATGACCGGTTACGGCACCACTGTTAACGGCGGCTTTGCCGAGTACTGCTCCGTCGATATGCAGCAAGTTTACAAGTTGGGCGATCACACCAGCTTTGAGCAGGGTGCTATGACCGAGCCCGTCGCCTGCTGCCTGCACGGCATCGATATGTGCAACATCAAGCCCGGCAGCACAGCTGTCGTTATCGGCGGTGGCATGATCGGTCTGCTCATGATGCAGCTTGCTAAAAACGCCGGCGCCACCAAGGTTGTCTTGCTCGAGCCCGTCGAAGGCAAGCGCGAGGTTGCGCTCAAACTCGGCGCCGACCTGGCAATTGATTCCATCCACGAGGACGTCCCGGCCCGCCTGAAGCAGGAGGGCGTCGGCAACGTCGATGTCGTTATCGAGTGTGTTGGCAAGCCCGTCACCATCGAGCAGGCCATCCAGATCGCCGGCCACAAGGCTACGGTCATGATATTCGGCCTCACCAAGCCCGATGAGACAATCACCGTCAAGCCCTTCGAGGTCTTCCAGAAGGAGCTTGTGCTTACTTCGTCCTACATCAACCCTTATACGCAGCGTCGCGCGCTCGAGCTCATCGACTCTGGCAGGCTCGACGTATCCTCGATGGTCGCCAAGGTGGCTTCCCTCGACGAACTCGGCGCCATCCTGTCAGACCCAGCTCTGCGTGCCATGGGTAAATATATAATCGACCCCAGCAAGTAAATCGATCGACACCTGCGCGAGCGGTCCTCATCCACCGCTCGCGCACTCAGCTCTAGGAGACCGTCGTGGCGCGAGCCATCTTCCAAACTATTTATGACAACGTGAAGCAGTCGATTGACGACGGCACATACGCCTATCAGAGTTATCTGCCTTCGGAGACTGAGCTCACGCAGCTGTTTGACTGTTCGCGCATGACGGTCCGTCGCGCCATCTCGATGCTTGCGGCAGATGGTTACGTGCTCCCCCAGCAAGGCAAAGGCATGCGCGTCATTCGCAACATCAGTGACGAGAAGAGTCGTGGCGGCGGCGGACTCGAGACCTTTAAGGAAATCGCGGTCAACCGAGGCTTTGAGCTCAAGACTGTCACCACCGTCTTTGAGCTCCTCATCTGCAGCAAGGCGCTCTCCAAGATTACCGGGTTTCCCGAAGGCTGTGAGCTCACACGCGCCAAACGCATCCGTTATGCAGACGGACAAGCCGTGTGCTCCGACGACTCCTATTATCTAAGCTCACAGGTACCGGGACTGACACCCGAGATTGTCAACGATTCGATCTATCGTTACCTCGAAGAAGATCTTGGCATTAAGATTGCCACGGGCAAACGCGATGTGACGATCGAGCATCCCACGCCCGAGGATACGCGCGTGCTCGATCTCGACGACTTTAACGCACTCGCCGTTATACGCGGGCAGACCTACAACGCCGACGGCATCCTTATGGAATACACCGAGACCAAACAGGTCCCCGGGTTCTTTTTGCTCCATGAAACCGTGACGCGCAACGGTACCGGTCGAACCGGCCACCAAAGTAGCATGAACTAACCATCTATTAGTTGCGGTGGAATAGTTCCTAGAATGGCCAGCTTAAGGGCAAGACAGGAACTATTCCACCGCAACTTTTTTGGCCGGCGGGGCAGTACCTGTCCCACCGGCCATCATTTACGCTCTTTTAGCTAGTCCGCGAGCTTTTCCACCTGGTCGAGCATCTTGTTGAGCTTTTCCTTTGCCTCGGCCTTGACCTTCTCAGCTTCTTCGTGAGCCTTCGCCTTCTGGGCGGCCTTTTCCTCGGCTTCGGGATCGACGACGACCAGGTTGGATGCATCATGCTCAACCAACTTAAGCGCATGCTCGGGGCACACCTTGACGCAGGCTCCGCAACCCAGGCAATACGTGGACTCCAGTGCAAAGCGACCGCTTCCCACCAAATCGCAGGCAAACGTGGGGCACACGTTGACGCACTCGCCGCACGACGTGCACTTGTCAAAGTCGCATTCCGGCGTGCTCACCTGCATGTTCTGGGCAAGCTCGGGGTGGTTTTGCAACGTCGAGAGCACCAGTTGGCGCCCGTGCGTGAGCGAACGGCGACGCTTAGTCGTCGTGGTGCCGCACATGGTGTTGAGTGTGCGCTCCAGTTGGGTAATCTGATGGCGATGGGCCTTGAGCTTTTGCGTCACCGAGGCCAGCGCCGCCGTCGCCGGATTGAGCTTGGTCACCGTCAGGCCCGTGGTGCGGGCAATCTTTTCCATGTACTCTTTGCGTTCGTACTCGCGAAGCTTATGGCACTTGAGGCTCTTGGGGTCGACCTCCAAGCCCATACCCGTGCCAGACCACTCCTCGGCCTTCGCAATCGCCTCGCCCAGAATGTCCTCACCGCCGGTGTTGCGGCATTTATCGCACACGCCCAGCGGCAGGTAGACGCTCACGTTGGGATAGTCGGCCAGCACCGAGAACCAAGTCTCGGCCGTAATATCGCCCACGCAGGCAACGACGACCTCGTTTTCGCGCGGCATGCGCTTAAGGGCACGCGTGCAGGTAACGTAGGCGGTTTCGTGACTCGTAGCCGCAGAGACAATGTCGTCGTAGACGTTTTTGGGCGCCAGGCGCGGCGAGATGATCGCCTCGGTCGGACAGGCCGCGGCGCACAGGCCGCACTTGCGACAAGAGTCGAGGATCTCGATAGCGTCTTCCTCGACCTCGATGGCGTTGACCGGGCACACGTCCATGCACGCGGTGCAGCCGCTCTTTTCGTTTTTGCAGGTCAGGCACGGAATGGTGTTGCCGCGCGGGCGCTCCTTGTAGTCGGCAGGATTCCACTGCGGCGCCGACGGATCGAGTGCATCGGTCACGCCGCCAAGCGGGTTTTTAAGAAAGTCGAAACCCTTGCTGATCTCGATAATGTCATCAAACAGATCGTGTTCCTGCGCCATGCGCGGCCCCTCCCTGAGCAGTGCAAACAAGCAAGAGATAATGATACGCTATCGGCCCACGCCTCGGGCAAATTACACGCGGAGCATCTTTGCGGCAAATAGCCCATGGCCTATCGCTGCCTCGATTGCACAAGGTCAATCAAGCGCCAAGCTATGCCTCGCACATGAGCTGCACGAGCTTTTGTCTGGTCACCTTGGCCTGTTCGTTAGCCATATTGCGTTCGTTTCTAAAGGCCGCATCTACAACGCTCATCAGGTCGGCATCGGAAATCGCGCTGCACGGACCGTCCATCGAAGCTGCCGTGGGGCATACGCACAACGGCAGCTCGGAATAAAACGCAACGGCCTTGGCGATATCGAGCATCTTGCCGCCGCCAATGCCCACCACCATGTCGCAATACTCGGCCCGGGCTTCCTTGGCCATTTCGACAACGGCCTCTTCCGTACACGGACCGTTATAGATCTTAAAGAACGGCTCGCTTAGATCTTCGTCCAGAAATCCATCGACGATCTGCCTGCACAGCCGATCCTCGGTGCCCTGGTCAAACAAGACATAGGCAGCGCAGCCCAACCATGACAAATACCTGCCCTGACGCGAAAGTTCGCCCGGCCCCTGAACATACCGGCCGGGACCGCCATAAACCATGGGAAGCGCCATACGAGAATCCGCCCTTCCATCAACAACAATTGGTGCAAAGCAACCTGACCCCTTTGCACCATAGCAAAAAGGGGCAAAGTCATCTGCTGGCTTTGCCCCTTCCTTAGCTTGATTTACTCATCCATGAGATAGTAATGGCCCAGCGCGTCGGCACCCAGGATGGCGTTTGCGACCATCTCGGGCGTCACCTCAAACGGCATGTTGCACATGGTGTCATCGGGCGCGCAGGCGGCCTCGGCAACAATCATGGCCTGCTCGCGCGTAACCTCGGCAACGCCCAGCTCCTTCATCGTGACCGGTAGGCCCAGCTCAATGCAGAAGCCCAAGACTTCCTCGAGCTTCTCGGTCGGGGCATCCTCGAGTACCAGCTGGACGATGGTGCCAAAGGCGACCTTCTCGCCGTGATACATGCCGTGGCACTCGGGCAGCATCGTCAGGCCATTGTGGATGGCATGAGCAGCAGCAAGGCCCGAGCTCTCAAAGCCAATGCCGGAGAGCAGCGTGTTTGCCTCGATGATATGCTCGACGGCAGGCGTGAGCGCGCCCTTCTCCAGCGCGACCTTGGCCTTCACGCCATCGGCCATAAGCGTCTCGTAGCAGAGCTTGGCGAGCGCCAAGCCAGCCATGCCGCCCTTGCCGCCGGCGCAAGTGCCACCGTCGGCATCATGCGTCGCCTGTGCCTCAAAGTAGGTTGCGAGCGCATCGCCCATACCGGAAACCGTCAGGCGCACCGGGCTCGCCGCGATAACCGTCGTATCCATCAGGACAATGTTGGGGTTTGCCTTAAGGAACAGGTACTTATCGAACTGGCCGTCATCGGTGTAGAGCACCGAAAGTGCCGAGCACGGTGCATCGGTCGAAGCGATGGTGGGGCAAATGATAACCGGGGACTCCAGGTAGTAGGCAACGGCCTTGGCGGTATCGAGGATCTTGCCGCCACCGACACCGACGATGATGTCGCAACCGTTGTCGCGAGCGAGCGCAACCAGGCGATCGACCTCGCCCTTGGAGCACTCGCCGTTAAAGTCCTCAAACAGCAGCTCGGCCTTAGCCTCGGCAAAGCCGCCCTCGATCTTGGCACCGACGCGCTTCTTGCCCGAAGGCGTCACGATGACGAGGGCCTTAGCGCCGAGCGGCTCGACATAGGAACCGAGCTTGGCGAGCTCGTCCGGACCCTGGATGTACTTGCTGGGGCTATTGAAAATTGCAGCCATAACTATCCCATTCTCTAAAAGAAAAAAGAAAGGGGCTCCGTACGGATACGTGCGGAGCCCCTCGTTACGATAACAAGAGTCGATTAGAAATCGATGTCGGTGTCGTAGTAGCAGGCCTTGAGGATCTTCTCGAAGTCGGCAGCCTTGGTCTCACGCGGGTTCTCGGGCGTGCAGGCGTCCTGCTCGGCGTTCGCGGCGATCTCGGGCAGCTTGGCGAGGAACTCCTCCTCGGAAACCATCTGCGGGTTCTCGGCGTCGACCTTCACGCCACCATTCGCGTAATCCTTGATGGACTGCGGAATGTTGAGCTGGTCGTTGAGGTCGCGGATCTTCTGGACGAGCGCAGCGATGAGCTCCTCGTTGGTCTCGCCGGGAAGGTGCAGGATCTCCTTGGCCACGTAAGCGTAACGCTCGGCAGCACGGGGATCCTTGGAGTTCCACTGGATGACCTTGCCCAGGTACATGGCGTTAGCGGCACCGTGGATGATGTGGCCGTTCTCGAAGGCAGCACCGGTCTTGTGAGCCATGGAGTGAACGATGCCGAGCAGGCCCGAGGAGAAGGCGATACCGGCGATGCACTGAGCCTCGTGCATGTGCTGACGGGCCTCATGGTCGCCAGCATAGGACTTGGGCAGCCACTCGACGATCTCGCGGATGCCGTGCAGAGCGTTGGCGTCGGTGAACATAGAGGCGCAGGTGGAAACGTAGGCCTCCATGCAGTGGGTCAGAGCATCCATGCCGGTGTGAGCGCACAGCTTGGCGGGCATGGTGTAGGTGAGCTCGGGGTCGACGATGGCGACATCAGGGGTGATGTTGAAGTCGGCCAGCGGGTACTTGATGCCCTTGGCGTAGTCGGTAATGACGGAGAACGCGGTGACCTCGGTAGCGGTGCCGGAGGTAGAGGAGATGGCGCAGAAATGAGCCTTCTGACGCAGCTCAGGGAAGCTGAACGGCTGGATGATGTTGTCGAAGGACTCCTCGGGATACTCGTAGAAGACCCACATGGCCTTAGCGGCATCGATGGGCGAGCCGCCACCGATGGCGATAATCCAGTCGGGCTCGAACTCGCGCATGGCCTCGGCGCCCTTCATGACCGTCTCGATGGACGGGTCGGACTCGACGCCCTCGAACAGCTTGACCTCGAAGCCGCCTTCCTTAAGGTCGTTCTCGACGTCCTGCAGGAACCCGCCGCGGCGCATAGAGCTGCCGCCAGAAACGATGATGGCCTTCTTGCCCTTGAGGTTCTTCACCTCGTGGCGAGCGCCCTCACCAAAGTACAGATCGCGAGGATTGGTAAAACGTCCCATACTGTGCCTCCTAAACAAGCCCCTCTTAGACTTGCGTATATAACGGAGCACCCAATTGGCTCCGTTAGGACCGGTTTGCGCGTTGCCGGCGATGACAATGCGCGATGTCTAAACGTCTCAACGCTCAGACAAACACTATTTTACCGTTCTGGTTGGTCAGTTATTCACCTAAAGCCGCCAATGATGAAACGTTTTTTCTATCCCTGAAGACCCTTGTGCGGCATTCATACTCCCAAGCTGGGCAAACGTTTTATCAAGGTTGACTACATATCCCGGGCAGGACTGTGCCCCTCCAAAATATGCACCGTTCGCCGCCAAAAATCGACCGTTTGCGGCACCGTGATACCACTCGGCCGTCCATGGTGCCGACATTTGTGCGACATCCGACTTCGTGGTGCAAAGGTGCAAGTCCAAGTGCGGCACCCCCGGTGTGCCACATGCGGGTAAACTAGAACCTAATATAGAAACATCTGAACCCTAACCGCAGCAAAGGAGGCCCCATGGCATTCGATCCCATTCAAGAGGATTGCCATCGCCTCGTTCTTGAGGCCTTGCGCCGCGACAATATCCCGCCCACCGACGGTGCCGCCGTAGAGCGTCTGATGGAGCAATTCACCCGCAACCCCGCACCGCTCATCGTGCACGACCGCGACCGCGCCGGGCATCTGATTGCCAAGGTAGTCGAGGCCGTCGACTACCGCATTCCCTTTATCCCTGACGATGCCCAGGCAGAGCAGGAAGAGGCAGCTGCCGAGAACATGCTCCGCGAGGCGGCCACACTCGATCCGGCCAACTGGGATGCCCAGCGCATGCTGACGGCACTCACCGCCGAATCCAACGAGGAATACGTGCAGTATCTGGTGTCCAAGTGCGACGAGGTGGAGCACGATCTGGCGCTCAAGATCGCCTCGGCGCAGGACCCCTACGAGCGCGAGGCCGCAGGCGACCTTATGCGCCGCCCCTACCTGCGCTGGCTTGCCGCCCTTGCGTCACGCGCCCTCATTAGCGGACGCTACCGCATGTCGCTCGAAGCCGCAAATCGCAGCTTGGACTTTGCCCCCAACGATCCCGCCGGCGTCCGCCACACCGCGATGCTCGCCATGGCGAAGCTCGAATACCCCGCCGAGGAGCTCAAACGCTTTCGCTCTGCCCACTCCGTGCCGTACCTCGCGAATACCCCGCTGCGCCGCCGCCCCAAAGATGCAGAGCGCGACTTGGACCCGTGGACGCTCATCGCGCTGATGAGCACTGCCTGGCGCGAGCTGGACTACGAGGGCGCCGAGCGCTACTTGCGCATCCTTGCGCGCTCGTGTCCGCACGCAGCCGAGGCACTCTACTTCCAAACCGAGTTTCCCGATGGCGTCTATGCCCGCGTCAACGTGGGCGTGGGCTCGACCGACGAGCTTGTCCTTGCGCTGTCCGAGGCGACGCCGGTACTGCAGGAGGGCCTGGGCGCCCCCGACAACGCCAGTTTTGCCGCCTGGGTCGCCACCAACGATATCGTGCGTTCCCAAATCGATGAGCGCATACTGCGGGCGGCCGAGCAGGGTTTGCCGTTTAAGGGAGGAGACCTCTAATGGATCCGAGCGTCTACATCCCCGCCTACCTGGAGCGCACCTATCTGGCGTCGCACCCCGAGCTCACCGATGCAGCACGCGAGCTTGTCCATAACGACGTAAGCGTCAACCCTCACAAGTATGCGCAGACCGAGCATGCCCAGGCGCTGCTGTCCTATGCCGGTGTTCATCGCCACCTGCTCGACGAGCTCCATCGCATCGAGGACATGGGCAGCGATGAGGAGTTTGAACAGACGCGCAACCGCCTGTTCGACGATATGCGCGATGAGCTGCTCAAGATCGTCCGCGTCGATGCACTGGCCGTCGACGCGCAGCTGCTCGCCATCATCCTGGCCGACACGCCCGTTGACGCCTGCCTGGGCGACCTAATGAAGCTCGAGGCGACCACGGCCGATTACCTGCAGCAAAGCGTGCCCGGGTTCGACATGGAAGCCCCGCACTACTGGGCCAATAATGTTTTGGCCGATGGTGTCACCGCAGCAGACCTTACCGTGAGCGAGCCGGCTCTTATCGGGTGGCTTCATACGCTCGAGGCCATCTCGCAGCTGTGCATGGCGAGCGCCCGCTACCGTGCTGCCGCCAACTACGCCCGCCGCGTCCTTAAGGCGGAAGGCTACCCCACCCGAGCCGCAGGCACCGTGCTACTCGCCCTCGCTCGCTTGGAAGACGAGGACGGCTTTTTTGCCCTGGCCCACCAGCTCGAGGAGCAGATGGGGGCCGATACCCTCGAGAACTCCCCCTGGTACCTGCTCGCCCGCACGATCTTGCTGTTCAAAACGAACAAGATGCGCCCGGCGACACGCGCGCTGCGTGAGTTTGCCAACCGCTGCGAGGGCGGCGCGTTCTTCTTGCTGAACCCCATGTACCAGACGCCGTACCTTCCCTGCCGACCCGAGCCGCGCGACCCCTGGGACCTCTCGCACCAGGCGGTTTGGGAAGCCGACGGCATCATCTCGGATACCCCCGACTTTGCCCACTGGGCCAATGCCTGCGAAGGCGTTTCGCAGCTTGCCCAGGAGTTTGCGCGCCGCTACGGCTTTTAACGGCGCAAACGCCACGACCATGTCATTCACGTTAGGAACGGCTTCATGAATCTCCGCTCATCTCTTGCCTGCACCTCGAGCGATATCGCCCGCTGGGGGCTGCGCTCCGTCCTTAAGCGCCAGGGCGGCGTACTCCCCGGCCGCATCGCCATGAAGATCGACCCCGAGCTGCTGAGCGACCTCGCCGGCCTTGTCGACCGCAGCGTGGTGATCACCGGTACTAATGGCAAGACCACCACCTCCAACCTCATCGCCGACGCCGTTGCCGCCAGCGGCGCCACCGTGGTATGCAACCGCGCCGGCAACAACATGGAGCCGGGCGTGGTGGGTGCACTGCTCGAGGCGCGCAGCGGCCTCAAGCGAGCCGGCGGCGGCAAGCGCGTGGGCGTTTTTGAGTGCGATGAGCTTTACACCGTACGCGTTCTGCCCAAGCTCAAGCCGACCTACTTTGTGCTGCTCAACCTGTTCCGTGACCAGCTGGATCGCTATGGCGAGATCGACCATACCCAAGACGTCATCGCCCATGCGTTGGAGCTCTCTCCAACGACAACGCTCATCTACAACGCAGACGACCCGCTGTGTGCCGCGATCGCCGCACGCGTTCCCAATGCAAGCATCGCCTTTGGCATCGACGGCGCCACCAACACCGAGTCCGACCGTATTAGCGACTCGCGCTTTTGCTCGCAGTGCAACGCCCCGTTGGAGTACGACTATGTGCAGTATGGTCAACTCGGCGCCTACCATTGCCCCTCGTGCGGTTGGGCACGCCCCGCACTGGTCCGCCGTGTGACGGGCGTGGAGCTCGGCTGCGACGGCTACGGCTTTGACCTGGTCTTTGGATCTGCGTCCGACGCGGCTGCCGTGCACATCGCCACGCGCTACAACGGCCTGTACATGGTCTACAACGTTGCCGCTGCATTCTTTGCCGCACATGAGTTAGGCGTGGATACGGCGCACCTGCAGCCCACGCTCGATGTCTACGTCCCCGCCGGCGGACGCATGGGCCGCTGGGATATCGCCGGCCGCACCGTCGAGGCCAACCTGGCTAAGAATCCCGTAGGCTTCGATCGACAAATCCAGTCCATCAAGACGGCAGGCGGCAGGCTTTGCGCTTTCTTCCTTAACGACAACGATGCCGACGGCCACGATGTCTCGTGGATCTACGACGTCGACTTCGAGCGCATCGCCGACACACCGGGTCTTGTCGCCTTTGCCGGAGGCACGCGTGCGCACGACATGCAGGTACGCCTCAAGTACGCCGGCATCGATGCCGCGATAATCTCGGACGTCGCCCAGGCAATTGGCGCCGTGGCAGACGAGGCTGCCGGCGACACTTTCTACGCCGTCGCTAACTACACGGCCTTCCCGCCGCTGGTCAAGGAGCTCGACGGGCTGAAAGGCGCTGCCGCCGACGCTGTTGCCGGGCGCGCCGTAGCCCGTGCCGACGGCAGCGCTCTTCCTGTCGGCATCGTACCAGTCGAGCTTTCGCGCCCGCTGCGCATCGTCTACCTGTATCCCGATGCCCTTAACCTCTACGGTGACGGCGGCAATGTTATCGCGCTCGAGCGCCGCTGCGTCTGGCGTGGCATTCCCGTGCGTGTAGACGAGGTCCGTATGGGCGAAACGCTTGATTTGACCGATGCCGATATCGTCATGATGGGCGGTGGCTCCGACCGCGATCAGCTAGCCGTGGCACACGAGCTGCTCGCCCAAAAAGACAAGGTCGCGGCCTATGTTGAGGATGGCGGCTCGCTGCTCGCCATCTGTGGCAGCTATCAGCTGCTCGGCCGTTCGTACTATATGGGCGAGGATCGCATTGAGGGTCTGGGGGTCATTGCCGCCGAAACCGTACGCGGCTCCGACCGCCTGATCGGCAACGTAGCCGTCAAAACCGATCTGGCACCCGAGCCCTTTGTGGGATTTGAGAACCACGGCGGCCGCACCCTGCTCGATGCAGAGGCCACGCCACTCGGAACGTCCGTCGTCACGGGCACCGGCAACAACGGCGACGATGGTCTTGAGGGCCTCATCTACAAGGGCGTCATCGGCACGTACCTGCACGGACCGGCACTGCCCAAGAACCCCGAACTCGCCGACTGGCTCATTACCCACGCCCTCGAGCGCCGTGGCGACGCCCAGGCCACAGCCCTGCTGCCGCTCAAGCCCCTCGACGACACCTACGAGCGCGCCGCCCACGACGCAGCCATGAAGCTCCTCCCCTAGCACCCCACCACCACAAAGGGGACAGGCACCTTTGTGGTGGTTTTTCAGTTTGCCAACGATATGTGAACGGCTAAAAAAGTCTGCTATACTCTTTCCCGCTGTCCCCATCGTCTAGCGGCCAAGGACGCCACCCTTTCAAGGTGGATATCGCGGGTTCGAATCCCGCTGGGGGCACCATTCCAATTTTCCTCGAACCCGCTGGATGTCAAGTCTGGCGGGTTCGTTGCTTTCCGTGTCGTAGTTCAGTGTCACGAGCACGTCTTCGTCGGATACGCTCACCTGCCATACGAACGCCTTCAATAGCGTTGCGTCATCGAGCTTCGCGCCGCACTGCAGGAAGTCCGCGAAGCGCTCCGGGTCTATCTTCTGCTCCTGGATGGCCTGCAGGTCGTAGTTGGCGCGAGCCTTCTGCTGCTCAAGCTCGGCTATGCGCTCCTTCACGCCCGGCGCTATGATTCCCTGCTCGATGGCGTTCAGGATGTTCTTCAGCCCGCGCTCCGCAGCTGAAAGGGATTCCGCCGCCTGTTTTCGCCTTGTGGCAATCTCCGCCCCGTCTGCCCTGTCGGCGACCATGCGGGCTATCCTCAAGGCCTCCTCGCGGTCGGAAAGCAGCTCGCGTAGGGCACCGACGATAGAGCCCTCAAGCTCCTCTCGGCGAACGTTTCTCATGCAGCCGTCAACGCAGCTGTAGTACTCGTATTTGACGTTGTGCCGCCCGCGCCCGCTCACGCCCTGCAGGTTGCGCCCGCAGCCGGCGCATATGGCCTTACCCGCCAAGGCGAAATCGCCCCAGTCCTCCGAAGAGCGCTTCTTGGTTCCCTGCACCTGCTGAGCGTCCATGAAAGTCACCTCGTCTATGATCGCGGGCATTCCGCCCTCCTTGACTATGCCGCCCCACTCGTAGCGCCCCGTGTAGCGCCTGTTGTGGAGCATCTGGTAAACCATCGAGTAGCCGCACGGGTTGCCGTTGGAGGTCTTCACGCCTCGCTGGGCGAAGTCCCGAGCTATCGAGTTCACGGTCTCGCGGTTGATGCGCCGCTTGAAGGCCTCGCGCACGAATGCGGCGTCATGCTCGTCTATCTCGTACTCGTCGTCCTCCGACCTGCGGTAGCCGAACACGCGCACGCCGTTGGTCTTGCAACGGAGCGCGTTGCCCTCCATTCCGCGCTTGGTGCGTATGGCGGTCTTCTTCGACTCGCAGGCGGCAAGGCCTTCCAGCAGCTTCTCGTAGATGATGCCCTCGGGCGAGTCGGGTATGGCCTCAAGCGCCGACACGAGCTTCACGCCCTTCTTGGCAAGCTCGCGCTTGTATATGGGCGCGTCGTACTCCCCACGGGAGAAGCGATCCATCATGTACACAAGCACTATGTCGGATTCGCCCGCGTTGGCTATCATGCGCTGGAACTCGGGGCGGTCGTCGGTGCGGCCCGATATGGCGTAGTCGCAGTACTCGGAGGCGATGGCGTAGCCCTCGCGTTTGCACCAGTCGCGGCACACGCGCAGCTGGTCGTCTATCGAGGCCTCGCGCTGCTTGTTGCATGAAAAGCGGGCGTATATCACCGCTGCTTTTGGCATAATAAGAAACGGCCTCCTTTCAGAGGTTCTGTGGAAATCCCCACGGGTAGCGCTGCAACGCTGTGACCCCGTGGGGCTTCTTTTTTTCTTTACCTATATAAGACGGTAAACGAGTACAGCATCATGTCGCTGTCGCGCGTGTTGGCGCTGACGGCCATCTTGACATCGACGACCTGACAACCTTTGTCCTGGATGCGCGACAACGTTCCGTCGATGCGCTCGGTAACCTTGTCCTCAAGCTGCGTGGCGGTCGAATACATGGCCTTGCCCGCGACCTGGAACACGAGGGCGTGAACCTTCCCGTCGCTCACGATGAACTCGTTAGCATCGCTAGCCATCTTCTTAGCGGCGCTTTTGTTGAACATTCCCATGCGCTACTCCCTTTCATCCTCGTACGACTCAGCCCTATCGAGCAGAGCGTCAACCGATATGCCCATAGCGTGTGCAATTTTGTATACGATGCTCGCTTTTGGGTCTTTGATCTTGCCACTGAAAATCTGCGACACGTGAGCGTCTGACATACCGGACGCCCTGCACACATCCGCTTGCTTCATGCCAAGCTCGTCGAGGTAGTCGTTCAATGCGCGTGATAGCTGCATCTTTAGCCCCCTTTCACCTAAAGACTATTCGAGTAAATCCTAACAGAAATTAGGAAAAACTCAATATGCTATTGATTCCTAATGTCCATTAGGGTATTGTTTTGCTCGTACCTAATGGGCATTAGGAAGAAGGGAGGATCAATGAACAGCCTGCAAGGTCTCGTTGCTGCTCGCATTGCCGAGCTGCACATCACGAAGCAGAGCGTAGCCGACGCAATCGGTTGTTCCCTCGTGACCTTCAACAAGAAGGTTAACGGCGAGAGCGACATGACGATTACGGAAGCACGAAAGCTCGCGAATGCAATCGAGGTGACGAGCGATGAAGTCTGCCGACTCGCGCCCTAGCGCCGAAGCAAAGCGCGAAACGCTTCGCGAAACCAGGTTGGATCAAATGGTAACGACGCTCACCAAGGCCTACAGAGATTGGGAGCGCGAGCAGAAAGGCGAGAAGCAGGCGTAATGAGGCAGTGGTCGACACATGAACTCATGTACCTCGAAGAGCATGCGGGCGAAGGCGCTAAGGCGATAGCCAAGGCGCTGGGACGTTCGGAAGACTCTGTTAAGTGGCAAGCGCAACGCTGCGGACTCTCGCTCCGCAAGCGCAGCCAGTGCCCCAACTGCGGCAGATGGACGTTCCGCCCCCTGAACCGGATCAACGGCTGGTGCATCGAGTGCACGAAGGAACTTCACATGTCCGACCTAGCCGAGCAGGCCAACGCCATGCGAGAGGAGGCGGTTAGGGAGAAGAGGAACAACCAGGAGCGACAGCGCTACTACAGCGCAAAGAGCCGCGCCAAGAAAAAGCAAAAATAGGCACACCAAAATCCACACGTGCTATGACCTGCGGAAACATCAGAAAGGAGCACGAAATGCAAAGCAAAAAGAAAGCGAGCGCCCCCAGCTCCCACACTCCGAGCGCCCGCATGAACCGCATCGAGAACGATGCTTCGACCATCATACCATTCGAGAGCAAGCCCCGTCCCACCGCGAAGGAGATGCAGGACGCCTCCCAGTTCAAGGCTGGCGTTTTGGTCGGCTTCCTAGCCGCCACGCTCATCTTCCTCATCGTCCTGTGGGCGTGGATCATCCCCACGATGGACGGCGCGGTGGCAACCGCACAGCAGGCCTACGAGACCACGGCGGGTGTCGTCCATGCGTAACGACGAGCGCTACAGCCCCAAGCCGCAGAGCAACCAGCTTGAGATATTCGGCCTCGGCTTCGCAGGCGAGCAGGACTTCCAAGAGGCCCGCAAGTGGATCGAGAACAACCCCGGCGCCTGGAACTTCATGGTCGAGAACGCCGTGAGGCTCAACCGCAAGGGCTACGTGTCGGTCAACTACCTGGTGAACATGGTGCGCAACGAGCTGCACGTGGCCTGCAAGAACGGCATCGCCCCGAGCCTGGCCCGCATCATGGAGGCCCGCTACCCGCAGCTGAAGGGCGCTTTCAACAAGCACCGCAGCCAGTCGGACGGTTTCAGCGAATGAGCTGGGTTCAAACGCTGGCAGCGACGGCGCGGGTCGTGGTTCCGGTTCGCGAGGTCGTGGGCAAGCAGCGCTCCCGCACCGATTACCGCAACCGCCGCACCTACACCCCCACCAAGACCTTGAAGGCCGAGAAGGAGGTGCGCGACGCGTGGCGGGCCGAATACGGCGAGACCTTCGCCGGGCACGACGGCCCCGTGAGGATGCGCATATCCACCTACCGACCGCTCGCTAAGAGCAACCCCAAGTATTGGGAAGGGCGCTCTGACATGGGAAAACCCGACTGGGACAACGTGGGCAAGCTCGTCTGCGACTCGCTCAACGGCCTCGCATTCAAGGACGACCAGCAGGTGATCACCTGCACCGTGGACAAGCGCCCGAGGCCCTGCCACGGGACGCAACCGTTTATCAGCATCTACATCGAGTACTTCGTCGAGGAGTACGTGAAGGAGAAGAAATGAAGCACTTCGAGAACAACGTGAACGACGGCATGAGCCGCACCGACAGCATCGAGACGCTTATCGACCTCACCAGCCGCATCGCCGTGAACGCCCTCATGGTGGCGGGCGGCGAGGCCAAGGCCGACGAGAAGGACGCGGGCGCTTGGTGGGCCATGATCGCCCTGGCCGAGGCCGCGCTTGAAAGCTACCCCGAGGACGTGCGCGCCAAGGGCTACCAGGTCGTCAACGAGAACACCAACCGGGAGCTTGTGGAGCAGGCGCGCCGCAAAGAGGCCGAGCAGGCCGCCAAGCACGTCATGAGCATCATCTTCGGCGTGAAGAAGGAGGACTAGCCATGGCGCTGATCACGACGCAGCCGGTAAGCGCACGCGCCCTGTTCAAGCAATCGACCATCAAGGGCGACGAGGCGGTCTCGCAGTTCACCGTCCGAATGGACAGCGAGAACGCCTTCCCCCTGATGAAGAAGACGGGCGGCTACGTGATCCTGACCGTTGAGAGCGAGCAGAAGACCATCGAGTTCGACGACGAGACCGGGGAGGTCTGGGATGAGTAACGAAGCCGAGAACGTTGTGGCCGAGGTCATCGAGGAGCAGGACGCATCGAGCCTGACCGTGGCCTACAAGCCGTCCGTCATCGAGGCGAACTTCGACGCGCTCGAAGCCCACGTGCGCAAGACCGTCGAGGCCTACGATGGCGCGACCTACGACCTCACCAAGAAGGAGAACATCGCAGAGGCCAAGCACGACCGCAGCTACCTCAACGGCCTCAAGAAGGAGATCGACGAGCGCCGCAAGGCCGTGAAGCGCGAGTACAGCAAGCCGCTCGACGCCTTCGAGAAGCGCTGCAAGCAGATCACGGCCATCATCGACGAAGCCGCCGACAACATCAAGGCGCAGCTCGACCAGGCCGAGGAAGAGCGCAAGGCCCGCGCCTACGCCAAGCTGCAGGAGCACTACGAGGAGTTCGCCGGGCTTCTGGCCCCCGTCGTGCCCTATGAGCGCTTCCACGAGCCACAGTGGCTCAACAAGACCTTCGGCGAGATCAAGGCTTACGAGGCGCTTGAGGCGAAGGTCTCCAAGCTGGCGGGCGACTGGGAAACGCTCAAGTCGCAGTTCGAGGGCGAGCCTTTCTATGCCGAGGCCGAGCGCGAGCTGTTCGCGACCCTCGACCTGGGCGCAGCGCTTACAGCGGCCCGCAAGGCGGCAGAAGAGGCCGCGCGCATTGCCGAGCTGAAAGCCGCCATGGAACCTGAACCAGAGCCGGAGGCCGCGCCCGAACCCGCCGGCAACTGGTATCCGGGCGGAAGCCCCATGCAGGAGATCGGCGACGAGCCTATCGGCCCCGCGCCCATTGCCGCACCGGCGCCCGTGTCGAGTGGTCCTGCAACCCCCTGCGTGATGCTCATCGACTCCGCCACGACCGACCAGATGCAGGCCATCGGGCGCTTCTGCGGGAGCATCGGCGTGAGCGGCGTGTTCAAGCGCGGCACCCTGCAGCAGGTCTACGAGCGTACGATCCGTTAGGAGCATCGAATGGCAGACGACAAGCACATGACAATCGACCAGGCGGTGGCGCAGGTTCAGCGCTCCGTGGTCGTGCCGAAGGCGCGGTACAACGCGCACGGCAACTACTACTACCGCTCGATGGAGGACATCGTTGCCGCGCTCAAGGAGCCTTGCCGTGACGCGGGCGTGTTCTTCACCCTCAACGACTCCATCGAGCAGGTGGGCGACCGCTTCTACGTGAAGGCCACCTGCCTCGTGAAGTTCGAGGACGGCACGCCCGGCGAGATCGTCATTTGCGCCTACGCCCGCGAGCCGCTCGCCCAGAAGGGCATGAGCGAGACGCAGCTCACCGGCTCGGCGTCGCGCCACGCGCGCTGCTCGCGC
>CABPWH010000003.1 GCA_902461085.1 uncultured Collinsella sp. | reverse complement strand
GTTTGCCGTGCCCGCCCCCCCCCGTCTCCCCCACCAGCCTCAAGTAGCCGGCCCCATCTCCTCAGTTGCGGTGAAATACGGACTGTTTGGCCGCCCGACGGCCGCAAACAGTCCGTATTTCACCGCAACTGCGGAGGGGACACGGCATCTTTGCTGCTAGCGAGGCACGTAGCGACCGGGCTGGGCTCCGGTGGGCTCGCCGTCGCGTGCCGCCAGCACGCCGTTCACAAACACGGCCTTGGCGCGGCCATGTGCCTCAAAGCCCTCGAGCGGCGTGTAGTCCACGGCCTGATGCTGTGTCGCGGCGCTGATCGTCCAACGCGCGCAAGGATCCCACACGCACACGTCGGCATCGGCACCCTCGGCAAGACAGCCCTTGCGCGGGTACATGCCAAACACGCGCGCCGGGTTCTCGCTCATCAGGCGGCAGAGGTCCTCGGGGCCCAGTTGCCCCTCAAAGCTCGTGGCGATCGCGACGGGACGATGCTCCACGCCGGGCCCGCCGTTGGGAATCGCGCGGAAATCGTCGCGCCCGCGGTCCTTTTGCCCGTGCAGGTTAAAGCTGCAATGATCGGTTGCAATCGTATCGATCTCGCCAGCCACAAGCGCCTCGCGCAACGCGGCACGGTCACCGGCATGGCGCAGCGGCGGGCTCATCACGTACTTGGCGCCCGCAAAGCCGTCCTCGCCCTGCTCCAGATAGCAGGTGTCGTCGAGCATCAGATACTGGGGGCATGTCTCGACATAGATGTTCTTCTGCCCGCGCGCTTTGGCAGCGCGAATGGCCTCGAGCCCCAGCTTGGTCGAAAGGTGCACCACGTTGACCGGAGCGTCCCCGGCCAAGTGCGCCAGATACAGCAGGCGGCTCACGGCCTCGGCCTCACACACGTCCGGACGGCTGAGCGCATGCCCCTCGGGTCCATGAACCCCCTGCTCGTACACGCGCTTCTGAAGTTCATTCACCAGCGTGCCGTTCTCGCAATGCACGCACAGGATACCGCCCAGGTGCTTGAGCTCCTCCAGCACCTCGAGTGTCTCGGCATCGTCCAAGCGCAGGTGGTCGTAGGCAAAGTAGGTCTTAAACGACGAAACGCCCGCCTCGCGCATAGCCGCGAGATCGGCGCGGTTGCGCTCATTCCACTCGGCGAGTGCCATATGAAAAGCGTAGTTTGCCGTGCAGGTGCCGTCGGCGCGGTGGTGCCACTCGGCAAGGGCATCGGGCATGGTCACGCCGCGGTCGGCCGTGGCGTAGTCCACGATGGTCGTGGTGCCACCGCAGGCAGCCGCGCGCGTGCCGGTCTCAAAGCTATCGGCTGTCCAATCCATGCCGGTCCAGCACTGCATGTGCGTGTGGCCGTCGATAAAGCCGGGAAACACCCAGCAGCCCGCGGCATCCTCGACGGTATCGTCCTCGCCCGGCTCAATCGCCGCGGCAATCCGCACAATCTTGTCGCCCTCCATGGCAAGATCGGCGCGGCGAAGCCCCTGTGGCGTCACGAGCGCGCCGTTTTTGATGATGATCATGTTGCTCCTTATCGATTCATACAGTTGGCCACGCGATCAAAATACGAGCAGGCCGCGATATGCTCCGTTATGCGTCGCTGTCCCTCGGCGGTATCGACATCCCACAGCTCATAGGCGCGCGCTTCGACCAGCGCAACGTCGACGCGGCCTTTGAGAATCGAACCGCCGCCGTCCTTGCCCTCAAGACACATAAGTGCATCGAACAGTTCCGCCGGAAAGAGCACCGGGCTCGAAGGCTCACCGTTGCACGCAAGACGCACCGGATGCTTGCGGCCACGCTCGTCAAATGCACGAACCATAGCCTCAAAAGAATCCGAACTCACGAGCGGCTGGTCGCCCGGCAAAAAGAGGCAACCTTTCCAGTTGCGTTCGACTCCCCACGAAAGGCCCGCACGAACGCTTTCGCTACGCAGCTCGCCATCGTGCAGCACGCACGGGCAATGCTTGTCCTCGCAAATCTGAGCGACCCCGGGCCAACGCGTCGAAACCACGACGTCAAAGCCCCGGGGAACCGAATCGATGGTCCGGGCAATCAGCGGCTCGCCATAGATATCGGCAAGCATCTTGTTAGAGCCAAACCGCTTGCCCTCGCCCGATGCCATAATGACGCATCCAAGTTTCATGGTGATACCTCCCCTGAAACCATCGTACCCATAACTCGCGCCGCGGGCATCCACATCGAAAGCGCTTATCCCGCACGCCCGCGATGCAAAAAAGGGGCACCCCGCCGGTTGGCAGAGCGCCCCCTTTACATGGCTTACCTCAACCCGGCTTTAGGCCTGGAACCAACGGGCGGTGTTGCGCTCGTCGAGGGCCTTGAGGGTAGCGGCGGGATCGGCAACCTTCTGCAGGAACATCATGGCTGCGATGGCGTACGGCTTGTAGCTGGCCTCCTTGTACATGCCCACGCGGTGCATGTCGAAGACGTCGGCGTTAACCTCGCCGTGCTCGCAGGAGACACCGGAGATGTCGGCGGGCAGCGGGTGCATAAAGATGGTGTCCTGGCCGTTGGCAGTCTTCTCCATGAGCTCGGTCGTGGAGCACCAGTCCTGATGGGTGGCGTTCTGGGCGAGCAGCTCCTTCTCGAGCGCAGCGATGCCGGCGTCGTCGCCCTCGGCGTACAGATTGGTACGCTTCTCCATGGCGGCAAACGGAGCCCAGCTCTTGGGGATCACGATGTCGGCGCCCTCGAAGGCCTCGGCCATGGTGTTGACCTGCTTAAAGGTGGTGCCGGACTCGGCGGCATAGCCCTTGGCGCGCTCGACGACCTCGGGCATGAGGTCGTAGCCCTCGGGGTGGGCCAGGGTGACGTCCATGCCAAAGCGGGGCAGCAGGCTGATCAGCGACTGCGGGCAGGACAGCGGCTTGCCGTAAGAGGGCGAATAGGCCCAGGTAACGGCAACCTTCTTGCCCTTGAGGTTCTCGAGGCCGCCAAACTCGTTGATGAGGTAGAGCATGTCGGCAGAGGACTGCGTGGGGTGATCGGAGTCGGACTGCAGGGAGATGAGCGTGGGACGGTGATCCAGAACGCCGTCCTCGTAAGCCTGCTGGACAGACTCGGAGACCTCGGCCATGTAGGCGTCGCCCTTGCCGATGTACATGTCGTCGCGGATGCCGATGACGTCGGCCATGAAGGAGATCATGGTAGCGGTCTCGCGGACGGTCTCGCCGTGAGCGATCTGGGACTTCTTCTCGTCCAGGTCCTGCAGCTCAAGGCCGAGCAGGTTGGCGGCCTTAGAGAAGGAGAAGCGCGTACGGGTGGAGTTGTCGCGGAACAGGGAGACGGCCAGGCCCGAGTCGAAGATCTTGGACGAAACGTTGTTCTCACGCAGCTCGCGCAGGGCGTCGGCGACGATGTAGAGAGCCTTGAGCTCATCGGTAGTCTTGTCCCAGGTGTGCAGGAAGTCGCTGCCGTACATACCCTTAAAATCGAGGCCGTTCAGCTGCTCGACGAGCTCGGTAAACTTAGCGTCCATGGAAATGTCCTTTCTAAAGATGAAACGATCGCAATGAGTTAATGCGCTCCGGCATGCGCGTGTGGCAGAACATGCAGAGCACCATGACGAGGACCCGCCACCGTTGAGGAAGCATGGGAGATAACGACCGCGGGCCCCAAGTCAACAGGGGGTGCCGGGGACACGAGCGGCCCCCGGCTCAACAAAATCGAGGAATGGGACTAATCGATCTTGTTGTTGGTCAGACCGGCGCGGAACACGGTGGCGTCGCCATCGGCCTTGCTCGGATCGTAGAGGTTCAGGGCAGCCACGTACATGGCGGCAGCGGTGACCAGGTCGTCCTTGTAGGTGACCTCGTTGGGAGCGTGAGCCTGAGACTCGGCACCCGGGCCAAAGCCCACGCAGGGGATGCCGTAGCGGCCCTGGATGGAGACGCAGTTCGTGGAGAAGGTCCACTTGTCGCACAGCGGGCGACCGGTGCGCTTGTCCATGCTGGGCTCGCAGCCGATGCGCTCGTCACCGAACATGGCCTTGTGGGCGTCGACGAGGGCCTTGACGTGCGGAGCTGTCTCCTTGTTGATCCACGTGGGGAAGTAAGCCTCGGTCTCGTAGACCTCGCCGGTCCAAGACGGGCGGTCGTACATGTACATGGAGACCTTCACGTCGTCGCCGTACTTCTTGGCAGCCGGCAGGTTGCGGATCTCATCCAAGCAGGACTCCCAGGTCTCACCGGCGGTCATGCGACGGTCGATGGAGATGGCGCAGGAATCAGCCACGGCGCAACGGCTGGGGCTGGTGTAGAAGATCTGGCTGACGGTGCAGGTGCCGCGGCCCAGGAAGCGGGCATCCTCGAAGTGCTCGGGATTGTACTTGGGGTCGAGCATCTTGACGAGACCCTTGATGTCGGTCGACTCGTCGCAGCCGTTGTTGTTGAGAGCGCGGACGTCGGCGATGATGTCGGCCATCTTGTAGATGGCGTTGTCGCCGCGGTCGGGAGCGGAGCCGTGGCAGGAGGTGCCGTGAACGTCGACGCGGATCTCCATGCGGCCGCGGTGACCGCGATAGATGCCGCCGTCGGTGGGCTCGGTGGAAATGACGAACTCGGGCTTAATGCCGTCCTTGTTGTAGATGTACTGCCAGCACATGCCGTCGCAGTCCTCTTCCTGGACGGTGCCGACGACCATGATCTTGTAGCCCTCGGGGATGAGACCCATGTCCTTCATCATCTTGGCAGCGTAGGTAGCAGAAGCCATGCCACCCTCCTGGTCGGAGCCGCCGCGGCCGTAGATGATCTCGTCGGTCTCGTAGCCCTCATAGGGATCGGCATCCCAGTTCTCGATGTTGCCGATGCCGACGGTGTCGATGTGGGAGTCGATGGCGATGATCTTGTCGCCCTCGCCCATAAAGCCCATAACGTTGCCCAGGCCGTCGACCTTGACCTCGTCATAGCCAAGGCTCTCCATCTCGGCCTTGATGCAAGCGACAACCTCGCCCTCCTCGCAGGACTCAGAGGGGTGGGAAATCATAGCGCGCAGGAAGCGAGTCATATCAGCACGATGAGACTCAGCAGCAGCCTTGATTGCGTCGAAATCGAGTTCTTTAGCCATTGTTCATAACCTTTCAAACGAAGGAATCTACCTGTGAGGTGGCGGAGCGATACCTATTTACTCCGCCCCAACGATTAGCAAGTGGGATATTCGCCTTCCCAAACAATGCGGCGATACTGGTCGGGATCCGTGTCACCTTCCGTGGAGAAGCAGAGCACGGAGCTCGTCTTGTCCAGGCCGATGAGTTCCTTGAGCTCGGCGTACTCGGGATCGAGCATGAGGGTCTCGACCAGGCCGGTGGTCACCGCGCCGGACTCGCCGGAGATGACGCGCGGGTCGCCCTTCTCGGGAGCGCCCAGGGTGCGCATGCCGCGAGCGGTGACCCAGTCGGGGCAGGACACGAAGGCGGTGGCATGGTTGCGCAGGATATCCCAGCCCAGGATGTTGGGCTCGCCGCAGCACAGGCCGGCCATGATGGAGGGCATGTCGCCGTCCACGATGCGCGGATCGCCGTCGCCGGCAGCAGCGCCCTTGTACAGGCAGGCGGCAGACGCGCACTCAACCACGACGAAGGTGGGCGGGTTATCGGGATACAGGTTGGTGAAGTAGCCCACCACGGCGCCGGCGAGCGAGCCCACGCCAGCCTGGACAAAGACGTGCGTCGGACGGTTGATGGCCATCTCGCGCAGCTGCTCGGCAGCCTCGGAAGCCATGGTGCCGTAGCCCTCCATGATCCAGGACGGGATCTTCTCGTAGCCCTCCCAGGCGGTGTCCTGAACGATAACGCCACGCTCGCAAGCGTCGGCCTCGGCGGCGGCCATGCGCACGCACTCGTCGTAGTTGACCTCTTCAATGGTCACCGTGGCGCCCTCGGCGGCAATGTTATCGAAGCGGGGCTTGGTGGAACCCTTGGGCATGTGCACGACAGCCTTCTGGCCCAGCTTGTTGGCAGCCCATGCCACGCCGCGGCCATGGTTGCCGTCAGTGGCGGTAAAGAAGGTGGCCTGGCCAAAGTCCTCGGCCAGCTGATCGGAGGTCAGGTAATCGAAGGTGCAGTCGGCAACGTCCTTGCCGGTCTCGTCGGCAATGTAGTTGGCCATGGCAAACGAGCCGCCCAGAACCTTAAAGGCGTTGAGGCCAAAACGATAGCTCTCGTCCTTAACGCACAGGTTGGAAAGGCCCAGGCGCACAGCCTGGCCGTCCAGGCGGGCAAGCGGAGTGACGGTATATTGAGGGAACGACTGGTGGAAGGCACGGGCCTTCTTCACGTGGTCGAGGCTCATGATTCCCAAGTGCTTGTCATCGCTCTTGGGCATCGTGTTGCCCGCCCACTGGATCTTATCGGCCATACGGTGAACTCCTTAAGTCCTCTCTTGCCGGCCCCCGCATACGCGTTTCAGCCCGATCCCATTCACACGACTGAACTTTTATGTGGATGCCAAACAAAAAGTTTGTTAGTAATGTTCTATCACACTTTTTGATTGGTATATCTAACGAATTGTTTGTTGCCGTAATCGGTACTTTTTCGCCGCCGAACGGTCATGAATTGCCTTGTTGATGGATTTGTTTGCGGTCATGTGTGGTTTATGGCACAGTGAGCCCAAACTAATTTTTAGGAAGGTACCCATGACCCCCGCACAGATTGAGTTTTACAAGCGCCTCGCACACGGTCTGGCGCTCCAATTTGGCCCCAACTGCGAAGTCGTCGTCCACGATCTGGAGACCGAGGACGTGGACCACTCCATCGTAGTAATCGAAAACGGCCACGTCAGCGGGCGCAAACTGGGTGACGGCCCCAGCCATATCGTGTTTGAGTCCATGCACGAGGGCGCCACCGATGTACACGACCGCGAGCCGTACCTCACTAAAACCGCTGACGGCAAGCTGCTCAAATCGTCGACGATCTTTATCCGCAACGACGAGGGCAAGCCCGTCGGCATTTTGGGCATTAACTTTGACATTACGCTCATGAAGGCTTTTGAGCGCTCGCTCGATGCCTTTACCGGCACCGGCGGCACGGGCTATACCGAGCCCGAGCCCATTACCAAGAACATCGGCGACCTGCTCGAGGACCTGCTGCACGAGTGCGAGCAGTTTGTGGGCAAGCCCGCGGCACTCATGACCAAAGACGAGCGCATTCGTGCCATTGGCTACCTCGACCGTCGCGGCGCCTTCCTCATTTCCAAGTCGAGCGAGCGCGCCTGCGAGTTCTTTGGCATCTCCAAGTACAGCTTCTATAGCTACCTCAATGAGGCCAAGGCGGCGGCCGGCGACAAGTAGGCACTCGCCTGGATTGCCCCTCCCCTTTTGGGCGCGAGTTCTGGAAAGCACGAATCCAAGACCGAGCCGCTTGGGAAGTTCCATATAATCGATGTCATTAGTATTTCGAAAGGATGGGACAGAATGGCGTTGAGCAAGGCATCATGCACCGGTCGTGGATTGATTCCGGCAATTGGTGGACATGTGCACCGCATGTTCGATGAGGGTGAAGACGACCTGTTTTCGCTGAGCCTTGACGACGTGATGGATGATCGCCCGTGGACCGCCGACGAACTCATGGGCGGCGGGGCTCGCCCGTCAAGTCCCAATCCCGCACTTGCGCCTAAGCCCGCATCTGCGCCGACTCCTGCGCAGTCGCCCGCACCCACTTCGGCGCCCACGCCCGCTCCCCGCCCCGCAAGCGACCCGTCCGAGACGGCGGCATTTCTCGCTGCAGCGACGCAGGGCAAATCGGCCGACAGCACCGTTATGTATAACGCCCAGCAGTTGCCCGTTCCTGCGGCGCGCAAGCCTCCGGTCACAAGGCTCGATGAGCCCGTTGCCCATCAGGTTACCCACGATTCCTGGGCTGCAGCCGATCTGGATGAGACCTCTACCGGCATGCCGGCGCTCGATGTTCCAGTTAACCCGCTTTTTGCCGCCAACACGAGCGCCGCAGACTATGAGGGCGGTGCGGCATATTCCGATTATTCCGATGACTATGCTGGCGCCAGTCGCATCGAGACCGAGGATTATGGCACCGCATCGAGCGATTATCTCAACGATCCGTACGCTGCCACGCCCGCACCGGAATATGACCCGGAGGCCGCGTCCGCACCGGCTTATACCAAAAGCACGGGCGAAGAGCGCTTCGCCGATTATTACGCCAAGGAAAAGGCGCTGCGTTTCTCGGAATTTCCGCAGGCAGTCAAGGTTGCCTTTATCGCCATTGTCATTGCCCTGCTCGGCGTCATTGCGTTTGAGGGATTCCAGCTGTTCCGCGGCCCCACCCAAGCGGAGTCGGAAACCCAGCAAAAAGAGGACGATAACCAGTACCTGGACATCAACACCCTCAAGGGCGACCCCAACGACGAGGACGACGAGTAGCGAGGGCTGAAGGCGGCCGCAGGATCCCGCATCTAGCACCAGCTTCTAAGTGCTGTTTTGTCATCCAGCTATACTTTTGGTATGTAAAATAAGTAGTTGGAAAAAAATCAAAAGCTGTTTCGATTATCGGCCTAATACAACCATAATTCCAACCAATGGTTTTAGAAACGGTATTTAGCGGTTCCCAACCATTTATTTACCGTTCTCGACAATACAATCAAAGTCAATCAGTTCAAGCTGCTCTACGAATTTCTCCAAATACGAAACGACTTCCTCGTTGTTGACGAATAGCGGCCTGTCTTGCGTTAGCCTGCCTGATTTGTCCTGCGGATAGCGGAGACTGATGCCGTTGTTATCGATGCCAGCAACGGCTTTTACGAAAGCACCCATGTTCTTGATGGTTCTATTGTCCTCACGGCACTTTTGCCTCGGAAACCTTGAGAGCAAAGAGTTCCACAAGCTCGTGAGGCCATGATCTCTCTTAGGCTCAGCTCCACACCTTTTTATCGCCCTTTTAATTGCAAGCTCAATACAGTGCCTTGTGAGGAACATTACCGGAATCGCGTAGGAATACTCCAGCATCAAATACATACCAGGCTTGTCGATTGCTTTCCTCCCAGCGGCCGCAAGCTCCTTTGCGGCATTGAGGAAAGATCGTATGAACTCATCATCGAACCTATCGGCTTTAAACTCGTCCTTCATCAAGGCAGACGAGTCCAACAGCGAGAAATCCCTCAAAGTGGGGTCGTTGAAGCCATCCATCTGAGACTTCATGACTTGTTGGCTCATGTATTTAGGAAACACATGGTCATTGAACACACTCTCCATCAGAGAATCTCTCCCGTTTTCGCGTCTATCTTCGCTCCCGACCTCGAGCCGATGAACTCATCCACCATCTCGTCGTCGCGGTCGGGCCCGGTCACGAAGAGCGGTCCCGGGACGTCGACGCGCGGGCCAATCGTCAGGCCGTTGCTCGCGATGATGCGATCGAGGTTCTGTCTACGGTGGAGCGAGCGGGCCCGTAGTGTGTCGAAGGAACAGCCCCGGCCCCACACGTCTGTCCCGTTGATGAGCCTGTTGGCGCACTCGGTGTAGCCGTTCGAGATGCGGCTCGGGCAGTTCCCAGTAGTGTCGGCGGGGCGTAACACATCGTGCACGTAGTTGGCGATACCAAAAATCTCGCTCACGTAGTCGAACGCGGACTTCTCGGCCATGGTCGGTCCTCTCTGGCAAAGACGATTTCAGCCAGAGATTTTACAAGTTCAATGAGTTGCTTCGCTTTAAATCCAACCATTGGCTTAACAAAACGGTAGGATGCTTTCTTCAACCAGAAAACTAACAAACCCAACCAGTTATTTTACATACCCTATACTTTTCCGGATAATTTGCCTATCGAATTAGACACTTTTTTTCCGAAGTTTTAAGGTGCCTATTTCGACACTTTTCCGTACTTTTACACGGCTGATTTCGACACTTTCCGGATGAAAGCCGAATAATCACTTGGGAAACCAACGCCGTTCACACGTCATTTCGCAGGCAGCGCTTGATTTCTGTCCGCACACGTTGATAGACTTCCTCTTGCCCGCAAGGAGCGGGCGCGTTTTATCCAGAGTCGGGGTAGAGAGTTGGCTCCACGATCCCGACGCCAACCGGCCAAGAGGCACGGTGGCCCTGCCAACATCGATGAAAGGAATCCGTATGGACAATTTCTCTGTGCGCAGTAAGCGCAACTTCCACAACCTGGCAGCCAAGCCAAAACGAATGCATCTTCTGGACGAGCCGAACGGTTACGCCTCGGCCATGGTCAAGAGCAGCCTCTCCCACCAGATGCGCTTTATGGTACAGAAGCTCGAGGAAAAGCTCTGTGCTGCTGGCAATCCGCATGTGCTGCAGATTAAGCTGCTCGGAGACGACTCGCGTGAGCCGTCTAGCTGGAAGCTTTTTGCCGACGGTGAGTGCATCGCGGACGGCTCGGGTGACTTTGCCCGCGAATGCTTCTGCGAGGGAGCTGAGGTGTTTCTGGACCTGCGCCGCGACGCCGTACGCACAGCTGAGCTGCGCCAGTGGAGTCAGAGGGAGTACGAGCTGTTGAGTGCGGCCCGCGGGATTGCGGGGGGGGTGTAGGAGCAGAAGCCTCATGACGGTGGCCTCAGCTGGAATGACGTATCACTCGATAAATGATCTCAACAACGTAGCCGATGCGCTGCATTTCATCTCAAAGGCATTGAGCGATCGGGCGGCGTCTAGCATTTCTTTGATATCCCCAATTGATTGTTCCGAGAAAGTCTCTTCATGCCCTCATAATCGCCCTTACGAGAAACTTGGACGAGACAGGCGTCCATATGCCGTCTCTAAACTAACGAGCCGTTCGCGGAAAGAACATCTGGCTAACGTGGGCCAAAGATATACTGGTATCGTTGCAACAATTATGGAAGATCGGTGCCGCCAATGACCTCCTTGAAATTCCTCAGGCGCTTTGCACTTAGCCTGCTCGTCCCGTTGTCCGCCGCCGTAGCGCTGGCTTTGCCCTCAACCGCCCTCGCCGCGTCAGACCCGAACCCGCCCAGCATATCCAACGTGACGATATCCGCAACGGTCGTCACGGCAGGCTCCACGCTGCGTGTCGGCTACGATGTGGACGACCCCGATGGGGTGCGGTCAGTCACGCCGATAGTCGAGGTCGTCGTCGATAGCGATGACGGAGGCCAAGGCAACAGCTCCCGTCTCGCCTTCCAGTCGACCGGCGACACGACCGCGGGCTTCGATATCCCCACCTCCCCGAGCGACCAGCCCTGCAGGTATCGCATCATCGGCCTCGGCGTGACCGATAGCCTTGGATGGGTTACCGATGTCTACGACGCGGCGTATGCCGAGGAGAAGGGACTCGACTGTCCGACCTTCGCCACCAGCCCTCTCGTCTATGAGGTGACCGAGGGGCCCGCGGACCAGAACCCGCCGACCGTGTCCTCCGTGTCGCTCTCGAGCAGGGAGGTCGCGACCGGCGCCGACTTCCACATCTCTTGGTCCGTCGCGGACCCGGACGGCGTTCGCTCCGTTTCCCCCGTACTGCAGCGGGGCTGGGAGGATAAGGACGACGGCTGCTCCGTTTCGTCGGCCTATTATCACGGAGGCTCGTCTATCGACGGGTTCGACCTCACATTCGACAGTAATAGGGTCGGAAGGCACAGGCTGATCGGCCTTTCGGTCACCGATGACCTAGGGTTCGAGACCGATGTGTACGAGAGTTCCTACGCCAGGGCCAACGGCATCTCGGGCGCGACTTTCTCGGTTGCCGACCCGAGCGAGCTGTGCTTCGAGGTGACCGGCAGCGCGATCGACCGGAACCCGCCCACGGTCTCGAACGTTTCCATCTCCGCGAAGAGGGTCCCTGTCGGCGGGGTCCTCCGTATCTATTGCAATGTAGGCGACGCGGACGGCGTGAAGTCTGTCTCCCCGATCCTCGGCGACCCCGGCTATGTCGAAGACCCGAACTCGGCAAAAACTCGCAAAATGTTGAGCTGCAACTACGATGCGGCAAGAGGCTATATCGAAATCGAGTTCCCCACGTCGCTCTCGATGGGCTCGTTTGAAATCCATGCCCTCGCGGTCCTCGACAAGGCGGGTCATGAGACCTTCGTCTACAGTTCCGCCTACGCCGAGCGTAACGGCAAGACCGGCGTTCAGACCTTTGATGTCAACGACGCGGGGGACGTCACCTTTGACGTGACCGCCCCGCTGTATGCCGCCACCAAGGGCAACGGACAGGCGTATGCAAAGGGCGGCGGGGTCGGCCTGACCTTCCGCTTCAGCGGTCCTCTCGATGAGTTCGCGCGTCTCCTTGTGGACGGAAATGAGGTCTCCGCTGAGAACTACACCACAACCAAGGGCAGCACGATTATCGAGCTCAGGCCGGCCTACCTAGACACGCTCGCCGCCGGCGGACACACCGTCACGGCTGTCTGGAAGGACGGGACGTCGACCGATGCGTCCTTCACCGTGGAGGGGAAGACCCAAGGGGAGCAAGCGGGCGGCAAGACCGATGTAGATTCACCCGGCGACAACAAAGGTGATCCTGCCACTCCTGAAAAGGACGCCGACGAGGCGTCTACAAAAAGGTCGGGACACACGACAGCCGGTGAACCAAAGCTCGCCACAACCGGCGACTCCGCTTGGATGGCCAGCATCGCATTAGCCATGGCGGCCACGGCCTGCCTCGCGGCAGCGAGAAGGCTTCGTTCCAAAGTGACATGGCGGGAATAATATTTCAAAAGCGGCTGGGGAAGGACAGCTGGATAGCCGCCCTTCTCTTAAAATCAACCGCAACGATATTATGAGTGACATGCGGCTTAGAGGAGCTGATGAGAAGCTGCTGAACGCCTGGTGCGTGAGAGCGCCGATCAGTGCAATCGGCCCAGGCAATGTGGCCCTCTAGTCCTAAGAATCTTGTTGAGATACTTGATAAGCATGCGCACGGCCTCTTCTTCACCAAGATTTTTGTCCGCAATCAATCTCGCGAGCACACACAAACGGGCGAGCGGCATACAAGCTACTCGCCCGTTTGCTTCTCCTCAAGCATCTCGCAGAATTCGCCTACGCTCATCAGCCATTTTTGCTGTTCGGCAGTATATGAAACAAAAACGGGACGAGGCACAACTAGCTGCAGATTGTGTTCGCGCATTGAGTCCGTGTACTCCGTGCTGACCGCTGCATCGAGCGTAATAAGGTGCTTATGATCAATTCGATTTGCCTCTTCGAGGACCTGACGCCAACGCTCTTTTATCGTTGTCTTTGCCCCAAGCATCGTCAGCCGCTCTACCGGAAAACAGACATCTCTATACGCCTCAATGGACGGCATGATGAAATCCGGCTTCGATTTACCCTCAGTGTAGGGTTGGGCGGTATAACGAATGCCCCTTCCTTTAAATAGAAACTCGAGCTGGTGTTCAAATGCCGCACCTGCTCGTGACTTCCTGCGCTGAAATGTTGACATCGTTATTCGGAGCACTGCGTCAACGTCCAGCACTCCCCTCATATAGGGAGTGAGGTCATTTTCAAGTAAGTACCTTTCGAATACCTTGAATAGAATCTCTTCTCGTTCATAGCAGTCAAGTAAGCACTGGTCAGGAGATCCCTTCCAATCAAGGTCGCCAAGCGTCGAAGCAGAGTACCTCGTGAAGTCGATTCCTTTGGGGAACGAATCACCAAATTTCTCGATCATATCGTCCAGATACGACTCGGCAGAAGCTGGCACTGCGACCTCAATACCAATTGCCTCGAGAATAGATGCCGCAATTGAGCCGATTCTAATATCATCAGTCGTTGACCGCGAGAATCTGCCACTAGAGACATCCTCTAAACCAAACAGCCACCTCAGTTGACTTTCGGCATTTGACCCTCGACTCGCGAACACAACCAAAAGACCGTGCTCGTCAGAAATCGCCATGATCATTAGGTCGTCGATATGTGCGGCCTTAATTGCATCATTGTCATTGTAGTAAAGCCTGTATTCAGTCCTAGTAGGATGCTTCCTGCGGGCGTCATACCAAGTTGTGAAGCCATGGTCAAACAGCGGACTAGCATCGTCGCACAGATAAGCAAAGGTCGTCGGTATGCCCTTGATATCGTTATCGCCAAAGAGCGATCGGAGCTCAGCGGTCCCATTGAATTCGTGCTGATTGCTAACTTTCCCGTCGATATCAACCGCAACCAGCCTCTTTGCGACTGCGCCATCAAAGTAGCTACTCAGTACACCGTAATCCATCGAAATAAGCCTCCATCATTAACTTGGCGACCGCCCGCACTGCGGGAACGGTAACGGAGTTTCCGAATTGATGATATGCCTGCGTATCAGACACCGGAATGATGAATTGATCGGGAAAGCCCTGGAGCCTTGCGCATTCACGCGGAGTGAGCTTGCGAGGGTTGACTCCCTCGCCACGAGAAATAAGGATTTCGCTACCGTCCTTATGATATCGCGCAGAAAGGGTACGCGTGGTGTCGTCGGGGCCCACTGTGCTATAGCCAAATCCATTGCCAGCCGCTTGATGCTTTCTCTTATAAGCACGCAAATAGTCCCATAACTTATCTGACAAAATGTATCGATTATCCGGGCTGTCCTCAAGAATCTCCTTAACAGTATGGCCACCAGACCCCATATCAAGCTGACTCCAGTCAAATGGAGTCTTTTTCTTGAAGCCAACAATATAGATGCGCTCACGGTGTTGGCAAGTCCAGTTTTTACTGTCGAGCACTTTGTAATGGACGTCATAACCCAGTTCATCTTCAAGCGTCTGCATAATAATATTGAAGGTTTTGCCATGATCATGGCTCGTTAAATTCTTAACGTTCTCAAGCAGGAAAGCCTCCGGCTTCTTATCGCGCAGAATGCGAGCCACTTCAAAGAATAAAGTACCCTGAGTTTTGTCTTCGAATCCCGTCGCCCTGCCCATAGATTTCTTTTTTGACACGCCTGCAAGCGAAAAGGGCTGACACGGAAAGCCTGCTAGCAGCACATTAAAACTCGGAATGTCTTCCGAGCGGACCTCGTGAATATCTCCCGCAGGGGTGTCCCCGTAATTCATTCGATAGGTCTTCTGCGCGAACTTATCCCACTCGCAAGAGAAAACGCACCTGCCGCCCAATTCTTGAAAGGGCATGCGTATGCCACCGATGCCCGCAAAGAGGTCAATATAAGTAAAGGGGGCGTCCTTGCGATCGCCTTGTGCAAATGGGGCCTTATGGCCAAAAGAGCGAATAAAAGCCAGCTCAGCTGCAGAAGGACAAGATTCCCCCGTCTCCCAACGGCGCACAGTTCTATCACCATTTGGCCCCATCCCAAGGGCAGCGGCGAACTCTTTTTGGGTTAACGCAAGCTCTTTACGCTTTGCAGTTATCTCCCCTTTTACGTCTAACATGCTATCCAATCGGAATAAACTGCGGACGATTTGTCCGCTAATTGACACAGCAAATCACTAGCTTAAGGCGTATCACAACGCATGGCAATAGTGACCGCATGACAGTAAACTAAATGCGCATGCGGACAAATTTAGCCTAATAGGCTTTATTGGCGGTCACGCGCGCATCGGCTAAGGCGCTGTGGGCGTGACCCGTCGACTCGTCGAACTCGATGCCAAACCACGTCGCCGCGTCACTCAAAGAGACGCATCCGTGGCTGCCCACGTCCATGATCGAGGTGTAAAAAGCCTGCAGGTCGGCCCAGTCCGTAGGAAATGCGGAAAGGTCGATGTGCTTTGCCTGGCACTCGGTCAAAAGCTGTCGCCGGTCCGTCCCACTCCAGCAAACCACCTGGGCGGAGTAGCGACCGATCCAATCGCTGAGCCTTTTGATCACCATGTAGAGCGAATCGGCCATCGCGGTGTCCACGGCCGATATCCCTGTGAGCTCGCGGACGGGGAACGCAACGCCTTCGGTAAATTCTGTCTGCACAAACTGCGAGAACTCGCCCATCACGTTGCCGTGGTAATCGAGCTTACCAGCGCCGACCTCGATAATCTCGTTACGTAGTCCGCGGCGCTGGCGCTGCTTTGGCACCGGCGCAAACTCAAAGTCCAGCACAATCTGGCGCGTAAAGTTCGTCGTATCGATGGCCGAGATACCCGGCGTCTTTTCAGCTGGCACGGTCAGGGCCTTTCTCCGTCAACTGCCGCTCGTTACATAGGCGGCTACATTGCCGTAAGGATAGGAACCCGTGCGGACATGAAATCGCACAGCACGGCTTTCCGGCATCCTTGCGTAAAGCCACACTTTGAGAGAATCATGTCACTGTTATTAACGAACATATATTCGTATTTATAGCAGTACTTTGATAGAATTGCAGTTGTTGACGGCAGTTCCATGTGCCGGGCAGCGCCCTCCATGCGACGGGAGGTGATGCCCATGACCGATCTGACTGATTTCGTGAAGCTCCTGACCGCTTTGGTCTCGCTCCTCACGGCGCTTATCGGACTTACCGAGGCACTCAAGCAGTGTACGAAGCAGAAAAAGAGGGGTCGACGCCTCTAAGGCATTGACCCCTTAATCGAAGTAACGGCGCTGCCCAGCATTCCACCACTTGGGCTGCCGTCGACTTTATTTTACCCACGGGCGCCAGGTTTAACAAATGGAATTTCGGTTACGAAGTCCGGGGCTCGCCCGGGCTCGCCCCTCTACTCCAGCCACCATTCCACATCCACGGAGCACTCGACCTCGATAGGCTCTGGCTCCAGCACCGTCACCTTGGAATCAGCCGATCCCGCAGGAGCTCCGAGCGCAAAATCGGCCGCACTTGCATAGCAAAGCCGATCCATGCTGCCAAGCTGACTGTTGTAGGAGATATGCTTGACGCCATCCAGCTTAGAACCCGATGCCGCCGCAAGCGCCTGCGCATTGTTGCGGGCTCGCTTGACGACGCGGGCGATGAGGGCATCCTCGGCAGCACGCCGGTCGGCTAGATCAAAACCTACGCTCATGTCGGCGCGCGAACCGCAGGTGTTAAGAGCCGTCCATATAGCGGCGACATCGACGGCGTCAATCGACGCGGCGATTGTGCCGTAGGCATGGTAGCTATAGCCAGTGATCGTCGCCTTTCTGCGTGTCGTTCGCGCGTAGCAGGCGTAACCGCGACACGTTAGCTCGTCATCCAAACCAAAGGGCACCAATGCCGCAGCGACCTTAACGCGATCGGCGTTGTAGTCGTTCAGGCACGCCTCCTTGGTATCGAAGCTTCCCCCAAAGCAGATGCTAAACACGACGCGATCGGGCATCACCTCGTCCTCGATCTCGGCGCCAACGCTCACGAACCCAGTTTTATCCATCGACATGGCATCCGTCCTTTCCACGAATGGCTACGTTGCGGTAAGCGTAGCCGCCCGTGCGGACACAAAAGCGGGATGCAGTGCCATGCACCAGGCACGCGCCACGCAGACAGCCCCAAAAGAGTCGCCCGCCTATTCGAATGTGTGAAAAAGATTTAGGCCCGGTGACTTGAATCAGCGGTCATCCCGGGCCCATCAGAGCTCACAGAGCTCTTGGTTGCTTTGGTCTCGCTCTTCACGGCGCTTATCGAACTTTCCGAGGCACTCAAGCAGCATTCGAAGCATAACAAGTCGCTGCCATTAAGGCGCTGACCTCTTGACCAAGCAACGGCGCTGCCCAGCTCTTCACCACTTGGGCTGCCGTCGACTTTATTCTATCCGCGAGCATCTGGTTTACCAAATGGATTTTCGGTAATGGAGGCCCAGTACCCCGCAAACCGCAAACCGCAAAATCACTACGCCCCAAGTGCCGCCATGGGGATCACCGCCACGCCGTCGTCGCGCGTGTAGGCAATGCTCCCCTTTCCAACCACGACCGCCAAAAACGCCGGCGCGGTATTCTAAGACGCGCTTTCCACTTGAAGCCATGTCGATTCTGGGACACAGTTTCCGCTTGAAGCCCATCCGGAAAGCACGTCCCATTCCGAGGCTTGAATCCGGGACGCAGTTTCCACTTGAGCTCCTGACGGGAAAGCACGTCCCACTCTGAAGCTCGATTCCGGGATACAGCTTCCGCCAGAGACCTCAGCCGGAAACGGCATCCCACTCTGGAGTCAGAATCCGGGACACAGCTTCCGCATGCGACCTCGTTGGGAAAGTTCATCCCGTTCTGAGCGCTCATTCCGGGATGCAATTTCCGTTTGAGGCCCGATCTGGAAACGACATCCCACTCTGGGGCCGAAATCTGGGACACGCTTTCCGCCGGCATTCCGCTGGCAGCTAGCATGACAACAGAGGGCCCCGTTCCAGCCATTCGAGGACAGGCTTTACCCCCGAGCAGCGTTATCCCGCCCTCACATCTCGTCAAACGAGATCAGCTTGACGTCTCCCCTACTCTCTGCGGCATCCCGACATCCCTGCGTAAAGCCGCTTTTTGAGAAAAGCGCATAACTTTTTCGTTGCCGTCTAAAGAGCTCGCTTCGGTGCACGAGCTTTTGCAGCACGTCTTCGCCCACCGGTTCATTGCGCCATTTGCACTCCGCAAACAGCGCAGTGCCCTCGCCATCGTCAACAATCAAGTCGGTTTCTTCCTGCGTATGCGTGCGATTATCCGTCCCCCACCAGCGCCCGACGCTCGCCGGAACCACATCGAGCTGGCCCGCGCGCGCGAGTTCGTACACGTATTGTCTGCATATAAGCTCAAAGACCGTACCCATGTAATCCGATACGTGCGGCTCAATGCGCTTATACGCCATCTCGGCCATATCGTTTTGAATCAGCCCAATGTTCTGCGGCACAAACTTGTACCAGAACCTAAACATCTGGTCGCTCAGCAGATACACGGCTCGCTTATTGCTCGTCTCGTTTAGGGGCAGCTCGCGCTCGACAATCCCAAGCGACGCCAGCTTATCCACATAGCTCTTTACGTTGCTCGCAGGGATTCCCGTAGAGCTCGCAATCTCCGAGATCTTCGAGCGCCCCTGGGCAATTGCCTGCACGATCGCATCATATTGCTCGGGATTGCGGCACTCTTGCAACAGCAGGTTACTCGGCTCCTCAAAGAGATAGCCCGTAGGAGTAAGAAAAAGACGTTTGATGTTGTCCTTAAGCGATACGGTAGGATCGACTTTCTCGATATATGCAGGAATGCCGCCCGTCATGCCATAGCAAACTGCAGCGTCTTCGCGACCCATGCTCTGCCACAGGTCGAGGGTCGTCGTAAAATCGAGCGGCATGATCTTAAACTGGGCCGTACGCCTACCGTATAGCGGACTCTCGTAGCCCAGCACCTGCTCTTCCATGAACGAAAGCGACGACCCGCACAGGATAAGCATGAGCCTGGTCTCTTTGTACAGGTGATCAATCTTATCTTGCAGCAACGAGCTGATCTCGGGATTCGATTGGGCGAGATAGGGATACTCGTCAATCACGACAATCAAACGTTCCGTGCGAGCCATGGTGGCCAATGCATCGAACGCCTCGTCAAAGCTACGAAACGACACGCCCGCAGCACCAACGGAGCCCGCAAGTATCGCCTGGCTAAAGCCATGCAGGTTTGCCTCTGCATTGGTACGACGAGCTTGAAAGTAAATAGCCTTCTTGCCTTGGATAAACTCTGTGATAAGGCGCGTTTTACCCACGCGACGGCGGCCGTAAATCACAGGCATCTCAAAGGAGCCCGTGCCATACAGTCGATTGAGCTCGGACATTTCCGCTGTTCTTCCGATAAACATAGGGCCATCCTTCCTTCACGTTATAGCTAGCCATATTATACCTTCCTATAATATAGCTAGCTATAACGTAATTCGACAAGCGGCGCACGAAAAGGGGCGATACACCGCCGCACGTGGACCGTTCCGGAAAATGTATCCCGTTCTGGAGCCAAAAACTGGGCCGTAGTTTCCGCTAAGCATGCCATCCGGAAAGCGTGTCCCGTTCTGAGCCTGAATTCTGGGATGCACTTTCCGCTGAAGCTTCTACCGGAAAATGCATCCCATTCCGAGCGCTCATTCCGGGTCACAGTTTCCGCAGGTACAAGGCGACAGTCCGCCGCCCTTATCACATGCCTTCAAATATGCGATCCAGAAACACACAACAGCAGATAGAATGCTCTTTTTCAAAAAGTACACGTCCCGAAACTTACCAAGACTTCATATCCAGCTACCGTTCACGGTCGCCGATTACCGCCCACCGATTCAAACAAGAAATATGTCGCCAAAAGCAGGTCATCTACCTGCATGGTTAGTTTTTGGTCAGCTTTTGGTCAGCTGAGCGGCAAGTTCCAGTTGATACGTTTTTGCTACCCAAAAGGAGGCGGTAGCTCATGACCCATTGCAATGACCAACTCATCGACCAGCTGTTGAACCAAGCCGAACAAGAGGGGCGCTGTCTGATTCCCCCGAGCGCGGCGATCCGAAAAGCGCTCCTTCGGCGCACCGGCGGCACGGTTGTCTCGCCCATGCCGGGGTTGTTTGCGCGAAAAACGCGCTGGGATGAACTCAACCGAGCGCAGCGTCATTGCGAGATTATTCGCGCCCTTGCGATCATCCATCCCGATTGGACGTTCTGCTCGTTTTCGGCAGCTTGCCTGCTGGGGCTCGAGGTCTCGTGGCGACACCTGAACGTTGTGCATGTTTGCAGCTCGACAAAGCCGTCGGCTCGTCCGGGTGCACATATTCAGCGACACCAGATTGAGCCGGCCGGAGCAATACGCAGAGCCGGCATATCGGTAACGCCGCCCAACCAAACGGCCACAGATTGCCTGCTGCAAACTGGTTTTGCCGACGGCATGCCCATTGCCGACTCGGCGATTTCAAAGCTCGGCCTTGCGCCGGAACAGCTGATGGAGGCCGTTGAGCAACGAGCGACTGCCCGCAATGGTCGCGCGATTCGCACCGCCCTCACAACGCTTCGATATGCCGACGCCCGCGCCGAGAGCGGCGGGGAATCGGTCGCCCGAGCCGTCATGATCGAGACGGGCTTTGCGCCCGACTGGCTTCAATACGAGCTGACGGACCCCTTCGATTCGGCCAAGCCCATACGAACGGACTTTGCCTGGAAGCGCCAGACGCGGGAACTCACGCTGGGCGAGCTCGACGGGCTCATCAAATATACCGACCAGACCATGCTGGCCGGACGCACCACCGCCGAGGCGCTCGTTGCCGAACGACAGCGCGAGGCGCACCTATCGCTCTACGGTCACCCCCTGCTGCGCTTTACCATGAACGAGGTCCGCTCGGCAGGAATGCTCGCCAAAAAGCTGCAGACGGCAGGCATCCGGCAAACCGCTCTACCGACATGGCTCAACGAGGTGGACCTGTAGGAGCTGTTAGGCCAAGCATCGCCGAATCGCATTCCCCCTATCTGGGCCGCGTTTTCCCAACGGCCACGCCAACGGAAAGCGCGTCCCAGCCTGGACGCTCAAAACGGGACGCACTTTCCGGATGGCGGGGCTAGCGGAAACTGTGTCCCGGAATCAGGTCTCGGAACGGGTCGTGCTTTCCGGTTGAGTCCTTCAGCGGAAACCGCATCCCAGAATAAACGCTCAAACTGGGATGCACTTTCCAAACGGCCGGCCAGCGGAAAACACATCCCATTCTGAGGCACGATTCCGGGACGCAGTTTCCGCATGCGGCCCCGTTGGGAAAGTTCATCCCGTTCCGAAGCTGGATTCCGGGACACAGTTTCCGCATGCGGAGGCGCTCCAAACAAAAGGCCCCGGCTCGCGATGGAGCCGAGGCCAAAGGCACAGCATATGCAGTTGGTGTTAAGCGCAAACAGCCCATCAGCAATGGCTGTCCGCGCCCTACCCTACCCGCGGTTGCGGACGCGGTTGTAGGGCGTATCCACCATGGGCAGATCGGGACGCAGCTTGCCGTCAAATGCGCGATAGGCGTTCTGTACGGCGGGCGCCGTGGGGATCGTTGCGATCTCGCCGATGCCCTTGCCGCCGTATGCCACGGGCAACAGCTCGTCCTTCTCCACGTAGATGGCGTGGATATCCGGAATCTCGGGCGCACGGAACAGCCCGAGCGTACCGTACCTTGCCTGGGGTACGCAGTCCTTGAGCGGCCAGTCCTCGGTAAGCGCATAGCCCATACCCATGAGCACGCCGCCTTCGATCTGACCCTGGATGGAGATGGGGTTGACCACCTTGCCGGAATCGTGCGCGGCGTAGACCTCGCTCACGCGGCCGTCATCATCCAGAATGACCACATGCGTGGCAAAGCCGTAGCAGATGTGGCTCTTGGGATTGGGAACGTCGGCGCCCAGTTTGTCGGTCGGCTCCAGGTACACGTAGCCAAACTCGCATCCCTCGAGCGCCTTGATGGCGGCCGCGGGATCCTGAGGGTGCACACCCTGGCCGGCGACGAGTTCCTGCGTGTGCAGCTGATAGGCGCGGCCGTCGTCATACTCGATCTTGACGCCGTCGCCATGCGCACTCACGGGAGCGGCGGGCGCAGACTTGCCGGCCTCGATATCAAGCATGGCATCGCGCAGCAGGAAGGCGGCACCGCGCACGGCCTCGCCGGTCACGACCGTCTGACGCGAGCCAGACGTGGTGCCGGAGTCGGGAGCGTTCTCGGTGGAGCACTCGCCGTTGGCGATGCAGCGAAGCGGCAGGCCGCATGCCTCGGCAACGTCTTGCAAAAAGACGGTGTTACAGCCCTGGCCAATGTCGGACGTGGCGGCATAGACCACGGCCGCGCCGTTCTCGATGCGAATCTTGCAGCGGCCGGCATCGGGCAGGCCCACGCCCACGCCGGCGTTCTTCATGGCGCAGGCAATGCCGGCGTGGCCGGGATGCGCGTAGTAGGCATCCTTGACCTCGAGCAGTGTCTCCTTAAGCGCCGTGGAGCAGTCGGCAATCTGGCCGTTGGGCAAAACCTCGCCCGGCTCGATGGCGTTGCGGTAGCGAATCTCCCACGGATCCAGGCCGACCTTCTCGGCCAGCAGGTCGATTAGGCTCTCGAGCGCAAACTCGGACTGGCAGACGCCAAAGCCACGGTACGCGCCGGCGGGCGGGTTGTTGGTGTAGTAGCCATAACCGCGAATTTCGGTGTTCTGGTACTTGTAGGGGCCGACAGCATGCGTGCAAGCGCGCTCGAGCACCGGGCCGCACAGCGACGCGTAGGCGCCGGTGTCAAAGTTGATCTCGCAATCCAGGCCGGTAAAGTTGCCCTCGGCGTCGCAACCCAGCGTAAAGGTACCGTCCATGGCATGACGCTTGGGATGGAACGCGAGCGACTCGGCACGCGTGAGCTTGCACTTCACAGGACGCTGGAACTTATAGGCAGCAAGCGCGGCCAGGTGCTGGATCGAAACGTCCTCCTTACCGCCAAAGCCGCCGCCCACGAGCATGGTCTCGACGACCACGCGCTCGGGTTCGCTATCCCAGCCAAACATATGGGCACACTCTTTGCGCGTGTCGTAGGCACCCTGGTCGGTCGACTGCACCTTGACGCCGTTCTTGTACGGGAAGGCAACGGCGCACTCGGGCTCCAAGAAGGCATGCTCGGTAAAGGGCGTGGTAAAGCGCTGCGTCACGGTAAACGCGCTCTCTGCCAGCGCCTTGGCGGCGTCGCCGCGCGTCACGTGACGGCTCTGACACACGTTGTCCTTGAGCTCCACCGTGTTGCCGAAGGCAAAGAAGCTGTCATGCAGGCGCGGGGCGTCGGCGGCCCTGGCCTCGACAATGTTGCGCACGGGCTCCAGCGGCTCGTAGTCAATCTTTACGAGCTTCTTGGCCTTCTCGAGCGTCGCCTCGTCCTCGGCGACCACCAGCACGATGGCATCGCCCACGCAGCGGGTGATATCGCCCTGAGCGATCATGACGTCCCAGTCCTGGATAAGGTGGCCGACCTGGTTGACCGGCACGTCCTCGGCGCGCAGGATGCCCACTACACCGGGCAGGGCCTCGGCCTTGGAGGTGTCGATGGAGAGCACGCGGGCGCGCGGATACCTGGAGCGCACAGCGCTGGCATAGGTCAGGCCCGGCTGATCGAGCTCGTCGATGTCGTCGGGATACTTGCCCTCGCCGAGCACCTTCTTGCGCACGTCAATACGGAAGGCGCGCTTGCCCACGCCGTAGTCATCGCCGCGCTCCAGGTCCTCGTCGATCTGCTTTTCGCCGCGGAGCACCGCAGCGGCCAGCGAGATGCCCTCGATAATCTTTTTGTAGCCGGTGCAGCGACAGACGTTACCGCGAATGGCGTACTTGATCTGCTCCTCAGTGGGCTCGGGGTCCTCGGCGATGAGCGCCGCACCCGCCATGACCATGCCGGGAATGCAAAAACCGCACTGCACGGCGCCCACGGCGCCAAAGGCGTACACAAAGGCCTCGCGCACGTCCTCGGGCAGGCCCTCGACGGTCACGATGTTGCGGCCGGCGGCAAGAGCGGTGGTCAGCACGCACGCCTTGACGGCCGCACCGTCCACATGAATGGTGCAGGTGCCGCAGGCGCCCTCGGAGCAGCCGTCCTTGGCGGAGTGAATGTGCAGGTCGTCGCGCAGATAGCGCAGCAGTGGCTTGTTCTGAGTCGTCGTGCACTCGACGCCGTTAACGGTAAAAGTGAATTCCTGTGCCATGGTGATTCCCTTCTACACGCCGGCGGCGATGCCGGTGCGGTCGTGGATGGCGCCATGCGGGCAGACGACGGCGCACATGCCGCACGACAGGCAGTCCACGCCGTCGATATGGGCGCAGTTGTCCTCGATGCGGATAGCGCCGGCAGGGCACTTTTTGGCGCACATACCGCAACCGATGCAGCTCGTGTCGCAGACCTTGCGCGCAATGGCGCCCTTATCGGTGTTGTTGCAGCGCACCAGAATGTTCTGGTAGCCGGGGACGAAGGCAATCACGCGCTGCGGGCACGCCATGCCGCACAGGCCACAGCCCGTGCACTTGGAGCGGTCCACGCGGGCGATGCCATCGACCAGCGCAATGGCGCCGTGGGGGCAGGCCGTGACGCAGGCGCCACAGCCAATGCAGCCTTCGCTGCAGTGGGCGTCGCCGCCTGCGGAGGCGCAACCGCTTCCGCAGGCAACGTAGGCCACGTTATGTTGAATGGATTTGGCCATAAGAGACTCGCCTATTTCTTAAGAAGGTACGAATAGTTGTCGCGCACAGCCCTGATGGTCAGGCGGACGGCCTCGGGAAGACCGGTGTTGACGGCATCGACCGAGACGGTGCGGACCGTGCCGGCGACGCGAACCTTAAAGTGGTCCTCGTCCACGGCCAGGAAGCCCTCGTTCTCGGAGTTCTCCATGTCCTCCTCGCTCCAGAACAGGGTGAGCTTGTCCTTGTAGGGACGACCCTCCTGGTAAGGGCAGAACACGGCGCAGTTGCCGCACTCATTGCACATGCCGTCGACATGGACGACCTGATGCTTGGCCAGGCCCGGCACCTTAATTGCCACGTTGGCGCGGTTGGGGCACACGTCGCAGCAGACCTCGCACACCGAGCCGCAGCCCAGGCAGCGGGTCTTGGTGCAGTTGCGCTTGTCGCGGCACAGCGACCCCTTGCGCTCGTAGCAAGTGTCCTCGCGGCCGGCCTGCTCGTTGCAGTCGGCGTACTTGTTAAAGTCCACGTCGGCGATGGCACGGGCGACCTCGGCGGCATCGGCGATAGCCTCGACCACGGTGGCAGGACCGCGACGGCAGTCGCCGGCAGCCCAAACGCCCTCGACGCCGGTGGAGGTGGCGGCAAGACGGCCGCGACGGTCGTGCTCGACGCCCGCGGCATCGTACAGGCTGGCATCGATGCCCTCGCCCACGGCGCAGATCACCGTGGTGGCGGGAAGCTCGACGGTCTCGCCCGTGGCGACGGGGCTGCGACGGCCGCTTGCATCCGGCTCGCCGAGCTCCATGACGTCGCAGGTCAGCACGGAGCCGTTGAGTGCCTTGGGCGCCAGCAGCTCGCAGAGCTCAACGCCGTCGGCAAGAGCAAGATCGAGCTCTTCCTCGTCGGCGGGCATCTGCTTCTTGGTGCGGCGATACACCAGGCGCACGTTCTTCACACCAGCCAGACGCTTGGCCACGCGGGCCGCGTCCATGGCGGTGTTGCCGGCGCCAATGACCACGACGTCCTCGCCCAGCTCGAGTTTCTCGCCCTTCTTGGCGGCCTCGAGGAACTCCAGCACATCGAGCTCGGCACCCTCGCCCAGGCCCGCAGAGCCGGGCATCCAGGCACCGGTGGCCACGACCACGTCGGTAAAGCCCTGGTCCTTGAGCTCGTCAATGGAATCAACGCGAGCGTTGAGCTGCACCTTGGCGCCAAAGGCTAGGCAGAGCTCGGCATCGTGGGAGATATCGTCGCTCGCGATGCGGAACTCGGGAATCACGTGACGGACCACGCCACCGAGCGAATCGCGGGCCTCAAAGATGGTGACGGGCACGCCGGCACGCGTCAGGAAGAACGCCGTCGCCAGGCCGGCCGGGCCGCCGCCGATAACGGCAACGTTGCGCTCGCCGTCGTTTGCGATGGCCTGGGCACGCAGCTTGGGCAGCACGGCGATCATGGCCTCGCGGGCGGCCTTGAGCTTGCTGGCGCGAATCTGGGCGCCCTCGGGCTCGTAGAACGCACGCTCGCAGGCACGGCCGCAGGGATGCGGGCAGATGGTGCCGGTAATGAACGGCAGGGCGTTGCGCTCGATGATGATGTTGAGTGCGTCCTCGTAGCGGCCCTCGTCAACAGCCGCCAGGTAGGCGGGAATATCCTGCTGGATGGGGCAGCTCGTGCGGCACGGCGTGGTAAAGCAGTCGGAAAGCGGGCTCTTGCCGGCGACCTTGCGGTCGGGCAGCGGGCGCAGCGGCTTCTTGTAGAGCGGGTTGGTGAGTGAGTCGGTCTGGATCGCAGTCACAGCCTCGAGAGAGACGCCCGCGAACGGCTTGCCATCCAGGTCGGTAAACTCGCCGGCCATCTGGCTAAAGCGCTCGTAGCCACCAGGCTTGAGCACGTCGGTCGCCAGGGTGACGGGCCAAATGCCGGCATCGTACAGGGCGCGGATGTTGTAGACCGTGGCACCGCCGGAGTAGCTGATGCGCAGCTTGCCATCGAACTGCTCGGTAATGCGACGGGCGGCCTCGATGGTCAGCGAGAACAGCGAACGGCCCGACATGTACATCTCGGTGGAGGGCAGCTCGTTCCTCGTCACGTCGACGGGGAACGTGTTGGTCAGCTTGACGCCAAACTCCAGGCCGCGCTCAGCGCACAGGGCAATCAGGCGCTCGAACATAGGCACGGCGTCGGCCCATTGCAGGTCCTCGCGGAAGTGCGTATCGTCGAAGACGATGTAGTCAAAGCCCAGCTCGTTGAGGCGCTGACGTGCAAACTCATAGCCCAACAGCGTGGGGTTGCACTTGATGTAGGTGTTGAGGCCCTTCTCGGTGATCAGATAGGTCGCGATGCGCTCGATCTCCGCCGGCGGGCAGCCGTGCAGGGTAGACTCGGTGATGGAGTTGGAGACGCGTGCCGGGATGGACTCGACAAACGCGGCGTCGACATGCTCAAACTTGTCCAGGTTGGCGAGCGCCCATGCGCGGCACTCGTTCCAGACGTCGGAGCCGCTGGCGTCCTTCATGCCCTCGATGTAGGCGTCGACCTTGGGGCTCTTAATGCCCTCCAGGTCATAGCCCACGGACATGTTGAAGACAAAGCCGTCCGGGCTGCCCAGGCCGTACTCGCGAGCGATCAGGTGGCAGGCAAACCATGCCTTCACGTACTCGGCAAAAGCCTGCGGAACCTCGAGCTCGGTCGACCACTCGCAGTTGTAGCACTCGTCCTGCGCCACAATGCAGGGCTTGTTGACGCACTTGGAGAGCTCCTCGCCGTCCATAACCTGAACGGTCTTGAGCTCAAAGAAGCGGGAACCGGCCACGTAGGATGCCACGATGTTCTGGGCCAGCTGCGTGTTGGGACCGGCGGCCGGGCCAAACGGAGTCTCGATGCGCTCGTCAAAAATGGGAAGCGCACCCTCCTGGTTGGTCGTGACCATCTTGCGCACGCCAAAGACGGCGCCCTGAGTCTTGTGCTCCTCGATGATCCAGTTCATCAGCTGCGAAAACGGGATCGGCCTCATGATGTCGCTCATAGTGAGCTCCTCTCTGTAACGCCCGGCGAGACCGCGCGGCGGGCGCAAATACGGTGCAGCGCTAGCACAGCGCCGGCGACCCCGCGGAGGCCGCCTATACGCGCGCCGGATGCGGCGAAACACCCGACGCGCGTGAATCTACTTGTGAATTAGTAGGTGCGATCGTTGAGCGTGCTCCAGAGCTTCTTGGACTCAGCCATGGTCCACGCGTTGATCTTTTCCTCATCAATGCCAACGAACTCGCGATCCTTGTACAGGACGCGGCCGTTGATGATGGTGGTGCGGCAGTTTTTGCCCATCATGCCAAAGAGCATGTGACCGTCGATGTTCTCCTCGCTCAGCGGCGTAAAGGGCTTGTAGTCCATAACGATAACGTCGGCGGCAGCGCCGGCCTCGAGCACACCGAGCTTGCGATCGAAGTACTTGCTCGCCATCTTGGCGTTGTTCTCGAACAGCATCGTCATGGCCTCGCACCAGCCCACGTTGGGCATGGCGGCGTTGTGGCGCTGAATGATCAGGAAGACCTTAAGGCTCTCGAGCATATCGTGGGTGTAGGCGTCGGTGCCCATGCACACGGGGATGCCGCGGCGGAAGAACTCGAGCACGGGGGCGCAGCCCACGGCGTTGCCCATATTGGATTCGGGGTTGTTGACCAGCCAGGTGCCGGACTCCTTGACGATATCCATCTCGGCAGGCGTCACGTGGATGCAGTGGCCCAGCATGGTGTCGGGACCAAGCAGGTTGTGCTGCAGCAGGCGCTCGACGGGGCTGATGCCACCGCGGTTGAGGCGGGAGTCCCACACGTCATTCATGCCCTCGCACACATGGATGTGGAAGCCGGTCAGGCCGTTGTTGGCCTCGGCCATCTTGTCCATGGTCTCGTCCGACAGCGTAAAGGTGGCATGCCCGCCAAACATGGCAGCGATCATGTGGTTGTCGTTATCGCGACGCTCCTTGGCGGCCCACTGGGCAAATTCGGCGTTCTCGGCAATGGCCTGGTCGCATTTTTCCTGGCCACGGCGATCGGAAACCTCGTAGCACAGGCACGAACGCATGCCCAGCTCCTGAGCTGCATTCTTAATGGTAAAGAGGCTTCCCGGGATCTCACAGAAGCTCGCGTGATGATCGAAGATCGTAGTGACGCCATCGCGGATGGAGTCCAGAATCGTGGCATAGGCGCTGGCCTTGGTACCGTCGAGCGTCAGGTTGTCGTCGATCTTCCACCACTGCTGCTCAAGATTCTCCAGGAAGTTGGTGGGGTTGCAGCCCTTAATGGCAAGGCCGCGGGCCAGACCCGAGTAGATGTGGGTGTGGCAGTTGATGAGTCCAGGCATGATGAGGTTGCCCTGGGCATCGACGTACTCGGCATCCGGGTACTTGGCCTTGAGCTCGCGCTCGGGGCCCACTTCGACGATCGTATCTCCGTCAATGGCGACCGCACCGTTTGGAATGAACGGGGTCTGAGCGTTGCGGGTAAAGACGGAACCGTTAGCGACCAGAAGCATGGATGCTCCCTTCAACATCAGAGGCGGGGTTTGACACCTCTGACATGGCGGAGTGCGAAGCGCCGGCCTACACCGGAAACGGGCCCTCTCCCGTCAACGCTTCACCAAAGGGACAAACCCTTTGAAGTGCGGCTTGGCGCCGCATGGCGTCGGCGGACGAGGCGATGCGTCCGCCGACGAATAGCACCGAATTGGTTACTTCTTGCTCTCGGGCAAGACCAGATCCACGGCAGCGTCCTTGGCAGCATCGATGTGCTGAGCCACGACCGGCGTCTGCGGAAGGATCAGGTTAAGGACAATGGCCATGATGGCGGTGGGGGTTACGGCATTGGAGCCGATGACGGTGGACACCCAGGCGGGCATACCCTCGCCGGCAAGGCAACCGCTGGCCATCCAGATACCCAGGCCAAAGACGACGGAGGTGCCGACGATGGTGGTAGTGCGCTGCGTGAGGCCCTCGCGGGTGAACATGCGCACGCCGTTCATGGTGATGGTGCCAAAGACGCCGACGGTCGCGCCGCCGATGACGGGCTGCGGGATAGCGGAAAGGACGGCAGAGAGCTGCGGGAACAGACCGGCGATGGCAAAGACGGCCGCGATGATCACAAAGACCCACTTGTTGACGACCTTGTTGGAGCAGATGATGCCCACGTTCTGGCCAAGGGCGCTGGTGGGAAGACCGCCCAGCAGGCCGCCGACCATAGAAGTGAGGCCCTGGGACACGATAGCGCCGGAGAGCTCGCGCTCGGTGGGCATACGGTCGATGGAGCCCAGGCAGGCGGCGGAGACGTCACCGATAACCTGGATAGCAACCATGGGGAACACGACGGCGAGGGTAATGCAGACCTCGGGATCAAACTCGAGCGCGTAGGGCATGAGCTTGGGAAGGGCGAAGACCTGAGCGGTGGCGACGCTGGAGAAGTCGATCATGCCAAAGGGGATGGAGACGATCATGCCAACGATCATGCCAAAGAACACGGATCCCAGCTTGAGCGTGCCCTTGCCAAAGTTGGCGAGCGCAAAGACCACGGCGAAGGTGATAAGAGCGACGCACCAGGCCTGCGGGGTGCCCCATAGCGGCGTACCCATACCGCCGGCCATATACTTGACGGCCGTGGGATACAGCGAAACGCCGATGGAGAAGATGACCGTACCGGTCACGACGGGCGGGAACAGCCACTTGATCTTGCTGTAGGCCAGACCAAAGAGGACCGCGACGGCGCCGCCGACGATCTCGCCGCCCAGCAGTGCACCAAAGCTAAAGCCCGAGGCACCCATGGCCTGCAGGGCCGGCAGGAACGCGAACGAAACGCCCATGACGATGGGCAGGCCGCCGCCGATGCGACGGAAGGGAGCGAAGGCCTGAAGGGCCGTATCGATCGCCGAAAGAATGAGCGCGACCTGGATGATGTCGGTGCTCTGCTGGCTATTAAAGCCGTAGACGCCGGCCATGATGACCGCCGGGGTAATGATGCCGGCAAACGATGCCAGTACGTGCTGAAGGGCACACGGGATCATTTCCTTAACGGGAGGCATGCCTTCGCGAGTGAACAGGGCTTCAGTGCCGTTCGTAACCGTCTCCTGGGTCATTTGACCACCAATCCTCGAAGTAGTTGTTTTCGCATCTAACGCTCTATTGTGACGCAGTGCGGGGTTGAGGTTGTGCCTTCATTGCATATCGTATTAAAGATGATTCTCATTCTCAATAATAATTTTTTGTTATCAGACTATTCTTCAGCTGAAATTACGCATTTCCGCAGGTCAGTAAAGTGTCTGGTCAAAATAACATCTAACATTTCTTTTGGTCAACCGTTTACCGCTAAATTCCTACCGTTCGTCTGCATTACGCAATGTACCTGCGGATATACGAGATGATGGGCAGCGTGTTACCATGAGAAAAAATTGTTATGAACATTTCCGATTTCACCCAAAGGAGTTGCCCGTGAACGAGACCGTACGTCGCTTTTTGCCGATGGTCGATTTTCTGGAGCAGATACTCGGCAAAAACAGCGAAATCGTGCTGCACGATTTCTCGGATCCCGACCACGCCATCGTCGATATTCGCAACGGCATCGTGAGCGGCCGCAAGGTCGGCGGTCCCGCCACCGATCTGGCACTCAAGATCATGCACGACGCCAAGTATCGCGACCTGCCGTTTATTACGGGCTACGAGGGCCGCGGCGCCGGAGGCAAGACGTTGGAGTCAGCGACGTACTTTATCCGCGAGAATGACGAGATCGTCGGTATGCTCTGCGTCAACACCGACCTCTCGACCGTACGCTCCATCAACGCCATGGCGCAGCAGCTCATGGCGTGCTTCGACGCGGCGCCAACGCGCACGGAGCCCGCCCCTATCGAGGTCGAAAGCCTTTCGGAGTCCACACAGGAGCTCATCGACCGCAGCATTGCCGAGTTGCTGAGCGCGCGTGGGCTGGATGTAGCGTCGCTTGGTCAGAGCGACCGCGTGGACGTCATTCGCCACCTCAACGGCAACGGGGTGTTCATGCTCAAGGGCGCTGTTGCCTGCGCCGCCACCGCGCTGGGCATCTCGGAGCCCAGCGTCTACCGCTACCTGCAAAAAGTCCGAAAGGAAGGCTAACGAGCAAAATGGAGCGCGGCTCCACAAGCGATCCGTCACTTAACAAAAGACCCTGCAGCTCGCACGCGCTGCAGGGTCTTTTTGCATGTCATGTTTAGTTGTGGCCAACGCCTTAGAGAGCGGCAACGACCTCGATCTCGACCAGACCGCCAGCCGGAAGGGCGGCAACCTGGAAGGCGCTGCGCGCGGGGAACGGGGCCTCAAACTTGGAGGCGTAGATCTCGTTCACGGCGGCGAAGTCGGCGATGTCGGCCAAGTAGACCGTGGTCTTGACGACATCGGCAAAGGTAGCGCCGGCAGCGGTCAGCAGGGCCTCGACGTTGGCGAGGGACTGCTTGGCCTGGGCCTCGACGCCCTCGGGCATCTTGCCGGTCGCGGGATCGATGCCCAGCTGGCCGGACAGGAACACCATGTTGTCGGCCTGGATACCGGGGGAATACGGGCCGATGGCTGCGGGTGCGTTATCGGAAGACACGACGGTCTTGCTCATGTTTTTCTCCTTACGATCAATTGAGAGAGCGTGAGCGCGGTGTTCACACCGGGAGGCACAGTTCGGTCTGAACACCGCGCTTGATTGGGATAGTACTCAAGGTTTCTGTTTGATGCAAGAATATTATCAGCTTGCGAGAATATTTTATCGCCCAACGGTTTCCCCGAACCGCTGAACGGTTCTCATGTGGAGCAGCCAGTCCAAGCTGCTGAAGACTTTGTCCTGCTTAGGCTGCGGGCATCGTCCATCGCAGCGACGCCACTATACTTTTGAATATCTGAGCATTTTGAAAGGCAGGATATGACCGCAACCGCCAGCCGAACCACTAACCGCAGGCCCGAGCTTTTGGCCCCCGCCGGAGGCCCGGAGCCCTTTGCCGCCGCGCTCGCCGCCGGGGCAGACGCCATCTACTGCGGCATGGGCAGCTTCAACGCCCGCCGCAAGGCAACCAACTTTACCGACGAGGCCTTTGAGCAAGCCTGCCGCGCCGCGCATCTAGCCGGGTCGCGCGTCTACGTCACGGTCAACATCGTCATCAAGCAGTCCGAGATGGGCGATGCACTGCAGCTCATTCATCGCTGCTCCACGCTGGGCGCCGATGCCTTCATTATCCAGGACTGGGGTCTGTTCTTTGAGGTCAAGCGCACCATGCCCGGCATCGAGACACATATCTCGACCCAGGCGAACATCCACGACGACCGCGGAACCCTTTGGTGCCGTGAGCAGGGCGCCGACCGCGTGACTCTCTCGCGCGAGCTCTCCATCGACGAAATCGCCGCCATTCACGACGCCGCGCCCGATGTGGACCTTGAGGTCTTCAGCCATGGCGCCATCTGCTTTTGCTACTCGGGCCTATGCCTGCTCTCGAGTTTTGCCATGGCGGGCCGCTCGGCCAACCGCGGCATGTGCGCTCAGCCCTGTCGCCTGCCTTACGAGCTGATCAACGAGAACGGCCGCTCGCTCTCCCCCGCCGGTCGCGGGCGCGCGCTGTGCCCGCGCGACACCAACACGTCGCAGCTTGTTCGCCGTCTGTATGACACCGGCGCCGCATCGCTCAAGCTCGAGGGCCGCATGAAGGCGCCCGATTACGTGTACTCCATCGTTGATGTGTATCGTCATCAGATCGACGACATGCTGGCCGGGGTCGCCGTAGATAAGGACGAGAACGCCGCTCGCCAGCGCCAACTCAAGCGCTGCTTTAACCGCGACTTTACGCACGCCTATCAGGACGGCACCTCGGGCGACGAGATGATGAGTTACGAGCGCTCCAACAACCGCGGCCAGATTGTGGGCACGGTGCTGGGCAGCCGTCTGGCCAACCGCGACGTGCGCGGGCTCAAACCCGACGACCGTCGTCGCCGCGCCGCCATCGCCCGCATTGAGTTGTTTGAGCCCGTGGGCAAGGGCGACCTGCTGGAGCTTCGTCACGACAATGAGTTTGACCAGTTCCTGACCACCATCGCTGCCGAGGATGCCGCTGCCGGCGACATCATCGAGTGCCGCGTGCCCCGCAGCATGCCCGAGGGCTGCCGCGTCCGCGTGATTCGCAGTCAGCGCGCCATCGACGCCGCCGGCGCCGCGCTCAAGCGCGATGTGCTGCGCCGCCGAGCTGTTGACGTGTCCGTCGTGGCGCGCCTGGGCGAGCCGTTTACCGTTACGCTCACCTGCTGCGACGACCCTTCGCTTACGGCCACGGCCACGGGCTTCACCGTCGAGGCTGCCAAGACCCGCGCCGTCGAGGCATCCGATCTGGTTGAGCACGTCGGGCGCATGGGCTCCTCTCCCTTTGAGGCCGCAAGCTTTGACGTTTCGCTCGACGCCGGCTGCGGTATGGGCTTTTCCGCCGTGCACAAGGTGCGCGCCGCCGCTTGTAAAGCCTTGGAGGAGGCCATTCTGGCGCCGTACGAGGAGCGCGCGAAAACGCTCGAGTTGCCGGTGCTCGACAAATGTACGCGCCCCATGCCCAAGCACTACCGCGACGAGCCGCAGATCTGCGCCACCGTCACCTCGCTCGAGGCCGCCGAGGCAGCCCGCGCGGAGGGTGCAACGCGCATCTATATGACCACCGACGCGCTCGAGGCTGTCGGACTCTCCCCTGCCGATGCATTTGAGCAGGGTATCGTGCCCGTACTCGACGAGGTCTGCCGCGCCGTCGACCACGAGCGCGTCGATCCTTGGATCAATGCCGGAGCCACCGTCGCCGTCGGCAATATCTCCGAGCTCGCCGTATCCGCTCATGCCGGCGCCACGGCCGAGATTCGCTCTTGCCTGCCGGTGCACAACACGCCCTGCATGGAGGCGCTTGCCGAGCGCGGAGCCGGTGCGTTTTGGCTCTCGCCCGAGATCACGCTCGACGAGATCATCTCGCTCGGCGCCGCCGCGCCCGCAGCCCTGGGCATCACCGTTTTCGGCCGCCCGCGCGTTATGACGAGCGAGCACTGCATCCTGCAGGTGGCCAATGGCTGCATCCACGATTGTGCCAACTGCCGTCTGCGCGCCCGCAAGTTGTCGCTCAAGAATATCGACGGCAAGGTCATGCCGGTGCGTACCGACATCCACGGCCGCTCACGCCTGTACGACGCCTACCCCATCGACCTCACGCCGCAGGTACCACAGCTGCTCGACGCCGGCGTGCGCCGCCTTATGGTCGACGGAACCCTGCTCGAGACAGACGAGGTGGGCCGTGCCGTCGCCCGCGTCCGTCGTGCCGTCGAAGCAGCGCATGCCGGCCGCAAGCCCGCCGCCCGCCTACGCGGGGCGACCTCGGGCTGCATGTTTGTGGGAATCAGCTAACCGAAAGGCTTACACGTGAACGAAGAACCTCAAGTCCTCTACTGCGACGCCTGGCTCATGGCCATCGATAAGCCCGCCGGCATGATCGTCCACGGCGACGGCACCGGCGAGCGCACGCTCACCGACTACGCCAGCGATCTGTTGCTGGCGATGGGCGACGGCTTTGCCGCGACTGACATGCAGCCGCTCAACCGCCTGGACCGCAACACCACCGGCGTGGTGTTGTTTTCGCTCGACAAACAGACGCAGCCCGCCTTTGACCAGATGGTGATTGACCACGCCTTCGAAAAGCACTATCTGGCGCTGGCCGAGGGCAAGATCGACTGGAACGAGAAGCTCATCGACAAGCCCATCGCCCGCGACCGCCACGATAGCCGCAAGATGCGTGTCGGCGCCAGCGGCAAGCCGTCACAGACGCGCGTGAAGGTGCTCAAGCGCCTTAAGAGCCGTCGTGGCCTGCCCGCGCGCTCGTATATCGATGTCGAGTTGCTCACCGGCCGCAAACACCAAATCCGTGTGCATCTGGCGAGCGAGCGTCATCCCCTGGTTGGCGACGACCTGTACGGCACGCCGCGTCCTTGTGGCCTCATGCTTCACGCCCACAGCGTGTCCTTCACGCATCCCGTAACCGGCGAGCATATCTATATCGAAGCCCCCTGCCCCTGGGAGCCCTAAAACCTGCCGAAAAGGGACAGGTTTATTTTGGCAGGTTTTATCTGGACAAACGTCAAAACCACCACAAAGGTTCCTGCCCCTTCGCGGTGGTTTTGGCCTTAGCCTGCCCCCTGCTGTTAGACCGTGATGACGTTGTCCATTGCCCGGTACTTGGCGGGGACCTCGCCTGCGGTAATAATCGTTGCGTCGCGGAAGTCCGCGAACTTGACGGGCGCCACCATGCCAAATTTACTGGCGTCCGAGATTACGAAGCGCTTGGCCGTATGGCGCATCGAGATACGCTTTACTTGCGCCTCCTCGATATCGGGCGCCGTGAAGCCCTGCTCGGCGGCAATGCCGTTAGAGCCCCAAAAGCCACAGTTGAAGTTGTAGCGGTCTAAGGTTGCCAAGGCATCGGGGCCAACGAGTGCCTCGGTCTCGGGTTTGAGCTCGCCGCCCAGCACCACGGTACGCATGCCGCGCAAAGCAAGGCGCTGAGCATGAAGCACGGAATCGGTCACATAGGTGACATCTTCAAGGTGTGGAAGATGCTCGATGAGCCTGAGCGTCGTCGAGCCCGAGTCGATGTATACAATGCTCTCAGGCTCCACAAGCGCCGCCGCACGGGCGCAGATACGCTCCTTGTCATCGTTATGGAGGTCGCTGCGCTCATTAAGCGTTAGGTCGCGCGTCACGTGGGCGCGCTCAAGACTCGTCGCCCCACCGTGGACCTTGGCGATGCGGTGCGCTCGGTCGAGCGTCTGCAGGTCGCGCCGAATGGTAGACGCCGTCACGCCCAGGGCCTCAGCAAGCTCCTGCACGGTAACCGAGCCGGCTCGCTGCACCATCGACACGATCGCGTTGAGCCTATCTTCCGCAAGCATCGCTTACTCCTCCTCGGGGTACACGACTCCCCAGTCGGCGCGGAGCTTGGTCATCAGCTCCATAACATCAGAAGCATAGTCCAGAAGCTCGCGCTTCGAATCATCGCCGGCAACGGCCTTCTCAAGATCGGCCATCTCGTAGCACAGAGCGTATGCCTCGGTGCCAGCGTGGACCTCCTCACGGCGACCGTCCGCAGTCCACACGATGGTCGCATGGTCGGCGCGCGGATACTCGTTGACCTCGATATAGCATTTGTCGAAGCTGATAACCGAACGCTTGGGCTGCTTGGAGTGGAGCGTAAGGCTCACCACGCCCAGCTGCTGCTCGGCGTTACGGCAGACAATGCCACTCGCGACGTCAACGCCGGTCTCACAGGTGTTGCCCAGAGAGACGACCTCCACGGGTTGACTGGCCATAAACAGGCGCATGACAGACAGGGCATACACGCCAATGTCGAGCATGGCGCCGCCGGCGAGACTACGGTTGTAGAACCGGTTGGTCAGGTCCCCGTACTCCTTATAGCTGCCAAAGTTGAGCTGGGCGAGGTTCATGCGACCAAAGTCGCCCGCATCCATGCGGCGGCGCAGCTCCTGATACAGCGGCATGTGAAGCACCGTGGTGGCGTCCATAAGGACGACGTTGTGCTCGTCGGCGATGGCACGCGCCTCGTCGAGCTCAGCGGAATTGAGGGTAATGGCCTTCTCGCAGAGCACGTGCTTACCAGCTGCCAGAGCGGCTCGCAGGTAGGTGATATGCGTGTTGTGCGGCGTGGTGATATAGACGGCGTCGATGTCCGGATCGGCGTAGAGGTCCTCGACCGTCTCGTACACCTTCTCGACGCCATACTGCTCGGCAAAAGCCTGGGCTTTGGAAAGCGTACGGTTGGCGACACCCGCGAGCTTGCGGCCGGCCAGCGCGAGGGACTGGGCCATTTGGTTGGCGATAACACCGCACCCGATCACTGCCCAGCGAAGCTCGGGAGCCGTAAAGATGTCGTTTGGGAACGGCTGATTCTGGACAGAGGCAAACGCCGCCTTTGCGGCTGCCTCGGCGTCGAGCGGAGCCTGTTTGGAATCTGCCATGATGTGCCTCCTGAGTCATCGGAAGTCCTTCATTTCTAACAACCCTATAGTCGCACAATTGCGCGCGTATCTGCTCGTGTTTGCGTATTTATTTGCTTATCGGGCATTATTTAGCCATAGTTGGCAGATGTTTGCGCGGCTATGCGCATTATCGCGCAAGACTATGCGCGTAAATGCGCATGCGACGATCCTTGTGAAACATAAAGGGGCGGAACACCAAAGCCCTAAAAGACAGAGCCAGCTGTATTACTTCTCCCCTCTGGGGGCACCAGACATCAAAGGACTGTCCCTAGGTGCCGCTTTCGTTGAAGCCTATCCCAGATGGCCAGATATACAAATCTAAAGACTGTCCCCATCAACTAGCCGTTTAAGAACATCCCCAACGACAAGTCATTTAAGTCTGTCCCCAATGAGTAGGGATAGAAAAAGGCCCGGGTGCCTTGGGGCATCCGGGCCTTTGCTAGCAACTTGATGTTGCAGGCAGCTTAGAACTTGTGGCCGCACTTCTTGCAGACGCGCAGCTTGTTCTTGCCGTCCTTATCGTGACCGACGCGGGTAACCTTACCGCACTCGGGGCAGACGAGATTGACGTTGGAGGCGTCGATAGGAGCCTCCTGCGAAACGATGCCGCCCTGCTGGTTGGCAGCGTTGGGCTTGACGGCCTTCTTGACGACCGAAACGCCCTCGACAACGACCTTGTTCTCGGCGGGGAGAGCACGCAGGACAACGCCCTGCTTGCCGCGATCCTTACCAGAGAGAACCTGGACCTTATCGCCCTTCTTGATATACATATATCTCCCCTAACTACAGGGTCTCGGGAGCGAGCGAGACGATCTTCATGTACTTCTTGTCACGAAGCTCGCGAGCGACGGGCCCGAAGATACGGGTGCCGACGGGCGAACCATCGTTGTTGATGACAACGCAGGCGTTCTCATCAAAGCGAATGTAGGAGCCATCCTTGCGGCGGATCTCCTTAACGGTGCGAACGACGACGCAACGGACAACGTCCTTCTTCTTGACGTTGGCGCCAGGGGTAGCCTCCTGGACAGCACCGATGAACACATCGCCGATGCCTGCATAACGACGCTTGGAACCGCCAAGCACCTTGATGCAGCGAATCTTGCGAGCGCCGGAGTTGTCGGCGACGTTCAGCATGGTTTGCATCTGAATCATGGTAGATGTTCCTCCGAACTAAGAACCGAAGAGAGGTGCGCTGCCTTTATACGGCCTGTGGTATGCAAGCCAGGCATACGCACATCTTCGGAAACGTACAAGTCGTAAGAGCGACTGCTTATTTAGCGCGCTCGACGACCTCGATGAGGCGCCAACGCTTCATCTTGGACATAGGACGGGTCTCCATAACGCGGACGGTGTCGCCCACGCCAGCCGTGCACTCCTCGTCGTGAGCGTGCAGCTTCTTGGAGCTGGTCATCATCTTGCCGTACTTGGGGTGACGCTTGCGCTCGGTGATGGTGACAACAATGGTCTTGGCACCGGAGACGGAGGTAACGACACCCGTACGGACCTTACGCGAGTTACGCGAATCAGTCATGTTCTCTCCTTAGGTCCTACTCGGCGACAGCGGACTTCTCCGCTGCGATCTCGCGGGCGCGCTGCTCCGTGAGGACGCGAGCGATGTCCTTCTTCACGGTGTTGACGCGAGCGGTGTTGTCCAGCTGGCTGGTGGCCATCTGGAAACGAAGGTTAAAGAGCTCGGCGCGCATTTCCTTCAGCTTCTCAACGAGCTGAGCGTCCGAGAGCTCACGAATCTCTGCGGGCTTCATTAGTTCTCCTCCTTGGCGGCGGCGGCGTCCTCAGCAGCCCACTTGGCCTCGAGAGCGGCCTCCTCAGCCATCTCCTTCTCGATGCGCTGCTCGGCGTTCTTGGCAGCAACAATCTTGGTCTTGATGGGGAGCTTATGCTGCGCAAGACGCAGAGCCTCGCGAGCGACCTCCTCGGGAACACCCTTGACCTCGAACATGATGCGGCCGGGCTTGACGACGGCCACCCACTCCTCGGGGTTACCCTTACCAGAACCCATGCGAGTCTCGGCAGGCTTCTTGGTGATGGGCTTATCGGGGAAGATCGTGATGTACACACGACCGCCACGCTTCATGTAGCGGGTCATGGCAATACGAGCGGCCTCGATCTGACGGTTGGTGATCCAATGGGCCTCGAGAGCCTGGATACCAAACTCGCCGAAATGCAGCTCGGTATTACCCTTGGCCTGGCCCTTCATGGAGCCACGCTGCACCTTGCGGTGAAGAATACGCTTAGGGGCAAGCACTACTGACCCCTCCTCTCGGAGTTACGACGACGAGGACGGGAAGAGCCCTCGAGTGCAGGGTTGGGAACAGGCTGGCCCGGGAGCTTCTCGCCCAGGTAGATCCAGACCTTCACGCCGCAAGCGCCCATGGTGGTGCTGGCGACAGCCGTGCCGTAGTCGATCTTGGCACGGAGGGTGTGCAGAGGCACGCGACCCTCGCGGTACCACTCACGACGGCCCATCTCGGCACCGCCGAGACGACCGGAGCACTGGATACGGATGCCCTTAGCGCCGGCCTTGCGGGCGGACTGGACAGCCTTGCGCATAGCGCGACGGAAGGCAACGCGGCCCTCGAGCTGCTCAGCAATGGACTGAGCAACGAGGTTGGCGTCGAGCTCGGGGCGCTTGATCTCGACAACGTCGACGGAGAGCTGGCCCTTGGAGACGCCAGCGACCTTCTCGAGCTCGGTGCGGAGGGTATCGATCTCGGCACCCTTCTTACCGATGACAACGCCGGGGCGAGCGGTGAGGATGATGACCTTCACCTTGTCGCCAGCGCGCTCGATCTCGACGCGGGAGACAGCTGCGCGGGAAAGACGCTTCTCGAGGTACTTGCGGATCTCGAGATCGTTACCGAGGGTCTTAGCGTAATCCTTCTCTGCGAACCAGCGGGAGCGCCAGTTCTCGGTGATGCCAAGACGGAAGCCGGTGGGGTAGACTTTCTGACCCATACAGCTTTACGCCTCCTTTCGAGGAGCAACGACGACGGTGATGTGGGAAGTACGCTTCAGAATGCGAGAAGCGGAACCCTTGGCGCGGGGACGGATGCGCTTAAGCGTCGGACCCTCGTCAACATAGGCAGCGGCGACAACCAGGTTGTCGGCACGCAGACCGTTGTTGTTCTCGGCGTTCGCAACGGCGGAACGGAGAACCTTCTCGACATCCACAGCGACGGCGCGGTCGCAGAAGTGGAGGATGTCGAAGGCCTGAGCGACAGGCTTGCGGCGGATCAGATCGACCACCAGGCGGGCCTTGCTGGGGGAAACACGCACGTACTTAGCGACGGCGCGAACCTCGGTGGCCTCAGTTTCAATAGACTTAGTTGCCATTTACGGTTAACCCCCTATTTGGCCTTGTGGCCACGGAACGTACGAGTCGGCGCGAACTCGCCGAGCTTGTGACCAACCATGGACTCGGTAACATACACGGGCACATGCTTGCGGCCGTCGTGGACGGCGATGGTGTGACCAACCATCTCGGGGAAGATGGTGGACGCGCGGGACCAGGTCTTCACGACGTCCTTCTTGCCAGCCTCGTTCATCGCGGTGATACGCGAGAGAAGGCGAGTCTCCACGAACGGGCCCTTTTTGAGACTTCTGCTCATAAGTGCTTTCTCCTAAAACTCGGTATCCGAAATTACTTCTTACGGCGACGAATGATGTGCTGGTTCGAGACCTTCTTCTTCTTGCGCGTACGAAGGCCCTTCGTCGGCTTACCCCAGGGGGTAACGGAGGGACGACCAGAGGTGTGGTTCTTGCCCTCGCCACCGCCGTGCGGGTGGTCGACAGGGTTCATGACGGTACCGCGGACGGTCGGGCGCACGTTCATGTGACGCTTACGGCCGGCCTTGCCGATGACGATGTTGGAGTGATCGGCGTTGCCGACCTCACCGACGGTGGCGCGGCAGGTAACGAGGATGCGGCGCATCTCGGAGGAAGGCATACGGACGATAGCGTACTTGCCCTCCTTACCCATCAGCTGGCAGGAGTTACCGGCGGAACGGGCGATAGCAGCGCCCTTGCCCGGCTGGAACTCGACGGCGTGGATGAGCGTACCGACGGGGATGTCGGCGAGGGGCAGAGCGTTGCCCGGCTTGATGTCGGCGTCAGAACCGGACATGATGGTCTGACCGACCTCGAGGCCCTTGGGGGCCAGGATGTAGCGCTTCTCACCGTCAGCGTAGTGCAGCAGAGCGATGCGAGCGGAACGGTTCGGATCGTACTCGATCGTGGCAACCTTGGCGGGCACGCCGTCCTTGTTGCGCTTGAAGTCGATCACGCGGTAACGACGCTTCACGCCGCCGCCCTGGTGGCGGGTGGTGATGCGGCCGTTGTTGTTACGACCGGCCTTCTTGGGCAGGGGCTCGAGAAGAGACTTCTCGGGCTTGGTGCAGGTGATCTCGGAGAAGTCGGAGATCGTCTGCCAACGCCTACCAGCGGAGGTCGGCTTAAGGTGCTTTACAGCCATTACAATCCCTTTCAATAGGAATCCGTTAGCCATCGCAGACAGGGATTCGAGGTTCTGCCTCGGGTGCGATGACACCGGACGTATACACGGTTCCGGGCGTGTCCATTTTATACGCCCAAAACCTTGAGCTCCCGCCTCCCCTATTTGGGAGGCATGAGCTCACTCAACAGCAGCGAGTCTTAGGCCTGGTTGCCAAAGACCTCGATGGTGTCGCCCTCGGCCAGCGTGACGATGGCCTTCTTCCAAGAACGGGTCTTGCCGGCGACATAGCGCACGCGCTTGGTCTTGGGCTTGACCGTCAGGGTGTTCACGCGAACGACCTTGACGCCGAAGATCTCCTCGACAGCGTCCTTGATCTGATACTTGTTAGCATCCTTGGCGACCTCGAACGTGTACTTGTTCAGCTCCATGCCGGAGAAGGAACGCTCGGACACGATCGGACGGATGATGATCTCGTGGGCGGTCATTTATGCAAGCACCTCCCCGAAGTGAGCGGCGATGTCGGCGGGCATCAGCACAGCGTTGTTGTTGACGAGATCGTAGGTGTTGGCCTCGTCGGCAGTGATGATGAACGTCTTGGGAATGTTGCGGAACGACAGGTAGGCGTTGACGTCCTCATCGCGAACGATGATGGTCAGACGCTTGCCCTCAAGGCCGAGAGCCTTGAGCATGGCGACGGCAGCCTTGGTGGAAGGCTTCTCGAAGCCGTAGTCGTCGACGAGCACGAGCTCGCCATCGGCCAGCTTGGCGGACAGCGCGGAGCGCATAGCCAGCTTGACCTCCTTGTTGTTCATACGCTTAGCGTAGGAACGGGGCTTGGGGGCGAAGACAACGCCACCGTGACGCCACTGGGCAGCACGGATGGAACCCTGGCGGGCACGGCCGGTGCCCTTCTGACGCCAAGGCTTCTTGCCGCCACCGGAAACCTCAGAGCGGCCCTTAGCGGACTGGGTGCCCTGACGCCAAGAGGCCATCTGGCACTTGACGATGTGGTGCATAACGTGGATGTTCGGCTCGATGCCGTACACCTCAGCGGCGAGCTCGGCCTCGGCGACCTTCTTGCCCTCGCTGTTCTTTACTTCAAACTTTGCCATTTAAGTGTTCTCCTTGGTATGACGCTGGGCTAAATGGGCTGGGCCCTTAGGCCATACGGATGGCGACGAGACCATTCTTGGCACCCGGGACAGCGCCCTTGACCAAGATGAGGTTCTGCTCGGCATCGATGCGGACAACGGAAAGGTTCTTGACGGTAACGCGCTCGTTACCCATGTGACCGGCCATCTTGACGCCCTTGAGGACGCGCGCAGGATAGGCGCACTGACCGATAGAACCGGGGTGACGCTGGAAGTGAGAACCATGCGTCATAGGACCGCGGCGCTGACCCCAGCGCTTGATGCGACCCTGGAAGCCCTTACCCTTGGAGGTACCGATGACGTCGACCTTCTCGACATCAGCGAAATCAGCGACGGTGACAACCTCGCCGACCTTGTGCTCCTCGCCGTTCTCGACGCGGACCTCACGAAGGAAACGGACAGGCTCGACGCCAGCCTTGGCGAAGTGACCAGCCATGGGCTTGTTCACGTTCTTGGCCTTGATGTCGCCGAAACCAATCTGGACGGCGTCATAGCCGTCGGTTGCCTGAGTTTTAACCTGCGAGACAGCGCAGGGGCCAGCCTGGATGACCGTGACGGGAACGACGTTGTCGTCCTCGTCCCAAACCTGGGTCATGCCAATCTTGCGGCCGAGAATCATGCTGATCAAGATATGATCCCAACTCTCGCGTGGTCTTGGGACAATGCGTACACCACCGAGCGTACGCCCCTAGAGGACCACTACTTACACGACGTGCTCCCCAGCCTTGTATTGCGTCCGGACTACCTGACAACCCTATTAAGCAGGCATTTTGTCCAGCCAGAATACTCCCCTGGTTACACACAGCTGTTTAGTATACACGGCTACGGGCGTATCCATCGAGATTCATATTTCACTCACATTGTTTACGCAGGTAAAGTGCGCGGAGTCGCCTGGGGCCGGCAGAGCGGCGGCGAAATATATTAAGGTTGCTGCTCTGCCGGGCTTGGGAGACGACACGTTGACGCCTGCTTAACTCTGCTCGCTCAGGCTAAAGACTTTGTTGGGGATCCACTATTTGTTGGAGGGTGAATTTGCTTTGAAGCGGTTTGCCTTCCGCCTGTGGCTTTTTTGAATTGGCGGCTGACGCTGCCGCGACTTATTGCCAAGAGGACTTCAACACCATCGGCGCTCATGAGACGAGCGGGACACGGCGACCTCCTCAAGGCAGAAGAGGAAGGCCCGCGCTCCAGCTCCATTATCGCGGCATCCCGTTTCGGGGCGAAGAACTAGAGCACCGAGAACCGGATGAAATTGTACGTGCAGATCACGATGATGAGCACGAGGGCGAACACGTAGAGCTTATCGACCGCCGCCGAGTCCATCCGGCGCAGCAGGCGGCGCCCCACGACCGACCCAAGCACCGCCATCGCCGCCATGCCCAGCAGGACCACGGGGAGGAACGCGGGCACGCTGCCCGTGGCCAGCGTGTAGATGAGGCTCGCCGTCTGCGAGAACGCGATGATGAACAGCGACGCCTGCGCGGCGGGCTTGCTCTCCATGGCGAAGAAGAAGACGAGGATGGCCAGGTTGAAGGGGCCGCCGCCGATGCCGAGGAAGGACCAGCACGCCCCGGCGCAGAACCCTATGAGCGCCTGCGCCCACGCATTCTCGAGCTTGAGGCCCTTGATGCGCGCCTTGTTGAGCGTGTAGGCCAGCACGAGGACGGCGAGCACGATGAGCACGGCGGCCTGGACCGCGCCGACGAGCTCGGCGTCGGGGAACACGGACCCCAGCCGGTTGAACAACATCTTGCCGATCACGCCGCCCACCGCGGAGCTGACGGCGATGGGCGACATCGCCCGCGCGTCGATATCAGACTGCCCGCTCGCCGCGTTCTGCGCGAGCGTGGAGAGCGACATGATGAGCACAGACATGCTCGAGAGGAAGCTCACCGTGCTCACGCTCATGACGTTCATCGCGTCGACCACGGGCTTGATGATCACGCCGCCGCCGATGCCACAGAGCGGCCCCAGAAGCGACGCCAGGAAGCATACCGCGAAGACCAAGATGTATTGAGGACCCATCCGAACAAGCTCCTATCGATCGAGCAACACCCTATGCAACGAATTGCAAGCGTTCGTATCATTCAAAACCGCAGCGTATGGTTGTGGACTTTTACATATCTCGAACGCTGCTGCGCGATATGTCCCTATTTACGCCGCTCATGCGGAGCACCGTTGCGCCAAGGGCTAGGCGTCCCCGCCAATCTGCCTGCCGAGTCCATCAATGGCCCGCGCACCGTCTCGACACGCCGCTAGTAGTTAGCGAAGTAATCCTGGTTGAAGATGCACGCGTAGACGACGTCGAGCAGCAGCGCGGTGGAAACGCTCATGGCGAAGTGCCCGATGTTGTCCTCGCGGTGCATCCGGACAGGAAGTTGATGGTCGCCACGTCGGCGACACCCACGGCGTCCATCACGGGCTTAATGATGATGCCCCGCCGACACCGCAGATGGCACTGATGGTAGAGGCGAAAAACGCAATGGCGAATACGATTGCTAGCATATGAAGCGCCTAGACTCTTCCCTACTTGTCAGGCATGGCTGCTGCGAGCGTCCGCTCAGCGCGCTCGCAATAGGACGCGGCGCGCCCCTCGTCACCCTTGTTCTCGTACTGAACCGAGAGCATCTGGCAGAGCAGGGCCTCTTCCATGCCAGCCGCCTCCGACAACGCGCGCTCCATCTCGTCGATATAGGCATACGAGCCCTTGAGGAAGACGTCATAGGTGCGACGGTCGGCACGCGCAGCCTCGCGATCACCGTGCTCCTCGAGGTAGGAGAGCACCTCGCGTGCGTGGGGCTCATCCCCGATCTCCACGTAGAAGGAGAACGCCTTTGCCGCCAGCGCGAGTGTCTGCTCCTCGCTCATCTTGAGCGAACCCATCTCGCGGATGATGCGCTCGGATGCCTCGACGTCATCCATGGCAAGAGCTGCGTTCAAGCGCATGAAAAGCACGTTGTACTTGGGGTACAGCACGCTAGTGAGCGGGCGGTTCAGGACCTTGAGGTAGTTGTTGAGGTCGCCCTCGCGCAGGTACGCCTCGAGCTTGGCGAAGGTTGTGCGCTTTTGGACCTCCATGTAAATGGTGAACCCGACCGCAACCACTACGACCACAATGCCGATCGTCTTCATATCCATGGATAGGCCTTTCTCTTAACGTTGGAGGCGCGAGGGCCGGGGGCGCTCAAGCATAACGGCGGGCGCACGTCCCGCCACCAACTCGCCGTCACGAACATATCCCTCTTCGCGACCAGCGAGCTCCTCAATCAGGCAGGCACGGAGCACGGCGATGCGCGCGGCGCGCTCCGGAGCGTCGATGAGGTCGTGCTCCTCACGCGGATCGGCGTCCAGGTCGAAATACTGCTCCACCCCGGTCCGTGTGAACCAGATGTACTTGTCATGCGGGGTCACGATCCACTGGTTGGACTGCTCGCGGCTGCCGCTGTGCTCGCCGTGCAGGTATGCACGGTTCAGCGGCGCGGCGCCGGTAAGCTCGCCCATGAGCGAGGCGCCCTCCACGCCCTCGGGCACGGGCAGGTCGCACGCCTCGAGGATGGTGGGCATAAGGTCCATGAGTTCAACCGTGCTCTCGCTCACGCCGCGAACGCGCTCGCCGCCCGGCACATCGACGTTTTTGCCCACGTGCACGATGAAGGGGATGCGCGCGGAGCCCTCGTAGGGCAACACCTTGCGAAAGAGACTGTGGTCAAAGAGCATCTCGCCGTGGTCGGAGCAGAACACGATCACGGTGTCGTGGTAGGTCTCGTCGTTCTCGAGCGCCGTGATGAGCCGGCCGATCTGGTGGTCCATATGTGTGATGCAGGCATAATAGCCCGCCATGGCCTCGCGGCGCAGCTCGGCGTCGCGGCAGCCGTGCACGCTGTCCAAGATCATGCCATCGCGCTCGGTGGCATCGGCGTCATCCCAATCGCCAGCGGCAGGCGCGCGCAGCTCCATGTCGCGGTACAGATCGAAGTAGGTCTGCGGCGCGTCGAAGGGCGGGTGGGGCCGCACGAAGCTCGTCATGAGGAAGAACGGGCGCGTGCGATCGCGGGTCTCCAAAAAGCGGATGGACTCGTCCACCACCCAGTTGGTGGGGTGCAGGCGCTCCTCGTAGGCCCAGGGATGGGTGATCCAGGAGTTGTTCTCAACGCCCGAACCGTTCACGTCGGCGAATTCGCCCAGTTCATTTTTGAGGAAGCGCATGTAGTCGTCGGAGACGTTCTGGTGCATCCAGTACGGCAGGTTCGCCTTGCGGTAGTGGCCGATGTAGCCGTCATGCAGGCGCATGTGCTCGAAGCCGCAGCCCAAACGCGGCGGATGCACGTGCATCTTGCCTACCACGGCGGTCTGGTAGCCGCCGTCGCGCATCTCCTGCGCGAGCATATGGTCGTACTCCCACGCGATACCGTCCTGGTAACCCACGCGGCCCGTGCCCGCGGGCGTCTTGCCGCAAAAGAGGGCGGCGCGCGCCGGGATGCAACTCGGGCAGGCGGAGTAGGCGTTCTCGAACAGCATGCCGTCGGCGGCGAGCGTGTCCAAGTAGGGCGTCTGCACGTCCGGATGGCCGTCGATACCCAGGCAGTCGCCGCGCATCTGGTCGCACATGATAAGGAGAACGTTGGGTTGCTGGGGCATAGGGAACTCCAAACTCACGGGAACGGGATGAAGATTGAGTGGTCAAGGCGGGAGGGGCGCAGAGCCCCACACAACTACGACGAGGCAAAACCCGGGCAGGATCAGCGCCGCGTGAACATGCGAGCCACGCGCTGCAGGCCGGGATAGGCGTACTCCAAAAACTCACGCAGCCCGCAGTAGCCCGCATCGTAATAGGCGATGTTCAGGCGCTTGCAGTTGCGATGGCAAATGCCCTCAAAGGGGCAATCGGCGCACCGCGCGCAATCGCGACGCGGCTCGTTCAAAAACATGCGCATGGTCTCACAGGTCGCCATTGCCTCAAGGGAATCGACGCGAATATCGCCCACGCGGTACTCATCCAGCGCATAGAAGTCGCACGGATACACCGAACCGTCGCTTTCCACCACGAACTGCGGAGCGCAGCGGCCGAGCATACCGCACTGCGACGGAAACTGCCCGAGCGCCATCTGCATGACGTTCTCGAACAGCCAGATGCTCACATAGCGCCCAGCACCGAGCTCGCGCCACCACAAGTCGAACAAGCGGCGGTAGAACGAGGAGAAGGCACGCGGGTCGAGCGAGAACGTGTCCCGCTCATCGTCGAGGCCCGGCAGGCACGGGATGAACTGGATATGGGTGATCTTCTCCTGCTTGATGAAGGAGAAGACGCGCTGTGGATGCGCCGCCATCTGCGAGGTGAGGACCGAGAGTATGTTGACGTCCACGCCGCGCTCGCGCAGCAGGCGAACGCCGCTCATGACGCGCGCGTACGTAGCGGCACCGTGCGCATCGGGACGCATCGAATCGTGCAGGTCGCGATAAGCGTCAACCGAGACTCCGATGAGGAACCCGTGCTCGCGGAAGAACTCGGCCCATTCCTCTTCGATCAGGTAGCCGTTGGTCTGCAACGCCCAGCTCACCCGCTGGTTCTCACGGCGCTCCTCCACCCGCGCGACGAACGAATGGAAGAAGTCAAGGCCGGCCAGGGTGGGCTCGCCGCCCTGGAAGGCGAAAGAAATGTGCGCATCACTCGCCACGGCGAGTGCACGGTCGATGATGGCACTTGCCACGTCTTCGCCCATGACGCGGGCGCTCCGCTCCTCGCGATGAGCAGCGACATCGCAGTAAAAGCAGTACCTGCACCGCATGTTGCAAGCACTCGATGCCGGTTTTATCAAAAAGCCAATATGCTTCGCGCACATGGCACATACCCCCCCTTCGCACAGGCTAGCCCTCACTCATCGGGCCGGAAACCACCTCCTTACCCGAGGCGGCGCATCCGGCCCGCACAATCACCGCATGAATCTTAGGCCAAGCCCAGGCGCTCCTTTTGCTCGGCCGGGGACTCATGCTCCTCCAGGCCGCGCAGCAGCAGGTCAATCATGCGCTGTTCGGCGTGGTCGTCCTTGCCGGCGAGATTATTAACCTGGCCGTAGTCACTCTCAAGGTCGAACAGCATCGTCTGCTCGACCTCGGCGAGCGGCGTGGCTCCCTCGATCTGGGCCGGCTTCTTACAGGGGATCTTGAACAGCGGGTACTTGGTGCGTTTGAAGTAGCGGCCACACTCAATCTCCTCCGGGCAGTCCGAACCCATCTTTTTGCGGATGGTGTGCGGCAGTGCGGTGTACTCGAAGCACGGCTGGTTGCCGGCGACCGGCGCGCGGAAGTAGGTGTAGCGGCCGTCGGTGACGTTGACGGTCATGGCGTGCACGCCGTACAGGGCGTAGCCACGCGTGGGCGCGTCAGCATCCGTCATGAGCGGCACGAGGGAGGTGCCGCACACATCTGCGGGAATCTCGCAGCCGTGGGCCTCAAGCACCGTGGGCATGATGTCGATTGCCTGAGTGAGCTGGCGGGCATGCTCGCCGGCGCGGGCGTTACCCGGGAAGTGCACAATGAACGGCAGATGCGCGAGCTCGTTATACAGGTGCATGTAGTTTTTGCCCATGTAGTCGCGCTCGCCCAGGAAATAGCCGTGGTCGGTGGTGACCATGACCATGGTATCGTCCAGCATCCCGCGCTCCTCGAGCTTGTCGATGAGCCTACCAAACCAGCGGTCGGTCATGGTGACGAGGGCCTTGTAGCGGCGCTGCAGGTAGTCCTCCGCGCCCTTGTTGACGTCGGTGGCGGAGACGCGCTTGTACTCAGGAATCTCGAAGTAGTCGCGGTCGAGCTCGCCAGTGCCGCCGTACATCTCCATGTACTTGTCGGGCACATCGAAGGGCTCGTGCGGGTCGAAGGCCTCAACCATAAGGAAGAAGTCGTCGGCCCCAGCATTGCCGTCGATCCAGTCGCAGGCGGACTGGAAGGTCTTGGGGCTCGGCATGTCCTCTTCGTTGGGCCAGAGCTGACGGTTCTTCTGGTACTGCTCGCGCACGCGCCCGTAGAAGGTCTCGGGCATGTTATTCGGCTCATCGATGCGGCTGACCCACGGGTCGCCCTCCTGGCCGCGGTAGTAATCCCAGGTGTTGAACTCCTGGAGGTAGCCCTCGCCACCGGTGCGTAGGTAGTGGCAGTGGTCGGTGGTGATGTGGCAGAAGTTGCCGTTCGCGCGCAGGCAGGCCGGCAGCGTCACATCGAAGGGCTCGATGGGGCCCCAGGGGCGCTCGAGGAAGTTGTAGCGACCGGTGAGGATGTCGCGGCGGGCAGGCATGCAGGGAGCCGAGCCGATCCAGTGGTTGTCGAACACGCAGGAACGCTCGGCAAAGGCATCGAGATTGGGGGTCTGGACGTCGGTTGCGGGGTTGTAGCACGACAGGACGTCGCGACGCAGAGTATCCATGAGCACGAGGACGGTTCTCATTGGCATCCTTTCGATAGTTGGATTTGCCAGATGGCGATACGCCAAAGGCACATGGGCATAATGGAGCGCACCCCGATCGCGCACGATGGAGAGCACATGAGACAACGAGGCCCGCGCCCGGCATGCGGGGCGCGGGCATCAAACGATTTGCCTTTTGATAAGCTCGCGATTAGGCGAAGATCTTGAACGCCGGGAAGTAGAAACCGATAGCGGCGAACACAAGGGAGAACACAATCAGACCGATGATGATCTGGGCGGAGTTCTTGCCCTGGCCCTTCTTGAGCAGGCGATAGCAGATGAAAGTCAGAACGACAGGCAGCAGGAAGGGCAACACCTTATCGAGCTGGTCCTGGAGCACCAGCGGGTCACCCTCACCGAAGGCGAACTGCACGGCAAGCTTGAGCTTAACGGTCGTGGCGATCAGGCCGCCGGTGACCATGACGCCCAGCACGTTGGCGAGGTTGCCCAGACGGTCGAAGACCTGGACGCCCGCCTTCTCGACGAGCTCCATGCCCATCTCGTAACCCTTGTGCAGGCCGAAGTACTTCAGCGGCCAGTACAGCAGGTTGATGAGCAAGAACATCACGAGCGGACCCACAATGGAGCCGTTGTCGACGCACATAGATGCGCCGATGGAGCCGGCGATCGGGAACCAGGTGAGGTTCAGCAGGGAGTCACCAAGGCCGGCGAAGGGACCCATGAGGGAGGTCTTGATGCCGACGACGGTGTCCTTCTGATCCTCATCCGTGGTCTCCTCCAGGGCGGCGGTGATGCCAAGGATGAAGGGGATCGCGAGCGGGTGGGTGTTGAAGTACTCGAGGTGGCGCTTCATGGCGTTAACGCGCTCCTCCTTGGGGGCGTCCTTGTAGAGCTCCTCGAGGACAGGGGCAAAGCAGTAGGTCAGGGACAGCGACTGCATGCGCTCGTAGTTGTGCGCGAATTGGCAACCCTGGGTGCGCAGCAGGACCTTGTTCAGGGTGGAGTTGGAGATCTTACCCATTAGAGATCGTACTCCTCGTCATCATCGGAGCCGGCGGCAGAGGCGGCAGCAGGGGCGGGTTGATTCTTCTGGCCCTCGGTAATGACGTCCCACACGCCGGCGGCGGCGCAAGCGGCGAGCGCGATGCCCACGGTCGGGACGTTGAGGAAGGCGGCCATGATAAAGCCGAGCAGCAGGAAGATCCACATGTTCTTCTTCATCATCATGGTGAGGAGCATGGCCAGACCGACGGCGGGCATCATGCCACCGGCGGTGGAGAAGCCGGTGAGGACCCACGGAACCTGGTTCTGCAGGAAGGCCATGATGTCCTCGATCACGAAGGAGCCGATGCCCGTGGCGATGAAGACGGGAACGGCGCGGGTCAGGAAGAAGCACAGGGCGCCGGTCCAGAAGAACTTGTTGACGGCGTTGAACTTACCGGACTCGATGGCCTTGTCGGCACCGTGGACAAGCGAGACGTTAGTGGTCATGACCAAGATGTTCAGCTGCTGAACCAAGGTGGCGGTGGGGATGCCGATGGCGACTTCCAGGGCGATAGCGCTGGCGGTGTCGGTGGAACCCATGATGCCCAGGGCGGCACCGACGATGGTGCCGGAGATGACATCCGGCGGAACATAAGCGCCGATGTTGTTGACGCCGAGCCACATGAGCTCCATGGTCGCGCCGATCATGATGGCGGTCGTCATGTCACCGAGGATGATGCCGACGCCGACGGATGCCAGCAGGGGCTTGCGGAAGCCCAGGTGGGGACCGAACTGGTCCCAAGTGCACAGACCCGCCCAGATGGCGAGCAGAAGTGCCTGAAGCATAAGCCTCTCCTTCCCTATTCGCCCATCGTTCCCTCCGATGGGCACGCCCCGGGTTCACATGCCCGGAGATGGTTACTTACTTAGTAGTTCTTGAGGAGCTCGGACACGGGCTCCTTGGAATCGCGCGTGGTGGTCTGCATCCAGCAGTCGACGCCGAGGCCAATGAGCTCCTCGAAGGCGGCCTTTTCCTCAGCGGTGACGGACATGTTCTTGTGCAGGCGATGACGCTGCTCGTTGAAGCGCATGCCGGAGACGTTCAGGTAGTCGAACGGCAAGCCGTTCTCGTGCAGCCTGAGGGCGTCGATGGGGTTGGTGAAGAGCACCATCGTGGCCTTCTTGAGCTCGGTCTTCTTGAGGACCTCAATGAACTTCTCGACACCGAAGACGGAGACCTTGATGTCGGGGGCGGCGAGGCCGGCGACGGACTTCTGGACGGGGTCGTTGGCGACCTTATCCGAGACAATGATTGCCGATTCGATGCCGAAGTCGGGAATCCAAGTGGTGGCGACCTGACCGTGGATCAGGCGGTCATCGATGTCGACGAGTTTGAGTGCCATGATGTTCTCCTTTTCGTTTGCACGTTCCTTCAGTACCGTTTACGAATGCTCTGCTCGATCGAGGCGCCCACTCGGGGGATACGGGTGAGCGCCACTCGAATCGACGGGCTAACGAGCCTAGAGGTCCAAATCGTCCTCGTCTGCCTCCACGGCCGGAGCGGGAGCCTTGATCTCCTGCTGGGCCCCGGCGTGAGCGGCAGTGAGCTGAGCACGGACCGCGTCGGCGGAATCGAGGCCATCGCGGGTGAGCAGGAGCTCGACCGCAACGGGCATGGACAGGCCAGTGTAGGCAACCATGTTCATGCCGTTGAGCAGGCAGCGGGTAGTCACGTTGAATGGGGTGCCGCCGTAGATGTCGCATAGGGTGACGACGAGTTCGCACTCGGCGCTGAGGGTCTCGTAAGCCTCGCGCATCTCGGACTCGAAAGACTCCAGGCTCTTCTCGGCGGTGAGACCAAGAGCGATGACATCAGGCTGCTTGCCCGCAATCATCTCGACGGCGCCGAGGGCGGCCTGAGCGAACTCTCCGTGACTTGCAAGGATGACACCGATACGCATCTTCTGTCCTTTCATACTTATTAATTCTCTTCGTTCTGTTCGTTCTGTTCGTTCTGTTCGTTTATGTTCGTCTATATTTGTTTATTGGTAAAGAGATGATTTTTGGAATGAGCTCTATTTACCTCCTATTTGATGGTTTTTTCCGTGAGCGTTATGTTTTGACCGGTGAAAGGTAATGTGCCTTCGTGAACGGTTTGCGTTTATTTATGTTGTTCGTTTACATTGAAATAAGAACAAACGCTCGATGAGGGAGTCGGCACTCATGAAATCCGAACGCCAGCAGGCCATTCTCGACTTGCTCGATCAACATCATTCGGTATCGGTAAACGAGATATCTAATACCCTATCTGTTTCGGATATGACCATCAGGCGTGACCTGGCCGAGCTTGCCGACAAGGGCCTTCTTGTGCGCGTACACGGAGGGGCTCAGCTTCCACACTCCGCCCACGGAACAGCCCTTTCACGTTTGACCCCGCATGAGGAGAAACGTCATTTTCAAGTTGATCAGAAACGTGCCGCTGCTATAGCCGCCGCCCAAACCGTCTCAGCCGGCGATACGATCTTTCTCGGTGGAGGCTCCACTCTCGAGCTCATGTGTTCGTATTTGCCCCAGGAGGACATACGCGTCGTCACCAACAGTCTTCCCGTGCTGAACCTGCTAGCCGACAATCCACATATAGATCTATTCTTTGTTGGTGGCATGATGCGTCACGACACGCGAGTTTTCACCATGCCATACAACGGCCGCGGCCCCTACGGTCTATCCGCTCCCAAGGCCTACGTCTCGGCAACCGGTATTTTTGGAAACGAGGTCTTTGGCTCTCGTCCCGATGCAGCCATGGTCCTCTCAGACGCTCTTTCTCGAGCTCAGGAGCGTTATCTTGTTGTAGATGCTGAAAAAGTCGGAAGGCGCGACTTCTGCCTTTTCACCACACTGGAGGATATGACCGCGGCATTCATTAACGAGGACGCAGACCCCCGGACCATCGAGGCCCTCCGCGCCTATACCTCCGTCATTACCGCATAATCCAATTGGCAAGCCATGCTTAAACCCGAACGTCACGAACAATTACTTGAGCTGTGCGCTCAGCGCGGAATGGTCACTGTTGCCCAAGCCGCAACAATCTTTGGTATATCTGAAATGACCGCTCGAAGAGACTTCGATGAGCTCTCGCGACGCGCTGGCGTCATCCGCGAGTACGGTGGCATCCGACTTTCAAGCGGCTCCCCCATTGCCGAAGAGGTCCCGTTTTTTGAAAAGCTCTCAATCCGCTCCCCTGAAAAAGAGCATATCGCACGCACCGCTGTCAACCTCATCAGAGAGCGCGACACCATCTTCCTCGGACCCGGTTCGACTTGCGCTCTCATCGCCCGTGCGCTGCCGCGCATGCGGCTGCGCGTCATCACAAACAGCATCATCGTGCTGAACATGCTCCAGACGCGTAACGATGTGGAGATCTGGGCCCTGGGAGGACAGTATCGCAAACGATCGGGTTCTTTCGTCGGGCCCATCGCCGAAGATGCTCTCGCCCCGCTCGGTATCGACACTTGCTTTATCGGCACCAACGGCGTACTCGCCCAATCCATCTCCTGTTCTAACCTTGAGGAAGGACGCTTACAGGCGCTCGCTTGCGATCGCGCCGCCAAGCGTTACCTTGTCTGCGATTCAAGCAAGATCGGACAGATGGACTTCTTCGGCTTCTTCAATCTCGATCAAATGGACGCACTCATCACCGATGCAAATGTCAACGACAAACAGCGTTCCATGGTTCTCGAATCAACTCGCATCATCGTCGCAGAATAGGCCTGTTTTGATTTAGCTGGACACCACAGCAAAGACCCCGATTCGATAAAGCCGAATCGGGGTCTCATTATTCGCATCAAATCGCAAATAGGTCAGCAGCTACTTCTCAGTGTAGACGCTCTCGCCACCGAGATAGGTCTCGACGAGGGATAGGTCGGGGTTGAGGACGACAACCTCACCCACGTAATCGGAGGTGCCGGCACCGGTGAGCACCACATTGAGGCGACCGTCGCCCATGGCGCGGGCGTCGGCCAGGAACGCCTCGACGGCCTCAAGGTTATCCTTGTAGATGTTCAGCGTGTCAAGCCAAAGCTCGGGAGACGACACGTTGATGCCTGCTTAACTCTGCTCGCTCAGGCTAAAGACTTTGTTGAGGATCGATGATCTGCTGCAAGGTGAACTTACATTGGGACGTGTCGCATTCTTCTTGCGAATCCTCAAAATCAAAGATCATGATGGCGCAGTTGGGGAGTTTTGTTGGGAGCTCGAAGCCCTCTGGGGCTGCAGCCTTGATGAATTGGCGGCTGGCGCTGCCGTGGCTTACTGCTAGGAGGGTTTCGATGCCCTCGGCGCCCATGAGATTGGTGAGGGTGTCTACCATGCGCTCTTGCAGTGCCCGGCTTCCTTCTCCTCCGAAGGGGACCAAGTCCTCGCCTGGATCCCAGACGTCGGTGGGCAGGGCGTCGTGGGGGCCTTCTTCGAAGGTGCCGTAGCAGCGCTCGATGATTCCTTTGCAGGGCTCGACAGCGGCGTCTGGGCTGAGAAGTTCGCGTGCGACGAGACTTGCCGTGTCCATGGCTCGGCCTAAGGGTGATGAGACCACTTTGTCGGGGACGACGCCGTGGGCTTTGAGCCATGCGGCTGCCATTCCCGCTTGTTTGCGGCCAAGGTCGGTCAGCGACGAATCGCAGCGGCCCTGGACCAGCTTCTTGACGTTGAACTCCGTCTGGCCGTGGCGGAGCAGGTACAGCCTCTTCATATTCTCCCCTTCTGTATACCTAGCTTTACCGGCGCAGCCCTACTCGTGGGTATGGCCTACGTAGTCTTCGTCGATCGTGATCTTGGCAATCGACTTGGGGTATTCCGACTCGACCCGTTGTGCCAGCGCGTGCTTTACGTCTTCGGCACTCATCTGCAGATCTGAGGGACGCACGCAGTCAAAGATCACGTTGGTGTGCGTAGGACCTGGCACACAGCGCAGGTCATGAATCGAGAGGCGACTATCGATCTCCTGAGCCATTGCGTTAATGCGCAAACGCATGCTCGCTACCTTGGGATCGTCGGTCACGATGGGGTCGTAATGGAGCGTGACAATCATGCCGTCTTCGTTCCTAAACGCCTGCTCGATGTTATCGAGCGTGTCGTGGCTTTCCAGCGGGCTGGCCTCGGCCGCCATCTCGGCGTGCGCACTTGCAAACTTCCTGCCCGGGCCGTAGTCGTGAACCATCAAATCGTGAACGCCCAAAACGCCGGGATAGCTCATGATCTTGTCTCGAATGTGCTTGACCAGCTTAGGATCGGGCGACTGGCCCAAAAGCGGGCTCACCGTATCTTGAATAAGTTCAAGGCCGCTCCAGCCAATATAGGCGCCAACGGCAAGTCCAACCCAAGCATCAAGATTGATATGCGTCACCTGGGAAACAATCGCGCACGCCAGCACGGCGCCTGTGGCAAGGACATCGTTCTTGGAATCCTGCGCGGTCGCATGCAGCGTCTCGGACTCGATACGATCGCCGAGCTTTTGGTTGAGGGCCGCCATCCAGAGCTTTACGGCCATCGAAAGCGCCAGGACTGCCACCAGGGCAAGCGAGAACTCGACAGGTTCGGGGTGGATGATGCGCTCAACCGAGGACTTCACCAGCTCAACGCCGATCAGCAGCACGAGCGCCGCCACGACCAGACCCGAGAGATACTCGTAGCGGCCATGTCCGTAAGGATGCTCGGGGTCCGCCGGCTTGCTCGCAAGTTTAAAGCCCAGCACGCTCACAATGTTTGAGCTGGCATCGGACAGGTTGTTCATGGCATCCGCCACGATCGAAACCGATCCCGACAGCACGCCAATTGCGCCCTTCGCAGCGCATAGTGCCACATTGGCGAGAATACACACCACGCCCGTCAACGTGCCCACGCGCGCACGGTCGCCCTGCGCACGCTTAACAATCCACTCGACCATCTACATCCGCCCCCACGGTGCTATCTATATATCTATTGCTCAAACGGATTGTAGTGTAGCCACTTTGCCCCACAGATACAAAAAGGCCGCAACCCACACGGGCCACGGCCTTAGAATGTGGCAAAGGAATCGTCCTTGTGTCGCACAGGTTTACGCGCTTGCTTCGGCCACGCTCTTCGAGGTTTCGGGTGAATCGGCCCCGTCTTCTGCCGCCTGTCCCTGCGCCGGCACCACGCCAAAGCAGTAGCTCAGCGCCGCAGACACCGCAAATGCAACACCGCCGGCAACGCAGCACCACAGCAGGTTCGAGATGCCGCCCGTGGCAAAGCCAATGACCATAAGGACATTCGTCATGCCGATGGTATAGGCCGTAACGTGGCCCACGGCCGCAACAAGGCCTCCGACGGCGCCGCCAATGGCCATGCATGTCAGGCACCTGCCATATTTAAAGCCGCAACCGTACAGCGCCGGCTCGCTTACGCCGCCAAGAATACCCGAGATTGAATAGCCCAGCATGAGTGCCTTCTCGTCCTTATCCGCAACGCGGAGCGACGCGCCAAAGGGCATGCCCCAAACGGCGAACGTCGCCATCGTCGCGGCGATCAGGATGCACGAATCCGTTCCCACACTCATAAACTGAGCATAGGCAAGCGATAGGACAACGTTGCTGACGCCTGCAATCTTAAGAAACTCCCAACCCGCGGCAAGCCCCATGAGTGTGAGCAGCGACACGATGCCACCGGAATTGCCAAGCATAAACATAAGCTGGCCCAACAGCATGCCCAGATAGCTGCCCGCCGGCGCCGTGATACACAGCGAAACCGGAACCATGGCAAGCATGGTTGTAAACGGAACAAACGAAAACGCCACGGCCTTAGGGATAACGCGCTTAAAGAAACACTCCACTCGCCATAGCACGGGCACCGAGATGAGAACCGGAATAACAGTCGTCGTGTAATCGTTGACCGGCGCGGGAAGCAGACCATACACGGAAGTCATCGATGCCCCCGTCGTCGATGCGGCATCGACGAGCTTAAGCAGATCGGGCGCAATCAATACGCCGCCCAGCATCATGCCCAGCTGCTCCGAGCAACCGAGCTGGCGGGCGGCCGCCCAACCAAGATAAATGGACAAAAAGTAGTAGCCGGCGTTATAGAGCCAACTGTAGAACAGGCGATAGATATCGGAATCGGCAGACCACAGGCCCAGCATGCCTTCGCCCATAATGACAGCGACGGTGCGGAACAACGCCGCGCAGACAATAAACGGCAGCGCCGACATCATGCTTTTGGACAGATAGTCCACCACGGCCATGGCGTTTGATGAAACCGACGTTGTAAACGAGGTGTTAGAAACTTGTAGCATGGAACGCCTTTCCCAATATGACATGCGGGCTGTCCCTTTGTCACATCGTGCGGTACTGACCGATTGCGCGGTACTTTTCGTAGCGAAGGTTTGTGAGGGTCGCGTCGTCGAGCTGCCCAAGCGTATCGAAGGCATCAAATGCCGAGGACATGACGGCACCGGCGATCTCCTCATGCGACAGGCCCCTATCGTCAACAATGCCGTCGATGATGCCGAGCGCCAACAGATCGGGGGCCGTGAGCTTAAGCGCCTCGGCGGCCTCATTCGCGCGCTCGGCATCCTTCCACAGGATCGACGCACAGGCCTCGGGGCTCACGACCGAATAGGCCGAGCTCGAGAGCATCAGGATGCGGTCGGCCACGGACAGCGCCAGCGCGCCACCAGAGCCGCCCTCGCCTGTCACCACCGAGACAATCGGCGTCTTGAGGCCGCTCATCTCCATGAGATTCTGGGCAATCGCCTCGCCCTGGCCGCGCTCCTCGGCACCGATGCCGCAAAACGCGCCCGAAGTATCGACCAGACACAGAACCGGTCGACCAAACTTTTCGGCCTGGCGCATAAGGCGACGCGCTTTGCGGTAGCCCTCGGGATGTGCCATACCAAAGTTGCGACGCATGCGCTCTTTGGTCGTGGTACCGCGCTCGACGGCGATAACCGTCACGGGTCGCCCGTCTTTCCAGCCAATGCCAGCCACCACGGCGGCGTCGTCGCCAAAGTAACGGTCGCCATGCAGCTCCACAAATCCATCCAGGCCCAGCGAGATCATCTCGCCCGCCGTGGCGCGATCTGCCGAGCGGGTCTGCTTGACAATCTCGAGCGCGGTTTTTGGTGCGGTCGAGCGCTTGAACAAGTGTCCCAGCTTTTTGCCGCGACGACCCGTATGCACGATCTCATGCGGTGCCCCCAGGCCGGGCGCGTGCCCTTCGTGCAGTGCCAGCAGCTCGCCTACCGTGAGCGCAATCTCGCCACGCGGAACAACGGCATCGCAAAAGCCGTGCTCCAGCAAAAACTCGGAGCGCTGGAATCCCTTGGGCAGGCGCTTGTGCATGTTCTGCTCGATCACGCGCGGGCCGGCAAATGCCGTCAGGGCATCGGGCTCGGCCAGGATAATGTCGCCCTCCATGGCAAAGCTCGCGGTTACGCCTCCAGTCGTGGGGTCGGTGAGCACCGTGATATACAGACCGCCCGCCTCGCTGTGGCGCCTAACCGCCGCAGAAATCTTGGCCATCTGCATAAGCGACGTCACGCCCTCTTGCATGCGCGCGCCGCCCGAAACGGTAAAGCCGACAACCGGCAATCCCAGCTCGGTCGCACGCTCAAATGTGCGACAGATCTTCTCACCCACCACGGAGCCCATCGAGCCCATCATAAAGTTGGCATCCATAAAGAAGAGCGCGGTATCGCAGCCGCAGATTTTACCCCTACCGCACACGACGGCATCGCGCTCGCCCGAACGCTCGCTCACGCTCTTGAGCTTGTCGGCATAGCCGGGAAACGAGAGGAAGTCCTCCGACGCCAGATTGGCATCCCATTCCTCAAACGTGCCCTCGTCGACCGTCATGCGCATGCGCGCGCGACCGCTTACGCGAAAGTGTTTGCCGCAACGAGGGCAGACCTCGAGGTTGTCGTGCAGGCGTGCCTCATCGATCACACGGCGGCACTCCGGGCACTTGATAAACACGTGGCGCGCGGGAAACTCGGCGCACGACTCGGTCATCGGTCCCTCGAGGACGTTGACCGTCTTCGCTTTTCTATTCATCAGCATAGAGATGCCCCATCAGATCGGTGTGATACATGCCCGACAAGAACTCGTCGTTTGCCAGCACGTCGAGCTGAAGCTCGCTGTTTTCGCTCACGCCCTCAATCACGAGCTCGCCCAGGGCCGAGCGCATCTTGCGAATGGCGCCGTCACGCGTGGGCGCACACACGATGAGCTTGCCAAGCATGGAGTCGTAGTACGGCGGAACGTTCGCACCAGCAAACATAGCGGAATCCCAGCGCACGCGCGGACCACCCGGCACACGCAACGCGGTGACCGTTCCGCATGACGGCAGAAAGTCCGGCGTTTCGGCATTGATGCGGCACTCCATGGCGTGGTTGCGGACCGGTACGTCCTCCTGCTCAAAGGGCAGGGACTGGCCGGCTGCCACGCGCAGCTGCCACTTGACCAGGTCGGTATCGGTCACAAACTCCGTGACCGGATGCTCAACCTGCAGACGCGTGTTCATTTCCATAAAGTAGAAATTGCCGTCGTCCGAGTACAAAAACTCGATGGTGCCGGCTCCCTCGTAGCCGACGGCACGAGCCAGGTCGCGTGCCGCCTTGTGCATGCGAACACGAATGTCGTCGTGTCCGTCGAGGCACGGCGCGGGGCTCTCCTCGATTAGCTTTTGGTTGCGGCGCTGCACCGAGCACTCGCGCTCGCCGAGCGAAAACACATGGCCCTGCTTATCGGCCATAATCTGCACCTCGACATGGTGCGCCGGCGCAACGAACTTCTCCATGTAGCACTCGCCGTCGCCAAAAACGGCCTCGCCCTCGGCACGCGCCTCGATAAACGCCTTTGCCGCATCTTCCACGCGCTCGACCTTACGAATGCCGCGGCCGCCACCGCCGGCACGCGCCTTAATAAGCACGGGGCAGCCAATGCGCTCGGCCTCGGCCGTCGCCTCCTCGGGACTTTTGAGCAGATCGCAACCCGGCACGATGGGCACGCCCGCCGCAGCAGCCGTTCGACGTGCGGCGTCCTTGTCGCCCATGTTGTCGATGACCTCGGCCGAGGGACCAACAAACGCCAGACCGTACTTGTCGCAGTCGCGCACGAAGCTCGCCTTCTCGGAAAAGAAACCGTAGCCGGGATGAATTGCCTTAGCTCCCGACTTCACGGCACAGGTGAGCACGGCATCGTCGTTGAGGTAGCTCTCGGCAAGACGCGGGGCGCCGCTGCAAAACCCCCCCCCCGCGCAACCATCACGC
>CABPWH010000002.1 GCA_902461085.1 uncultured Collinsella sp. | reverse complement strand
AAGCCCAAGCGGCCCTCCCGGCTCAGCCAAGTTGACGTAGCTGAGATGCGGCTCGCAGCCTGCTCACCCCTCGAAGTTCTGAGCGGAAATGAGTTTGCTTGCAACAACGGTTTGCTTGCGATGGCGGTTGAGTTGCAACAAGGTTTTTATTGGATCTCGAACCCTATGCTCGATGTTCGCTTCGTTCATTGAGTTACCCTTTGCATGAGGCCGGGACATATCGTCCCGCCCGCAGTTTCGCAGGCCGAAGGCCGAGAATGTTTGAGGACGGGATGATATGTCCCGGCCTCCCGGGAGAGTTACTTATGAACTACGCGAACATTAAGTATTTCGACATTGCTGATGGGGAGGGCGTTCGTACTTCTCTGTTTGTGAGCGGGTGCCGTCGCGGGTGCAAGAATTGCTTTAATTCTGTCGCGTGGGACTTTGCTGCGGGTGAGCCGTTCGACCGTGCCGTCGAGGACAAGATTATCGAGAGTCTCGACCATCCCTTTATTGATGGCCTGACGATTCTGGGCGGCGAGCCTATGGAGCCCGAGAATCAGGTGGGGCTTGTTGACTTTATCGAACGCGTGCGTGCGGCCTATCCCGCGGGGTCGGGCAAGACCATTTGGTGCTTTACCGGCGACGTGCTCGAGGAGCTTATGCCGGGTGGCCGTCATCATACCGAGGTGACGGACCGTATCCTGGCCTGCCTCGACATGTTGGTGGACGGCCCGTTTGTTCAGGATCTGTACGATATCTCATTGCGCTTTAGGGGCTCGAGTAACCAGCGTGTGATCGATATGAACGCCACGCGTGCCCGTGCCGAGCGTGAGGGCGTTGCGCTTTGCGATGCTGTGGAGCTTTGGCGGGACGATCCGGTCTATTCGACCCATACTATGTAGCTTGTGGCCGATGCCAAAGGGCGTGGTACCATAGCGCGAACGCAAAATCGGAAAAGTGAGGCCCAGATGGTCGATCAGGAAAAAGTCGAGACTGCCATTAAGCTGCTGCTTGAAGGTATAGGCGAGGACCCAACTCGTGAGGGCCTGCTGGAGACCCCGGCGCGCGTCGCCCGTATGTATGGCGAGATTGCTGGCGGTATGGACCAGCGTGCCGAGGAGCACCTGTCCAAAACTTTTGCCGTCGCTTCGAACGATTTGGTTATCGAGCGCGACATCACGTTTTACTCGCTGTGTGAACATCATCTGCTGCCGTTTTATGGCAAAGCCGCCATTGGCTATATCCCCAACGGTCGGGTGGCCGGGCTTTCAAAGCTCGCACGCACGGTTGAGGTTTATGCCCGCCGCCTGCAGCTGCAGGAGCAGCTATGCGCGCAGGTTGCCGATGCCCTCATGGAATATCTTGCTCCCCAAGGGGCGATTGTGCTGATGGAAGCCGAGCACATGTGCATGACCATGCGCGGCGTGCAAAAGCCCGGCACCAAGACCGTGACGCTCGCTCGCCGCGGCGTCTTTGAGACCGATCCCGCGCTCGAGGAGCGGTTCTTTAGGATGCTGGGACGCTAACTATGAGAGTCGTCAACGACTTTACATCGAATACTGACGAGGGAACGCCGCGTCGCGGCTTTATGGCTTCGGGCCTGGCGCCTTTTGGTGCCATGCCTCGCATTGATTACATCTGTGCCAACGGTCTGTTCCGGCGGCACCTGGGCAACATTGCACAGTTGGAATCGGGGCGCATCTTCTGCCGCCACGGTATTGACCACCTGCTGGATGTCGCTCGCATTATGTGGATCAAGAATCTCGAGGAACAGCTCGAATTTGACCGCGAGGTCATCTACGCCACGGCACTTCTTCACGATATCGGCAAAGATGAACAGTATGAATCGGGTATATCCCATGATGTTGCAAGCGAACGCGTCGCTGATGCGATTCTCGGCGGTATGCCCGATGACGTAGCGTTTGAGCCGGCCGATGCCGCAGCCATTAAGACGGCCATTCTGGGCCATCGAAAGCTGCGCGTGAACAGCCAACCGCTCGAGCGCCTGCTCTATGCAGCCGACAAAGCGTCGCGCGCCTGCTTTGCATGCCCCGCGCGCAATGCTTGCAACTGGAGCGATGATAAAAAGAACCTATCGATTCGCGTGTAGTTAGTTTGCGCGGTCGGGGTTCTAAACGAAGGAGACGATCGCGATGAGTAACAAGAAGCTGCCCGAGAATGTAACCAAGACTGAAGGTGCCGAGCTCGCCCGCCGTGGAAGGGGCGAAATATCCACTTCAACGGCGGTGCCCCACGTGAGCTATGACGATCTTCGCCATGCCGATCGCATTACTATCGACGGTCTCGAGGTCTTTGCCAACCACGGCGTGTATCCCGAAGAGAACGCGCTGGGCCAGAAGTTCATCGTGTCCCTGGTGCTCTATGCCGACCTGCGTGCAGCGGGGGAGCACGATAACCTGGACGCCTCGATTGACTACGGCTCGGTGTGCCACGATGTCGATGGCTATCTGCGTGAGCATACGTTTAAGCTCATCGAGGCTGCAGCCGAGGGCGTGGCGCAGATGCTGCTACGTCGTTACCCCCTGATGCTTGGCGTGCGTGTTAAGCTCGATAAGCCTTGGGCACCCGTCGGTCTTCCCCTGGCAAGCTGCGGTGTCGAGATAGAGCGCGTGCGCTAACCGGTTCTAATACGTCTCTATGGGTGGCTGCTTGAGCCGCTGGGACAGTGCACTATTGTTGGGGCAGTACGTGTCGAGCAGAGCGTGAAACCGCTGATTGTGGCTTGGCTCGAGCATGTGGACGAGCTCGTGGGCGACAACCATGTCGAGGCATTCGACGGGGTAGGCGGCAAGTTCTCGTGCGATGCGAACGGCGCCGGATTTGGGAGTGCAGGAGCCCCAACGCGTTTTCATGCTGCGTACGGAAACGCGGGAAACGGCGACACCCATTGAGATTTCGTATGCGTGCACCATATCGCGCAGCGCCGATGTGACTTCGGATGTATAGAGCTGGTCGATGTGGGCTTGGAGCTCATTGGGCGTTAGGCCGTCGAGGATTGCGTGCCGCTTGGCCTGTGGGCCTTCGTCCGATTTATCGGTACCCATAAAACTTGCGAAGGTGGCCTGTTTGGGTCGCGGTGCGGGTGATGCAAAGTTGTGATCGAGCGCATCCTGTACCGTGATGGGCTTGCCCCAAAGTGCAATGATGGACGAGGGACTGAGCGGCTCTCGCGCCGTCGCCTGACGTTGCTCGCGCTGGGCAAGTCGGCTGATAATCCAGGCGCTGTTGCGCTTCACAAACGCTTCGATACGCTCGCGGCTGGCGCCGAGCGGTGCGCTGGCGTGGACCTCGCCGCTCGATGTGACGCGTAGGTTGAAGTTCTTGACGCGCTTTTTGGTAACGACGACGGGGATGGGCGTCCCATCCGGTCGGGATACGGAAATCGTAAACTGCTGCGTCAAAAGCGGTCCTTTGGATTGGAAGCGGGCCGGCATGTCGATCGTTCGGCATGCCGGCCCGCTCAAGGGATATGAAATTAATAACGCTCAAAGAAGGCAAGCGCGTTGTCGCTGCAGAGCTTTTGCATCACGGTCTTGCCAAAATGCTTGGAGAGCATGTTCTGGAACTCGGGCATCTTGCTGGCATCGGAGAGGAAAGCGGGCACCGTGGCACCGTCCCAGTCGCCGCCGAGCGCGATGACGTCCTCGCCGCCCAGGTCGAGCCAGTGCTCGATATGTGCCGCCAGCTGGTCGAAGGTGACGTCTGCGGCGGTCTTGTCGGTTGCGTCGTTGGAAAGGAACTCGCTGCAGTAGTTGAGGCCGACGATGCCGCCCATGTCGCGGATGGTGCGGAACTGGTCGTCGGTGAGGTTGCGCTTAGCGCCGCAAACTGCACGGGAGTTGGAGTGGCTGGCGACGAAGGGGCGCGTGGCGTGGGCGACAACCTCGTCAAAGCACTCGTCATTGAGGTGGGAGACGTCGAGTACCATGCCGGCGTGCTCCATCTGCGTAAGTGCCTCGATGCCGGCGGCGGTGAGGCCGGCGTGGGTATCGTGTCCGCTCGCGAGCGGTCCCTGCGCGTTCCAGCTGAGCGACGACATGAGTACGCCCAGGCTCTTGAGCACCTCGATCAGCGCGGGGTCCTCGGCAAAGAACGTGGCGTTTTCGATGGTGTGGATGCAGGTGACCTTGCCGTCCTTGAGCGCGGGACGAATGTCTGCGGCGCTGCGTACGTTGACCATGCGGTCGTGGTTGAGCATGGCCTGGCCGCTCATGTGCGCCATGATCTGTGCCTGGAAGCGCGCGGCGTGGACGGTGGGAATCTCGTCGGGGACAAACGTGGCGAAGCACTGTGCCCACGGCGTGTTGCCGATCTTTGCGAGCGAGATGGCACAGGCGTTGCCCTCGATGAGGTCGAAATCTTGCGGATGCGTTTCGTCGCCGGGGAAATAACCGTCGGTGCCGGCGGTAAAGCGCAGGTCGAGATCGAGCGTGGCCCAGCCGATGCGGTCAGCGGTGTCGCAGTGTAGGTCAAATACGGGATATGCCATGGTTCCTCCGGTTGCAGCGTTTCTTTGCAAACTGTCTTTGAATTGTATGACTAGGGTATAGTTAGCGCCATATGTTCATGGCGGCCCACGTTGTGCGCCGCCCTTATCACGGAGGTTTCCATGTCCAACCAGGGCAAGAAGGTCAAGACTCATTATCGCGGCACGCTCGACGACGGCACGCAGTTCGATAGCTCCTACGATCGCGGCGAGCCGCTGGAGTTCACCTGTGGCGCCGGCCAGATGATCAAGGGCTTCGACGCCGCTGTTGTCGACATGCAGGTGGGCGAGAAGAAGACCGTGCACATTCCTGCTGCCGATGCCTACGGCGAGCACAATCCCGAGATGGTTCTGACCTTCCCGGCCGAGCAGGTTCCCAACATCGAGCAGATCGAGAAGGGCATGAAGCTCTTCCTGTCCACGCCGAGCGGTATGCCCGTCCCCGCCGTCGTCATTGACGTGACGCCCGAGGCCGTGACGCTCGACGCCAACCACGAGCTGGCCGGCAAGGATCTCAACTTTGATATCGAGCTCGTCGAGGTCGAGGGTTAGAGTATGCCTGAACGCTTGGTTTCGACGACATGCTTGGGAAATCTCAACGATCCGTCCTATGAACTCCTGCTTCGCCGGGAGCTGGGCGGTGTCTTTGAGGTTGACGAGCTGCTGCTCGATTGGGACCAGGCCGATGTATGCGCGTTTGTGGGCGTGACGGAGCTGGGGCGCACGGTCGATGTTCGGCTGGATACTGCCGACGGCGGTCGTCTTGTCGACGGCGACGTGCTCGCCGTCGACCACACGGGTGCGGTGTCCGTGGCGGTTGTCGTGCGCCTGCGCAGCGCCGAGGTTTATTTGGTCGAAGTTGACCGCATGGACCCGATTGCGCTCGCGCATGCGTGCTGGGAGATCGGCAATATGCATGCGCCGCTTTTTCGAGGCGATTCGGACGAGCATGCCGTGCGCATGTATACGCCGGTGCAGCCTGTTTTGGGCCGCATGCTCCGGGGCGTCGAGGGCGTTCGGCTCTCGACGGTTACCCGTGAACTCGATTCGGACCGGCGCTTTGCGTCGAGTGCGGCGGATGCCGTTGTGAGTATGGCTCCAGACTTTACGATCGTAAAAAAGACGCGCGGCTAAGCGCGCGCATACGCAAGACGGGCTTTGAGGGATTGCCATTCAAAGTCCGTCTTGCTGTTGATGAGAGGCTTTGGGGGAAGCATATGGGTCTTGAGGGAATCAAGCTGATTGCATGCGATTTGGACGGCACGTTGCTGCATCCGGGGGAGCGCGAGCCGCGTTCCGAGGCCTTTGAGCTCATCGATAAGCTGCATCGTCGCGGTATCGTGTTTATGCCGGCGAGTGGCCGTCAGTATGCGAGTTTGCGCCACCTATTTGCCCCGGTGGCTGATGAGCTCGCCTATGTATGCGAAAACGGAGCCCTGGTGATGAGCGAGGGGCGCGCCGTTGTCAAGCGTTCCATGGAGCGTGGCCTTGCTATGGATATCGCGAATGCCGTGGTTGCGTATCCCCATGCCGACGTGACCCTTTCGTGTGAGGGGCACCTCTACACCATGAGCGGCAACGATGCGTTCGTCGACCATTTGCGCTATGAGGTCCACTGCGATGTGGCGGTGGTCGACCGTCCCGAGGACATCGACGAGGACGTCATTAAGATTGCCTTCCAGACGCCCGAGGTGGATCAGCCGGCGGCGCTGGAGCATTTTGACTGCCTCTTTAGCGACCGTGTCGACGTGATGACGTCGGGAACCGAATGGACGGACTTTATCGGTTTCGGTTCGGGCAAGGGCTCCGCGCTTGCCGATTACGGTCGTGCCCTGGGTATTTCGCCCGATGAGATGATGGCGTTTGGTGATAACGAAAACGACCGCGACATGCTCAACGTAGTGGGCCATCCTTATCTCATGGAAAGCTGCAATCCCTCTATGCGTGGCATCAACGACCGCGTCCGTTACGTGCGCACGGTCGAAGAGGAACTGCGCCGTCTGCTCGCCGAGTAGGTTTTCGGGACATACCTAGAAATGTACTGTTTGCTGTAGCGGGCGGGCAAGAGGATTTACAGTCATGCCCCAAAGGCTACCGGCAGTCGGGGCAGAGACCCTCGAAGATGGTGTAGTGCGACGTGACGTGCCAGCCGATTTGTTCGGATGCCCTGGCGTCGAGCTGGGCGTCGAAGGGGAGCGGTACGTCGATGACGCGGCTGCACGAGGTGCAGATGATATGCGCATGCGGCTCGATCGTGCGATCGAAGCGACTCCCGCCCGGCGTCTTGATCGAGAGGATTTCTCCGGCATCTGCCAAGAGATTGAGGTTGCGGTAGACCGTACCGCGGCTGATTTTGTCATCCTGCGCGCGCACGACGTTGTAGATTTCGTCGGCGGTGGGATGGTTATAGCTTTGGCGCACGGCGTCAAGAACCAGCTTTCGCTGCCTGGTATTCCTTCTTTGCACCGCCATGCGCCTCGCCTCTTTTCTATTAACGGTCGTAGGTAAATGATACCGTATTTAGCACACAATACTAATAATGAGGAGTGAAGCCGTCTTCATTGGCAAGTGGGGCTCGGACCTGAGCGTCTACGAGGCGAAAACGCGTCCCCATGCGCTCATAGGAGGCATGAAGCGCCTCGAGATGAGATAGGATGTTTGCCGGAGCTCCCTGTATCTCCATCTCGACCGACCCGTCTTCCTTGTTACTCACCCAGCCGGTGAGTGCGCGTGCCTGCGCGAGGTTGGTGTTGGTAAAGCGAAAACCAACGCCTTGGACTTGCCCCTCCCAGCGCAGGAAATAACGCAGGGGAGTGTCTTGAGTGGCCTCGTCGCTTGCGAGCACAGTAAGCCTGCGGCGCAGCTCGAGCTCGACGTTTGATGGTTTTTGAGGCTCTCGACTGCCGCCGGTGATGCTGGAGAAGAACGTATCGAAGAGGCCCATCGCTATGCCTGCTTGCCTGCGTCGGCCGGGAAGGTAATGCCGGCCTGCTGGCGCACGGCATCCATGATGCGCAGTGAGACGAGCGTGACATCGCGGTAGTGGCCGAGCTCGTGGCGTCCCGCCGGGGTCTCCCAAATCTCTTCCTTAACGTTATCGATGCCGCCGATGGCGGTGATAAAGTCTGCGAGTTCGTATTCCATGGTGTTGCTCGATTTGGGCAGGTCGAGCACGCGGCCGTTGTCGCCCTGTTCGCGCGGTGCCTCGGTCGCCGAGCCGCGTACGACGTCGCCGCGATAGTCGATGCGGACGTTGCGGGGCGTGGACAGATGGTCGATCTGGATAGTGCCGTGCTCGCCTTCGATCTGCGAGGGCAGCAGGTCATTCGTAATTTTGGAGTGCGCGAGCTCGACGGAGATACGGCCACCGCCGTAGCTGGCGAGGATGGAACCGCAGCCATCGATGGGGCCGTGCGTGAGCTGTCGCGTGGCGGGGTCGAGCAGAGTAGCCATGCTCGTAAGGCCGGAGGGCATGCCGAAAATCTCGACCATGGGCTCGACGGTATAGACGCCGATGTCCATGAGGGAGCCCGAGGCCATGCGGCAGTCGAAGATATTGGTGGCGCGCCCCGCGAGAACCTCGTTGTAGCGCGAAGAATACTTGCCAAAGCGCAACGATGCACGACGAATGGGCGCAATCTCGCCCAGGGCGTCCTCGACGGCGTGGAAAGCGGGGTCATGGAGCGGGCGCATGGCCTCGAGGGCTACGACGCCCGTCGCCTCGGCTGCGCGAAAGACTTCGAGCGCCTGCGCCTCGGTGGCACAAAAGGGCTTTTCGACGATAACGTGCTTGCCGCCGGCGATACAGGTGAGTGCCTGCTCGTAGTGAAGTGCGTTAGGACTGCCGATATAGACGGCGTCGACGTCGGCGGCGGACGCAAGCTCGTCAAGCGCGGTGAAGTTACGCTCGCCGCCATGCTTAGCGGTGAAGGCGGCGCCGCGATCTGCATCGCGCGAGAGCGTGCCCACAAACGCAGCTTGGTCGTTGGCGTTGACGACCTGGATAAAGTCGTCGGTAATCATGGATGTGCCGATGGTCGCTATACGCAGCATGTATCCCCCTCGTGCCGTTCGGTTTACAGGATGAGTGTAGCGCGAGGGGGCAGGAAATAGCGTGCGAAAACGTCGTTACAGGTCGCTCTCGTTAAAGCCGGTGTCGATATCGAGGTTGCTGCCGTCGGCCGCCGTGGTGGCAAGCTCGTCGCAGCGCTCGTTGAGCTCATGGCCGGCGTGGCCCTTAACCCAGATGAACTCCACTTTGTGCTTGCTCTTTGCGGTGAGCAGGCGCTCCCACAGATCGCGGTTCTTGACAGGCTGCTTGTTGGCGGTCTTCCAGCCGCGTTTTTTCCATCCGTCAATCCAGTGCTTGTTGAAGGCGTTGACGACGTACTGCGAATCGGAATGGACTTCGACGTCGCAGGGGCGGTTGAGCGCCTCGAGCGCCACAATGACCGCCATGAGCTCCATGCGGTTGTTGGTGGTCTTGGCGTAGCCGCGCGAAAGCTCGGAGGTGAAGGTCTTGCCGGCGGGGTTGGTGTATTTGAGCACGGCGCCGTAGCCGCCGCGTCCCGGATTTGATCGGGCCGAGCCGTCGGTATAGATGATGACCTTCACATGGTTCCTTTCGTTGGGTACGTTTCGTGTGAGTGACCATTGTAGCGCCATGCTCTCCGAGGGCTAGCAATCTACGATTTCTACCCCGTCTTCCGACAGTTAGTTGGCATGGATGATGCGGTTGAGCTCGTCGAGGTATTGCTGCAAGAGGGGAGAGGGCTTGCGCTCGTCGTGCATGATATAGCCTACGTGCATCGTTGGGGCGTCTGCTAACGGGATCGATGCCATACCCCATTGCATTTCATTGGAGAGGACACCGGTCGACAGGGTGTAACCGTTCGACGTGATAAGTAAGTTGGTAAGTGTTCCGCGGTCCGAGATTCGAATGTTGCGGTCGCAAGGGATATAGCTAAACGGTTCCTCGGCGTAATAGAAGGAGTTCGAGGTTCCCTGCTCAAAGCTGTAGCGCGTATAGGGCGTGAGGTCGGCGAGGGACAGCTGAGGGCGGCGTGCGAGCGGGTGGCGCTCGCTAACGAAGACGTGGACCGTCGCGTCGAATAGGGGATGGAAGCTTGCGCGGGCATCGGCGAAGGCCTTCTGCAGAACGCGGGCGTTAAAGTCATCCAGATACAGAATGCCGATATCGCTGCGAAACGCGCGCACGTCGTCGATGATCTGCGCCGTGGTGGTCTCGCGCATGATGAACTCGAACTTGCTGTCGCGGCAGCGCTCGACCACGTTGACAAAGGCCTCGACCGAAAACGCGTAGTGTTGGGCCGAGATGGCAAGGCGGGCCTGAGGTGTACCGCCGTCCTCGTAGCGGGCCTCGAGCATGTCGGCCTGCTCTACGACCTGGCGTGCATAACCCAAAAGCTCGGTGCCGTCGTTGGTGAGCGTGACGCCGCGGCTGGAGCGCGTAAAGATCTCCAGATGGAGCTCCTGTTCCAGGCTTTTGACGGCGTTTGAGATGTTGGACTGAGCGGTATAGAGGCGCTGAGCTGCGGCGTTGATTGAGCCGGACTCTGCCACGGCGATCAAAAAGCGAAGCTGTTGGAGGGTCATCGACGCTCGTCCTTTCGATAGCTATCTAAAAAACCGATAACAGGTTAGCGCTTTTAAGTGATTGACCCGGGGAGACGATGCTCGTACTATTCAAAACACACAAAGGAGGTAGGTAATTAAGCCGACCACGAGAACGGGATGTCAAAAGGAGGACCGCATATGAACTGCTTGCTAAGACGAATGCCGGGCTCCTGCTTGCGCCCGTTGGCGTGATCAGGAGACAGCGACTTACTTCTCTTACGCTTATTACTTTTGTTCGATCAAGGAGATTATCATGAGCCAGTTTATCAACAACCCCGAGCACACCTTTGGTTTCGATACCCTGCAGCTTCACGTTGGCCAGGAGAGCGCCGATCCCGCATCCGATTCCCGCGCCGTGCCTATCTACCAGACCACGAGCTATGTGTTCCGCAACTCCCAGCATGCTGCCGACCGCTTTGGTCTTGCCGACGCCGGTAACATCTACGGTCGTCTGACCAATTCCACCCAGGGCGTCTTTGAGGACCGTATTGCCGCACTCGAGGGCGGCGTGGCCGGCCTCGCCGTCGCCTCTGGTGCCGCCGCCATCACCTATACCCTGCAGGCGCTCGCTCAGGCCGGCGACCATGTGGTGGCCCAGAAGACCATCTACGGCGGTTCCTACAACCTGCTGGAGCACACGCTCTCCCAATTTGGTGTCGAGACCACCTTCGTCGATGCCCACGACCTGGATGAGGTCGAGGGTGCCATCAAGGACAACACCACGGTCATTTACCTCGAGACGCTCGGTAACCCCAACTCTGATATTCCCAACATCGACGCTATCTCCGAGATCGCCAAGAAGCATGGTCTGCCGGTTGTCGTCGATAACACCTTTGGCACCCCGTATCTGTTCCGCCCGCTGGAGCACGGCGCCAACATCGTCGTTCACTCCGCAACTAAGTTCATTGGCGGCCACGGCACCTCGCTGGGCGGCGTGATTGTCGATGGCGGCAACTTTGACTGGAAGGCGAGCGGCAAGTATGCGCAGATTGCCGAGCCCAACCCCTCCTACCATGGTGTCTCGTTTGCCGAGGCTGCCGGCCCTGCCGCCTTCGCGACCTATGTCCGCGCCATCCTGCTGCGTGACGAGGGCGCTTGCATTAGCCCGTTCAACGCCTGGATCTTGCTCCAGGGCACCGAGACCCTGTCGCTGCGCGTCGACCGCCATGTCGAGAACACCAAGAAGGTCGTTGAGTTCCTGACCGGTGACAGCCATGTTGCCAAGGTGAACCACCCGAGCCTGCCTGAGCACCCCGACCATGAGCTCTACAAGCAATATTTCCCCAACGGCGGTGCCTCGATCTTTACCTTTGAGATTAAGGGTGGCCAGGAGGCCGCCTGGAAGTTCATCGATCATCTGCAGGTGTTCTCGCTGCTCGCCAACGTGGCCGACGTCAAGTCGCTCGTCGTGCACCCGGCTACCACCACGCACTCCCAGCTCTCTGCCGAGGAGCTCGCCGAGCAGAACATCACGTCCTCCACGATCCGTCTTTCCATCGGTACCGAGAATGCCGAGGATATCATTTGGGATCTGAAGCAGGCCTTCGCCGCGCTGGACGAGTAAGGCGACTTGTGCAAGGACCCCTTGCGACTCGATAGGTATAACTGTATAAAATGCCTGCTCAAGGCGCCTGTGCGAACAATGGTTGCACAGGCGCCTTTTTTGCATAGAGAGGGCGCAAAAACAGGGTTTTTGACACGCTTTATGCATTCGAGTTGTGGAAAACTCCTGTTGAGAGGATGTGAGTTTTACGCAATTGACGTGCGCCTTTTAAGTAAAACCGCAGGTCGCGATTTGCTCGGGGTACTATGCAGCGCGATCGAATCACACGCAGCTCAAACGCAGCAAAAACGCACTACGGAGGTTTCCAGCTACATGAGGATTGATTCACGAAAACCGAAAGCCGCCGCCCTTTCCGCCGCTCTGACCGTGGCACTTTTGGCGGGCGCCGGTGCAACTGATGCCCACGCCGCAACACTGTCCGATACGGTTGGGTCTACGCCGTCCGAGACGACGCTGGTGCAGCCCGTTGACTATCGCGGCGATGGTTATGGTTCCATGCAGGAGTGGAACGCCTCGATGGAGGCCAAGCGCGATTCCCTGGAGATGCGCGCTCAGATCATCATGAATATGTATGGCGACTATGCCACCGATGACGAGCGTGCCGTGCTTCAAGAGTGCATTGATGGCGCGGGCAGCCTTTTGACGATGGAGGAGGTCGACGCCAGGTCGGCCGAGCTCGATGAGCTGCGCACGACGCTCGAGGATGCCAAACGTGAGGCGCTCGAGGCTGCGGCCGCCGAGGCAGAGGCCGCCGAGGCCGCCCAGGCTTCGTACTACAACGCCGGTTACACTCCGCCTTACGCGTCTGCCGCGTCCTACGCGAACGGATCGGGCCTGACGCGCTCTGCGGGTGTCAATAACTACAACGGGCGCCGCGAGACCTATTACAGCAGCAATGTGCTTTATCACTATCGCACGGGCGAATGGACTCAGGATTCTGAGGGCTTCTGGCGCGATTCCGACGGCTATTACGTTGTTGCCGCGGGCGATATGGCCCAGGGCTCGACCTTTACGGGCTCCAAGGGTGATTGCAAGGTCTATGACTCCGGCTGCGCTGCCGGAACCACCGATTACTACACCGGTTGGTAATTTTTCTGCATCACGGATATTTGGCGGACGGGCGTCTTTACCGAGCTTTAGGGCAACGTAAGGACGTCCGTTCTATGTATGCGTTTGAGTTAACAGAGCCCTTACCGTGGCGGTACGCTGGGCGTATGGATGCGGGGCACACTGGTTCTTGAGAAATTAGGTCTTTCTCTTGGAGGAAGTGGTCTTGTGAATGCTCGAGATATTGCCGTTGCCGCCGTCGCGTTGATGCTTGGCTGCCTTGGTCCCACGGCCGCGCTCGTCGCGGGCATGCAGGGGACATGCGGGGCTGCTCCTATCGTGGTCGGCGCGCTGATCGCGGCCACGCTGCTGGGAAGCGCAGGCGTGGTTCTTTGCCGCGACGATGAGGACGAGGTGCCGGGGTCGCAACGCTAACTGTTGTGAGATCGGCCGCCGGTCATAGACGAAGATGAAGGCCGCCGCAGGGGAAAGGTTCCCTTGCGGCGGTTTTGCTGTTAAGGCTGTTGAATGCGGCGCGTCGGCGCTACCAGCTTTTCTCGATATCGCGGATGCGCCGATAGAGCCACTCGTTTTGCGGTGCCTGGATATCGTGTTTGGTTGCGAGGCGGCAGATGGTGCCCGCGAACTCATCAACCTCGGTTTTGCGCCTTGCGATGCGGTCTTGAGCCATCGAGGGCATACCGGCGGGGTTGATTCCCTCGATGAGGTGCACCATTTGCGTCAGGTCTGCCTCGGTCAGTTCAACGCCCTCGGCGTTGGCGACCGCAAGCGTTTCGCGCATGGCGGAAACAAAGCAGCGACGCTGCTCGGAGCCCGGCTCCGTGGCGCTTCCGTAGGTCCCGCCGTAGGCCATGCAGGTCTGGTTGATGCCGTCGTTGAGCATGAGTTTGGCCCACATGCGGTGGGCGATGTCGTCCTCGACGGTATGGGCGATGCCGCAGCGCGTATAGAGCTCGTCGATCGCGGTGATGGTTGCGGGGTTCGTGCCGGCCGCCGCGCCAAAGCGGATTTCGCCCGCATTGGTAAAGGTGAGCGCGCCGTTGAGAAACACGGCGTCCATGCCCTGGCAGATACCAAGAACGGTATGCTCCCAGCCAAAGCGTTCGGCAATCTTTTGCTCGCTCGTAATGCCGTTGCACAGCGAGGCGATGAGCGTGTTGGGTCCCACGACGCGCTCCATAGTCTTGAGTGCTTGGTCGAGACCGGTGGTCTTGACTGTCAGGATGACCAGATCGGCGGGCGTCGCCTCGCTGGCACGGACGGACGTGAGATCGCAGGGCTTGCCGTTGACGGTGAGCGCGTCGTTCGCATGACGCTCAAAACGGGCATCATCCATGACGTATTCGACGGCGTCGTTGCCGAGCGCCCGGGCGATCATGCTGCCGTAGAGCAGGCCGACGCCGCCCTTGCCGATAAAGGCGACCTTGTTGATCTGCATGTGAATCATCTCCCCATGTAAAAGGCGCCCGCGTAAGGGGCGCCTGATGGATTGTATGCTGCCAGGGTGATTGGTGGGTGCGCGGGGCGGCTGTTATAAAAAAGAAACTATTGCGCTGTGCGCTTATGCCACAGGGCAGACCGCAAAGACATGCGCGTGGGCATGGGCGACTCCTTTCATCGGGCTTTTTGCTGATGTTAAAGCGGTGCCGTGACGGCTCGATTTCTGCTGCGTTACGATACGTTCTCGATTGCGATTCCACGATGTTTCGGCTGCGTGACCATTGTGTTTCGCCTTGCCGGGGCGCTGATGGCGAAGGGAGGGGCCGTGCAATACCGTGTTGACCCCAAAAGTGGTAACCGAATATCCGCTCTGGGTCTGGGCTGCATGAGGTTTCCCGGTGCGCCGGGACACCCCGATGCGAAGACGGCCGATGCCATCATCTCCCGTGCGGTGGAGCAGGGGATTAATTATCTGGACACGGCCTATCTCTATCCCGGCAACGAGGCTTGCGTGGGCGCTTCGCTTGAACGCCTGGGCTTGCGCGACCAGGTTTTGCTCGCAACCAAGCTGCCGCATGCTTCGTGCAAATGCGCGGAGGATTTCGATCGGTTTTTCGACGAGCAGCTGCGCCGCCTGCAGACCGACCATATCGACTATTACCTCATGCACAACATTACCTCGCCCGCCCAGTGGGAACGTGTGGTGGCGTTGGGCATCGAGGACTGGATCGCGCGTCAAAAGGCGGCGGGGCGTATTCGCCAGATTGGTTTTTCGTACCACGGCAGCGCAGCGGACTTCCTGACGATGCTCGATGCATATGAGTGGGACTTTTGCCAGATCCAGTACAATTACGCTGGAGAGCGATATCAGGCGGGAACAGCGGGGCTCATGGCCGCCGCCGAGCGAGGCCTCGCGGTGTTTGTGATGGAGCCGCTTTTGGGCGGACGCTTGGCAGGCAAATTGCCTCCGCGGGCGCGCGCTGTTCTCGATGGTGCATGCGATCGGCATTTGCATACGCCTGCCGCTTGGGGGCTCTCGTGGGTGTGGAATCATCCCCAGGTGACCATGTTGCTTTCTGGTATGACCGATACCGCGCAGGTGGACGAGAATTCGTCACTGGCAGACCTCGCGTTGCCGAATTCGATGACGGCCAACCAGCTCGACACGATTGCGCGCGTGTTGATGGAGTTTGAGAAATCGAACCGTGTGCCCTGCACGGGATGCGGCTACTGCATGCCATGTCCCAAGGGTATTAACATTCCCGGCTGCTTTGCCGCTTACAACGCGAGCTACGCGCACAGCTGGTTTACGGGGCTGTCTCAATACTATACGGCGAGCGCGGTGCGCACAAGCGAAGCCAAGCTGGTGAGCAATTGCGTCAAGTGCGGCAAATGCGCGCGCCACTGCCCGCAGCATATCGATATCCCCGAGCGTCTCGACGATGTGCGCCGACGTTTCCAGCCTGGTCCCGTGACGGCGGTGCTTAAGGCCTTCGGCAAAACGCGCTCCTGATGCCCCTTTTATAACTTGCGGTGGAATAGTTCCTGTTTGCGGCAGAATAGGGACCAAACAGGAACTATTCCACCGCAACTGAAGGGGGCTGTCGTGGGTCATCGAGATTCATGTGATGATTTGCGTGAGGTTCGTTGGGGCGTTTTGGGCGCCGGGCACATTTCGCATCGATTTGCATCGTCGCTCAAGGAGGTGGACGGGGTACGGCTTGTGGCTGCGGCCGGCCGCACTCCTGCACATGTCGAGGAATTTTGCCGAGCGTTTTCGATCGATGCTGCGCATGGCCATGCCTCGGTCGACGATAACGGCGATGCGGCTTATGACGCGCTGATTGCCGACCCCGATGTCGATGCAATCTACTTGGCTCTTCCGCATGGCATGCATACGCGTTGGGCCTGTCGCGCGCTGCGCGCCGGAAAGGCCGTGCTGTGCGAAAAGCCGGCCGTTTTGAGTGAGGAAGAGGCTCTCTCGATTGCCTCCACCTCTCGTGAGCGCGGCGTGCTGTTTATGGAGGCGATGAAGAATCGGTTTTGCCCGATGCGCGCTCGCGTGAAGGGCTTGCTTGCGTCGGGTGAGCTTGGCCGTATTGTCTCGATTGAAAGCGTGCAAAGGCTCGATTACGGCGAGCCTCCTTCGGGCTATCTGCTTGATCCGTTGCAAGGCGGCTGTCTATATGACATGGGCTGCTATGCAGTCGGTTGGTTTGAGGATTTGCTCGCGGGCGCTTGCGAGGTTTCGTCCCGTGAAGTTCGCTGGCGTGACGTATCGGGCGGTCGCGTCGATTGGGCCGACGAGATCCATATGAGCGTCGGCGGTATACCCATTCATATGGTGTGCGACGGCAAAGCAACATATGAAAGCCGCTTAACGATTGCCTGTGAGCGAGGCTCGTTGGAAATCGAGCGTCTCCATCGCCCCGAGCTCGCCCATGTGAAGTATTCCGACGGTCGAACGCTAGAAATAAATGCCCCGTTTGAGATCGATGATTTCTACGGCGAAATCCAGCATGCGACGCAGCTCATCCGGGCGGGGAAACTCGAGAGTCCCGTCATGCCCCTTGCCGCCACGCAGCGCTGCGCGCACATCATCGATGCAATCCGTCTAGCCCTCTAGGACTTGGCGCTGACGCGTAGGGGATCATGACGCCGGCGCCCGTGGTGCCTGGCGGCCCACATCTCTGATGCCCCTTTTATAACTTGCGGTGGAATACGGTCTGTTTGCGCCAAAATAGGGCACCAATAGACCGTATTTCACCGCAACTGATGAGGGGGAGTTGGAGATGCTGACGATCGGGTGTCATCTTTCGACGACGAAGGGCTATCGGGCGATGGGGGAGACGGCGCTGTCCATTGGCGCCAATACCTTTGCGTTCTTTACGCGCAACCCGCGCGGTGGCAAGGCAAAAGATCTTGACATGGATGACGTGGCGGCTCTGCGCGAGCTTATGGCGCAAAACGACTTTGGACCGCTGGTGGCGCATGCCCCGTATACCTATAACCCCTGCTCCGCTAAGGAGCGAGCGCGCGAGTTTGCCCTGGAGGCCATGGCCGAGGATCTGCAGCGCATGGAAGCACTGCCCGGCAACTACTACAATTTTCATCCCGGTGCGCATGTGGGACAGGGGGCAGACGTCGGCATTCAGATGATTGTCGACACGCTGTGCCAGGTGATGTTTGAGGGCCAGCAGACGACGGTGCTGCTTGAGACCATGGCAGGCAAGGGCACCGAGGTGGGCCGTAGCTTTGAAGAGCTGGCGCGCATTATCGAGGGTGTTGCTGCCAGGCGTCCAGAGCTGTCGGACAAGCTGGGCGTGTGTCTGGACACCTGCCATGTGAGCGATGCTGGCTACGACATCATTCATGATCTGGACGGCGTACTCGACGAGTTCGATGGTGTGGTGGGTATCGAGCGCCTGCGCGCCGTGCACATCAATGACTCCAAGAATCCCTGCGGCGCCCATAAGGACCGCCACGAATGCATCGGTAAGGGCTATCTGGGTAGTGAAGAGTTTGGCGGCGGTATGCAGGTTATGCAGAATATTGTATCGAATAGCCGCTTGCGCGCATTGCCATTTATTTTGGAGACACCGAACGAACTTGCAGGTTATGCGGCTGAAATCAAACTGTTAAGGTCGTTGCAGCAGTAATGACTGTCACAAAGTGGAGTGTTCCATTCACGTTATGGGTTTGTTTCAATCAGTTTTCTAATTGCAGATTCTCCCAAGCGGGTGCATAATAGCCATCAGTTTTTGCAGACCTCTGAATCAAACGGGGTCACCGGAAGGAGACTGATTATGAAGCTCAAGAAGCTTGGCGCATTTGCCGCCACGGGCGCCATGGCGCTCGCCCTCGCACTGACGGGCTGCGGCTCGTCCAACGCCACCTCTGGTTCTGATGCCGGTTCCAGCAGCTCTGACGACGCTAAGGTCGAGAAGGTCGACGGCTCCAAGGAGTACGCGCTCGTCAAGGACGGTACGCTGACCGTCGGCACCTCTGCCGAGTACGCTCCGTTTGAGTACAAGGATGACAACGGCGATTATCAGGGCTTTGACCTTGAGCTCATCAAGGCTATCGGCGACAAGCTGGGCCTGGATGTCGAGTACGTCAACAATGACTTTGACACGCTGGTTCCGGGCGTCGCTTCGGGCGCCAAGTATGACGTTTCAATCGCGGCTATCACCGACACGCCCGAGCGTGAGAAGGAAGTCACTTTCTCCGATTCCTACTACATGGACGATCAGGCTATCGTGACCAAGGTCGATAACACCGACATCACGGCCGACAACTACAGCGAGAAGCTCAACAACGCCGACGCTACCATCATCGTCCAGTCTGGCTCGACCGCCGAGTCCTTTGCCCAGGAGAACTTCCCCAAGGCCAAGATCGTCCCCTACAAGGACGCTACCGAGTGCTTCAGCGCCCTGCAGTCCGATAAGGGCGACGCCGTAGTCACCAACCGCTCCGTTGCCAGCCAGCTGACCGCCGAGCAGTTCAACACCTGCCAGACCATTAAGCAGATCAGCACCGGCGAGGAGTACGCCATCGCCATCAACCAGGGCAACACCAAGCTCAAGGACGATATCAACCAGGCCATCAAGGACCTGACCGACGACGGTACCGTCGACGCCCTCATGGCTAAGTACAACATCAAGTAAAATAGCTACTTGATTGCGCGCGGGCCCTTTCCGTTTTGGCGGAGAGGGCCTTTGCGCTTCTCTTGACGGAGAGCATTTCCGTCTCGTTTTGCCGGCAACTTCTACGATAGGAGCCACCTTGTCTCGACTGAACGAAGGGGCCGCGGAGCAGCGTTTTCCACTGCCCGCCTTGCTCCAAAAGCTAGTCTGCGTCATGGCCGTGGCGCTCGCGCTGGTGTGCGCGGGGGCATATGCGCCCACGACCGCCCAGGCGCTTGAGACCGCAAAGATTACCGCCCGACCCAACACCGGTTCGGGCAGCGCTGTGGTCGGCGGCACCGAGACGCGCATTACCTGGGAGGTCCAGGCCGATGCCGACGAGGAGCTGAGCGGTCTTTCGCTGACGTTTGTCGACGGCACGACGTTTGATACCGATGACACGCGATTGACGATGCTCTCGGGCGAGGACCTCATGGATCGTACGCCCATGAAGCCAACGTGCAAGGCTGACCGGCCAGACGCTCAAAATCGACTTTGGCGAGACGGCGCCTGCCGGCGGCTATTTCCGTGTCGAGGTTTACGGCGTGACGTTTCCCGTCGAGGGCGGCGAAGAGGCCTTTAGCGGCACCTATACGCTCGCCGACGGTTCGACCAAGAAGATTTCCAAGATTCCTTCCGTCGAGATCAAGGGCGTGACGGCATTCGATAACTTCCTGGCCGATCTTAAGGAGCAGCCGTGGGTCGAGGCCTGGAACTCCAATATGTTCCTGCGCCTGTTCTTAAACCCGGTCATTTTGGTCCAAAGCCTGCCGATCGTCTTTAAGGGCTTCCTTATGTCGCTCTCGATCGTGCTCGTGGCATTTCCGTTGGCCATTCCCTTTGGCTTTGCGCTGTCGCTCATGCGCATTTCCAAGTCGCGTATCCTTCGTTGTCTTGCCGGCATCTATGTGAATATCATCCGCGGTACGCCGGCGTTCCTGCAGATCTACATCGCGTTCTTTGGCCTGCCGTTGGCCGGCGTCAAGGTTGATGACTACGTGCTCGGCGTCATCGTCATGGCCATGAATTCGTCTGCCTATCTGTGTGAGATCTTCCGCGCCGGTATTCAATCGATCCCCAAGGGCCAAAACGAGGCTGCTCGCTCGCTGGGCATGAATGCCTTCCAGACACTGCTCTACGTTATGATTCCGCAGACGTTCCGCAATGTCCTGCCTACGCTGACCAGCGAGTTTATCTTGCTTTACAAGGATACGTCCCTGCTTGCGGCCGTGGGCGTGGTCGAGATCGTCATGAATGCCCGCACCATCGTGGCCACGACGGGCTCCATTACACCGTACGTGGTTGCCGCCCTGTTCTATCTGGTCATCACCCTGCCGCTCGCTCGCTTGGTGAGCGGTCTTGAGGCGAGGCTTTTGGGCACGGCCGAGACCAAGAAGAAGCGTCCCGCCAAGAGCGCCGGACAGGTTGTCGCGACGCCCGCCGATCACATCGCCGGTCTGTAAGGAGGTCCTATCATGAGCGAAACCAATAACTCGAACAAGGTCGTCGTCAGCATCAAGAACCTCCAGAAGGCCTTTGGCGACAACGTGGTCCTGCGCGATATCGATCTGGATGTGCGCAAGGGTGAGGTCGTTGTGGTCTTGGGTCCCTCGGGCTCGGGCAAGTCGACGATGCTTCGCTGCATCAATCGTCTGGAACATCCCACGAGCGGCTCGATTATCGTCGAGGGTGTGGACGTGTGCGCCAAGGGCGTCGACCTCAATAAGGTACGCACGCACCTGGGCATGGTCTTTCAGCAGTTCAACCTGTTCCCGCACCTCTCAGTCAAAAAGAACGTCATGCTTGCGCAGCAAAAGGTGCTCAAGCGCAGCAAGGAAGAGGCCGAGAAGATTGCCGTCGAGGAGCTGACCAAGGTCGGTCTTGCCGAGCGCATCGATTTTATGCCGAGTCAGCTTTCGGGCGGCCAGCAGCAGCGCGTTGCCATCGCCCGCGCCCTGTCGATGAACCCGCACGTCATGCTCTTTGACGAGGCCACCTCGGCGCTCGACCCTGAGCTCGTGCGCGACGTCCTGGGCGTCATGCGCGACCTGGCGCACGACGGTATGACCATGATCGTCGTGACGCACGAGATGGGCTTTGCCCGCGATGTCGCCGACCGCGTCGTCTTTATGGACGGAGGCGTCATTGTGGAAGAGGGTACGCCGAGCGAGGTCTTCGACCATCCTAAGAGCGAGCGCACCAAGGCGTTCTTGGGCAATATCTCGTAGCCGGTTGATGTAACTGCCGTTACAAAAGAGCGGGGCTGGACTTGAATCCAGCCCCGCTCTTTTGTAGGGATGGGGACGCGCTTTGATGCAGGCTCTCTTGGAGGCCCTGGGTTCGTTACGCGAGCTCGGCTCCGAGGGCCTTGCAAGCGGTCTCGCCCTCGTCGTCGGGCACGTCGTAGCAGATGGTGGAGTCCACGACGTTGACGCCGGCCTCGTCGGCGTCGGCCTTCCAGTTGTCCATCCACTCGCCCTCGGCCCACGAATAGGAGCCAAAGAGGACGACCCTCTTGTCGCCGAGAGTCTCCTTGACCTCGTCCCACATCGGCTGGAACTCATCGTACTCGAGTTCCTCGGAGCCCATGGCTGGGCAGCCGAAGGCGAAGGCGTCGTAGTCGGCGGCCCTGTCGGTAGAGAAGTCGGCGCAGGGGATGACCTCAGTTTCGGCACCCGCGGACGTGGCGCCTTCGGCGACGAGATTTGCCATGGCCTCGGTATTGCCCGTGCCGCTCCAATAGACGACGGCGATCTTGCTCATGTTGAGTCCTTTCAGTTGTGCGGCAGGTTGCCGCGGCTTCTATGTTCTATCGGGTTGCCTGGGCAAGTTGCGCCAAGCTGCAGCCCTGCTGATAGACAAAGGTGAGGTATTGAGTGCAAGCGCGGTAGGCGTCAAACATCGCAAGCGCTTGCTCGACATTCGTGTAGACCTTCCAAGCTCCAAAGACCTTGTAGTTCTCGCCGCGCTGGACGATAAACTCGTGCACGTCGTCGTAGGGATATCCTAGGAAGTAGCCTATTTCGTGCGGAAACTCGCAGGTGCAGTCGTTGCTGTAGTTAGCTTGCTGGGGTAGTGCGCATCGAGTCTGGCTACAAGCGCATTCCGCGACGTTATTGCTCGCGAGCGTGATGCGTGATGCCAAATGCACAAGGCATGTCGAAAGGTCTCTCGTGTCGTAGCCTTCCGGGGCGAGCGCCGTTTGGGCGCGAGGGTCTGCGAAATAGGTGGTGAGGCTTTTGGCTCGGTACATATACACGAGCGCTCCGCATGGCCGCCAGACCAAAACACTCAGGTGGATACCGAACGGGTCAAGCTCGCGATTGCACTGGGCGATAACGTTGAGCAGGCGTGCTCGGCGTTCTGCGATGGTTTCGGTTGCGGTCGAGCCGTCCCCGTGGGCGTAGGTGCCTGGATAAGTAAAGAGCGATGCCGGCTTGATGCCCGCGAGCGTGGGAGAGCAGTTGCGCACGACTGCTGCCTGAAACGTTGGGATGTCTATGGTTCGAGTCACGGCACTCCTTACGGATCTAAACTGTTAGCCTAGGAAAACTTATACACGAAAGTAAGCCATGGTCAACAAAAAAGTTTGAAGCGGGAAACTAATTGACCGAACGGACATGATTTTGGGTTAAGATGGGGACACCCCATGGGGGTATCTAGATAGTGCTACTTGAAAGGGGAACGCATGAGTGACTTGCTCAACCCTGCGAATCTCATCGTGCTGGCCGTCATTGCCGTCGGCATGTTTTTTGGACTGCGTCGTATTGCCGCTTCGACACACGGGAAGAGTTGCTGCAGCGATGGTGCGAGCGGTAAGAAGGCCAAAAAGGTTGTTGTGGTGGATACCGATGCGTCACACTACCCCTATAGCGATGAGCTGCTCATCGGCGGCATGAGCTGTGACGGCTGCGCTCAGAACGTAGCCAATGCCCTCAATGCACTGGATGGCGTGTGGGCAACGGTGACGTATGCGGACCACACGGCGCGCGTGCGCTCTAAGCAGCCGGTTGATCGCGGTGTCCTCGAGACGACCGTGAAAGACGCGGGCTACTACGTCATGACGCTGTAAGCGCCGCCCTGGATGCGCTTCCTTGGCTAGGCTCGTCCGCGCAGTTCGATGTCTTGGATATCGTCGAAGTCGATGGCGATGTCTTTGAGCTTGAGGAGCTTGAAGGCGGGGAGTACCTCGTCGAGAATGCCGGTGCGGGAGCGATAGCCGTACGTATCGTAATAGGTGACACGAACCAAGTCGCCACGTTTGAGACCCTCGAGCTTTTTAGAAAGTACGAGGGCTTTTTCTTCCGTGAGCTCACGTTTTGGCTCGACGGTGATTTCCTGCTTGCGCACGAGTTCGTAGTATCCCGTGAGGGCGGCAAAGGGCATAAACTGTGCGGCGCGGTTGGCGCGCACGGCACCGTTGGCAGTGAGGTTGGGGTCGGCGGAGCGGCGTCTGCCCTCGGGGTCCGCCAGGCGCTCGAAGGCGGTCGGCGGGCGCACGGGCTGTTGTTTGGGCTTAGGCACGGTGTCCTCCAACTTGGTCGTTGCGTTCGCGCGCGGTGGCGCCGGCGGTAAAGCTTAATCCCTTGACCAGGGCGTTCTTGCCGTACTTGCCTTTCACGGCCAGGACGGCGCGCGCCAGGTCGCGCTCGCGCTCATCGGCCTCGACATCGCTGAACAGATCGATGGTGGCAAATTCTTCGGGCACCAGATTGCCAAATCCCAGATTGATACGCTTGACCGGTCGCTTGGGGTCGACAGTCTGCGCCCAAAGGTCATCGAAATACCCCATGATCTTCTTAAACGAATTGGTGCGCTCGGGCAGCTTTCGCGAGGCGTTGGAGTGCGCAAAGAGTGCGGCATAGCCACCGCGCGGTTTGCCGCCATGCTCTCCCACAAAGATGCCATCGATTGCCTGCGCTTCGCGCACCAGGCGGCGCCGTTCGTCATCGCGCTGGACGGGCTTGGGAGCACGGGGCGCGAGCTCGGGGCCGGCGGTTGCGGTAGGTTCGATACTCGATGTGCTCGAGCGCAGGTGCCCGCATCCGTCCACATATTGCGCTGTACCGCTGGCGTCGAGGCGGCGTATGTCGGCTCGCTCGCTCGCGTAGCCCACAAAGAGCGAGATGCTGTCGCAGACCACGTGTTTATCGACCAAGTCCAACACGGCGTTGTCGACCATCTCGCGCAAGACGGTGTAGGCTTGCTCGTAGGCATAACCCTTCGAGAGCACCTGTCCTGTGGTGGTCGAAGTTGCTTGTGGGCGATAGGCTTGGATATCGGCGATGGTTGTCGGCTCGCGCCCAAAGGCGTGGTCGATGAGATATTCGGCATTGACGCCGAGCTCGTCGTAGAGCAGGTTCTCGTCGAGTGCGGCGACACCCATCAGGTCGTAGACGCCATACTTTTCGAGTCGTGCTGCCACGCCGGGGCCGATGCCCCAGATATCGGTGATGGGACGATGGGGCCAGATCTCTTTGCGAAAGGTCTCGTCGTCGAGTATGCCGATGCGGCTGGGTACGTGCTTGGCGGTGATATCGAGCGCTACCTTGGCCTGGAATAGGTTGGGGCCGATGCCGACCGTCGCCGTGATGCCGGTGCGCGCCAAGACCTCGTCGCGCAGCGTGCAAGCGAACCCTTCCGCATCGGTGTGATAAAGGTCCAGATAGGGCGTCACGTCGATAAAGCACTCATCGATGGAGTAGACGTGTACGTCCTGGGGGCTGACGTATTCCAGATAGATGCCGTAGATTTGCGCCGACACCTCCATGTAGTGCTGCATACGTGGCACTGCTTTGATGTAGTCGATGCCGTCGGGAATCTCGAACAGACGGCAGCGGTTGTGAATACCTAAGTCCTTCATGGCCTGCGTGATAGCGAGACAGATGGTCGTGCGTCCGCGCGATTCGTCGGCAACGACCAGGTTGGTGGTGAGCGGATCGAGCCCACGGTCGACGCACTCGACGCTGGCATAGAACGTCTTGAGGTCGATGCAGATATAGGTGTGACGCTCGTGCCCCACGCGTCCTCCCATCAAACACATGTTCTTATCGAATATCTGTTCGATAATACCCGCTCGTCCGGACATCGTCAAAACCTGTCAAAAAGGGACTGGTTTGTTTTGGTAGGTATGGTCGTGCGGTTGGATCGGGTTTTAACGCAGCTCTAAAGAGTGCGAAACAGCTCGGAAAAGCTCGCTTCGTAGCATGAGCCTAACGATTGATACCGCCTATGTGCACGGAAGGGTTGTGGGAAAGATGGTCAATTACGGGTTTGGTATGCCGACGCGCCTTGTTGTGGATGGAGACGTGGCTCGCTGGTGCGGACGATTGGTCGCTCACTACGGTGGCACCAAGGCGCTGGTCGTGTTGGGCGGTGACAAGCATACGCGCGATGAGCTTGTCTCGGCGGCACTTGGCTCGCTTGATCGAGCCCTACTCGAGCGCGTACTTTTCCGCTGCGGCTCGGTTGGGGGCGACGGGGGAGACGAACTGATCGACGAAGCCGTGGCCCTGGCGACCGACGAAGGCGTGGACTTTGTCCTGGCGATTGGCGATGCCGATACTGCTGGCTTTGCGCGCGAGCTCGCGCGTCGCATGGCGGCGCTCGATGCCGGCGAAGACGGTTTTGTCCCTTATGGATGCATTCTCTCGGAGGGCAAGCCGCCTGCTGTCGTGGGCACCGGTGAGGTTCCCGTTTTTGCCATTATCGCGCCCGAACTGCTGGAGGGCATCGGGTCTCCTCTGCGTGAGTTGCTCGGTAGCATCTGCGCCGCGGCCTAATATTTGCCATAAAAGGACGGGTTATTTTTGGTTGGTAAAGCGTTTGACCTGCCAAAATAAGCCTGTCCCTTTTTAATCGGTTGCCGTTTGGGGGGCCGATTGGCAACGCTCGCTGATTGTAGTCTTGACCTGCGCTAGAATAGTGGCATCTGAATGTCCGGGCGCATGGAGGCGTGCGCCCGTATGCTGAGGAGGACTCTATGGCAACTGTTGCCGCACCTATCGATGCTACGTCGACTGCCGCTTGGAAGGCGCTCGAGGCTCATCAGGAGAAGCTCGAGGCCGAAGGTATCGACCTCAAGGCCTGGTTCGCTGCTGACGCCGACCGCGTGAACAAGCTGAGCTTTGACGCCGGTGACCTGCACTTCGATCTGTCGAAGAACCTGGTGACCGATGAGACCGTCAAGCTGCTGTGCGATCTTGCCCGCGAGGTGAAGCTCGAGGAGCGCCGCGACGCCATGTTCTCTGGCGAGCACATCAACACTACCGAGGACCGCGCTGTCCTGCACACCGCGCTGCGCCGCCCGGCAAGCGAGAAGGGCCAGCTCATCGTCGACGGCCAGGACGTCGTTGCCGACGTGCAGGAGGTCCTCGACCGCATGTATGCCTTCGCCGAGCGCGTGCGCTCCGGTGAGTGGAAGGGCGTTACCGGCAAGAAGATCGAGCACCTGGTGTCCATCGGCATCGGCGGCTCCGACCTGGGCCCGGTCATGGCCTACGAGGCTCTGCGTCCCTATGCCGACGCCGGTATCGACTGCCGCTACATTTCCAACATCGACCCCAACGACCAGGCCGAGAAGCTCAAGGGCCTGGATCCCGAGACCACGCTCGTAATCATCGTCTCCAAGACCTTCACCACGCTCGAGACCCTCACCAACGCCCGCGAGGTCAAGACCTGGATGCTCGAGCAGCTCAAGGCTCAGGGCGCCATCGACGGCTCCGATGAGCAGAACGCCGAGGCCGTGGCAAAGCACTTCGTCGCCGTTTCCACCGCACTCGAGAAGGTCGAGGCCTTCGGTATCGACCCCGCCAACGCCTTCGGTTTCTGGAACTGGGTTGGCGGCCGCTATTCCGTTGACTCCGCCGTGGGCCTGTCGCTGATCGTCGTGCTCGGCCCCGAGCGCTTCCAGCAGTTCCTCGAGGGCTTCCACGCCATCGACGAGTACTTCTGCAACACGCCGCTCGAGAACAATGCCGTCGCGCTGATGGGCCTGCTCAACGTCTGGTACGTCAACTTCTTCGGTTCCAAGAGCCACGCCGTGCTGCCGTACTGCCAGTACCTGCATCGTTTCCCGGCCTACCTGCAGCAGCTCACCATGGAGTCCAACGGCAAGCATGTCCGCTGGGACGGCAGCGCTGTGACCTCCGATACCGGTGAGATCTTCTGGGGCGAGCCCGGCACCAACGGTCAGCACGCCTTCTACCAGCTGCTGCACCAGGGCACCGTGGTGGTCCCGGCCGACTTTATCGCTTTCGCCAATACCGCCAACCCTGCGACCGACAGCGGTCAGGACGTGCACGAGCTGTTCCTGGGCAACTTCCTGGCCCAGACCAAGGCGCTTGCCTTTGGTAAGACGGCCGATGAGGTGCGCGCCGAGGGTACGCCCGAGCAGATCGTCCCGGCCCGCTGCTTTGAGGGCAACCGTCCGACGACCTCGATCTTCGGCGACACGCTGACCCCGTTTGCGCTCGGCGAGCTCATCGCCCTGTACGAGCACATCGTATTTGTCGAGGGCACGGTCTGGGGCATCGACTCCTACGACCAGTGGGGCGTCGAGCTGGGCAAGCAGCTTGCCAAGCAGATTACCCCTGCCTTCCACGACGACCCCGCCAAGGCCGAGCAGGACGCTTCGACCCAGGCGCTCATCGAGTTCTACCGCGCGCATCGCAAGTAGTCGCTGCTGTTAACGCATCGCGTCTTATAGTCAGGGGCCCGTATCCTATCGGATGCGGGCCCCTTTGCTTTGCCGTGGTCCCGGGGCGCACGGCCTTTGTGGAACATCGCCGGGGCGCCGCGCGCTGCGAGAACCCTGCGCCTAGATCTCGGTCTCCGCATGGCCTCGCTGCGCCTCGGGCAGCTCCCCGTAGAGCGGATGGTCTTCGAGCCTAAAGCGCTCGACCTGTTCGGGAGTGCGACCGCGTACAAAGAGCCACGAGCGATCGATCGGCGTCGCCATGAGCGTGCTGGGCAGTGCGTCGGCGCGGTCGGAAAACACCCGGGCGTTCTCGGGATCCTGGAACGCCAGCACCAGATGCGTGTCGCAGTTGCCCATGATGGAGCGTGCGCGTGCCTCGCCATAGAGCGCATCGAGCTGGTTGGTCGACTGCAGCAGCAGCGTTGCCCAGATGTTGCGGCTTCGGATAATCGAGAGCACGTTGTCGATCTGGGGGATCTGCAGATTTGCGAAGTCATCGAGCATAAAGCGCACGGGCACGGGCAGGCTGCCGTCGGGCTGCCTATCGGCCTCACGAATGAGGCCCATAAACGCCTGCGAAATAAAGAGGCCGGTCAGGGGATCGAGATTGCGGTCAATATCGCTCACGGTTACAAACAGGGCGCAGGGGGTGTGTCCCATGGAAGCGAAGTCCACCTGATGGCACTCACGATAGAGCCGTGCCGCACCGTCGAATCCCAGACACATGACCTTTTCGGCAAGGATGCCCACGATGCTCGCGTGCATGCGCTCGGCATTTTGCGTAATGGCGTAGCGCCGCCATAGCGAGAGGGCATAGCTTTGGGGGTCGGTCGTGATCAGGTCGTCAAACAATCGACCCGTGGCACCGTCCTGCAGGTGCTCGATCAGCTTGATGACCGAGCTGATCGTCTGCTCGTCGGCGGGTAGCTGTTCGGTGACGTAGGCGATAAGACACGACAGCAGGTTTGCCGCCGCATGATCCCAAAAAGGCTGGTTGTTGTCCTCGATGGGGCAGATGGCCTTTGCCACCGAGAGGATGTCCTGCTGGTTGGGCCTGCCGTCCGCCTTGCGGCGAATGTGCCTCAGGGGGTTGTAGCCGCAGCGCTCGATGCCGGGCGCAAGGGCCGGGACGGTGTTGAGGTCGGCGAAGTTGAGACATTGCACGCGGTAACCGTGGGCTGCCAGCACGGGTCCCACTTCGCGACAGAGCGTGCCTTTGGTGTCGAGCACGATGTAGCTTGCGTTCATTTGCAGCAGGTTGGGCTTGAGGACGTTTCGGGTCTTGCCGGCTCCCGAGGGGCCGATCACAAGTGCGTTGTTGTTGAGTCCCGTTTGGCGGGTGTCGCAGGAAAGCGTTCGATCCTTGGCGAGGATGGTGGACGATGCGGACTCAGATGCGGCGAGGCGGCTGGCGAGGTTAGACATGGGCGACCTCCTTGGTGGTCGAGAGGATTTCGTGGGCAAAGCCGAGCTCGACGGCGCGCTCGGCCGAAAGGTAGGTGTCTTTTGCAGTGAGGGACTGGATGCGCTTGGGCGTGAGGCCGCTGCGGTCCGAGAGGATTTGCGTGAGGGTCTTGCGGGTCTGCATGAGACGCCGGCTGGTTTCCTGTAGCGCAAGTGCCGAGCCGCCTGCCCCCTGGGGGATCAGCGGGTCGTGAATCATGAGCTCTGCATGGGGCGCCATGCGGCGATCGTCGCCGCCCATAAAGATCACGGCACCCATGGACGCGGCGAATTCCAGGCAGACGGTGCGGATGGGGCACGATGCGAGGCGCATGGCGTCATAGATCGCAAGACCCGATCGCACGCTTCCGCCGGCGCTGGCGACAAATATGGTGATGGGACGGCTGGGGTCGGTGGCATCGAGCAGGCGGATCTGCTGGCATAGGTCGTGGGCCATCGGGGTTTCGATGTTTCCCATGACGGAGAGCTCGCGACGGGCGAGCATCTCATCGTAAATGCTGGTGAGCGTGATACCTCGGGCGGATTCACGCATGGTGAGGGGGCTGATGATGGGGGAATGATTGGTGTCCATGAGGACTCCTTTCTGTTGGTGGTGTTGTGGAATAGAGTCGCTGCCCGCGGAGGGGCTGGCGGGCTACAGGGTTCGTCCGAGCCTGAGATCGAGCTCGGTTGTGGGGCAGGCTGCCTGTCCGTGCGGCTCGCAAGCGCCAAGGGCTCCAAAGCGATGGAGCGTTGCGGCGGGCGTGGTGTAGGCGAGCCGCAGCTGATGCTCGATAGGGGCACATCCGTCATTTTTGTAATGAGCCGCGTAGTACTGCGCGATGCTGGCGTTCATCTCGCTGCCATTGCGATGGCGCTCAAACTGGCGTCTGCAGGTCTCGATGATCTTTGCTACCGACTTGGGTGCCGTCGCGGGAACAAGGGCGAGATAGCCCTCAAATAGCTCGTTGATGCTCAGGAGGCACAGCAGGTCGATCAGCGTCCTTATGGCTGCTCCCTCGGCAGAAAAGTGCGCGGTCATGCGGTTATATCGGTTGCGGTCGACGATGGCCGCATGGGGTCTAGGAGTTTTCTGCCCCGTGGTCCCGGGCTTTTGCCGCGCCTGTGTATTGAGCTCGACGTTGCAGCGCTTGAGGCCGTCCAACGGAAGGAACAGTGCGGTGCGCAGGGTGTTCCGCTTGCTTTCGAGTTCATGACGCTCGTCGGGTTCCCATTCGAGCTTGAGTTTCGTGTCGAGCGCCGTAAGCATATGGGCTAGGCAGCCTACGGTAAGAACGTGCGAATCGTTGTCGCGTTTTGGGGCATAGGGGTCTGTCAGCTTGCGAATGTCGGGGTCGTCCATGATCTTTGTGCAGCGCTTCAGCAGTTGAGGGTGATCGGCCAAGATCGTCGCGAGCGGTAGCGACGCGTAGTTCTTGATGGTCGCGGCGGCAAAGGCGGCGTCATATTCGTTTGCATATGCTCGCTCAATGCGGGCATCCAGAATGCTTTTCTTATCGCCGTCTTCAGCGTGGTGGTTTGTCATAGCTTCTCCAATCGGTTGATGTTCGTGCTGTTTGTTGATGTGTTGGTTGTCGTGAGTGATGTGCTTGCCGTGGGTGATGTGCTGACGTTGGGGTGCTATGCGGTTTTCAATGAGCCCGTGAGGCAGTTGCTGCAGGGGCGGGATGGAACGGCCCATGCAAGGCGGAAGGCATCGTGCTCAAAATCGAGACAGCAATGCCCTGGGTGCCTCACATGTGGCAGTTACCTCATTAAGTTGTCATTGCGTTTGGAGTTGTACTTTGCCGATCTTCCTTCTCTTACACGCTAAAACTCAAACTTCATATGCTCGATCTACTTAAAACCGCAACGGCGGTCTTTTATCAACTTATATGTCGGAACGCGTTTTTGCAAGTACTTTTTTGTCTTTGTTTCAAATGGGGTGGTTTTGCAACCGTCATACGCGCGCCGTGCGAACGTGCCCCGGCTCGGATAAGATAGTGCGCGATAAAAACGATGCAAGGAGGCACATATGGCAATTAAAGCCATCGCAATGGATATCGATGGTACGCTTACCAACGATCAGAAGGTGATCAGCCCGCGTACACGCGAGAAGCTGCTCGCGGCGCAGGAGTCGGGCATTAAGCTCATTTTGGCTTCGGGCCGTCCCGCATGGGGACTACATGCTCTGGCGCAGGAGCTCGACCTTCAAAACCATGACGGTCTGCTAGTCGCTTTCAATGGCGCGCATGTGGTGGACGCTCAGACCGATGAGGTTCTTTTTGACCAGGCCATGCCGGCTGACGAGCTGCACCGTCTGATTGATCATCTGCAAAACTATGATGTGATCCCCATGATCTCGCTCGGTCGCGACTTGCATGTCAAGGACTCGTACCACTGCATGATTACGCTGTCGGATGGCTCGCAGAAAAACATTGTCAAATACGAGCGCGATGCCTGCGACCTTAAGATCCGCGAGGTCGAGAGCTTGCATGAGGTCGTGGACACTTATCCCGTAGACAAGCTGCTGACGGCAGGCGACCCGGCATACCTGCAGGCGCATTACGAGGAAATGTATGCGCCCTTTAAGCAGACGCTTTCGGGCATGTTTACGGCTGACTGGTACTTTGAGTACACGGCGCCCGGTATCGACAAGGCTCGTGCGCTCGAGGGTGCCTTGCCCAAGCTCGGCATTGATGCCAGCGAGGTCGTATCGTTTGGCGACGGCCAGAACGACAAGTCCATGATTGAGTGGGCCGGCACCGGTGTTGCCATGGGCAACGCCGTCGATGAGGTCAAGGCTGTAGCCCAGATGGTGACCGCCAATAATAACGAAGACGGCATTGCGGTGGCGCTGGATAAGCTGCTGGGTTAGAATCGCCGATAATGCATGGTTCGGGCGCCTGCTTACAGGCGCCCTTTTGTTAGGGAGGGTGCCGTGTCCGCATTTCCGTTCGACGCCGTTATCTTTGACATGGACGGTGTCATTGTCGATACCGAGTATTACTACCTGGGCGAGACCGCAGCTTTTGCCAAGGAGCTTGGGCTTAGCCTGACTCAAGAGGAGTTGAATGGGCAGGTCGGTACCTCGCATCAGTTCTTCCTGCATATGCTGGTCGATTGGTTTGAGCGCGCCGGTAAGGGGCATTTCACTGGCGAGGAAGCGTTGGCCCGTTGGGACGAGTGGGCGCATGAGCGTCCGCGCGACTATCAGGCTTTGATTAACCCAGGCGCCGTGGATACGATTCGAGAGCTGCCGCGCCGTGGCGTTCGCGTGGCGCTTGCCAGCTCGTCTCCCATGGATAGCATCGAGGAAGTGCTCAATGCGTGCGGGCTGTCGGATGCCTTTGAGTATGTGGTGAGCGGCGAGCAGTTTAAGGAGAGCAAGCCCGAGCCCGACATCTACCTGCATGCGCTGGACCTGCTGGGGCTGCCCGCGAATCGCTGCTGCTGCGTCGAGGATTCGGTGCCTGGCATCACTGCCGGCAAGCGAGCCGGCCTGACAGTCATTGCCAAGCGCGAGGAGCGCTTTGGCTTTAGCCAGGATGCCGCGGACAAGATTATCGACCAGCTGCCGGAGCTGCTCGCGCTTTCTTAGGGGTGAGGTAGTTGCGCGTTTTTCGGGTCTGATGAGTAAATACCCGACATTTTGGTGCGGCAGCAAGCATACTTTATGCTAATGCGGGCTTAAGGACTTGCTGAATGCCCTTAAGCCCGTTTTAGACTTAATTGTGCTGGGAGAGGGTATATGCCACCGACTGAAGGGCTAACTGATGGTAAAGCAGCGATACCGCTGTACCAACAGGTTATTGATATCATTAAAAACGAAATCAACTCCGGTGCCTACAAGGCGGGCGCGCGGATACCCAACGAATTCGAATTGGCTGAGAGCTATAAAGTTGGCCGCGTTACCGTGCGACGCGCTATTGAGGAGCTCGTCCAGCAGGGCTATCTAACGAAGCGGCAGGGGAAAGGCACGTTTGTCAATGCCCCCAAGCTTAAGCGCAAGATTCGCCAGAAGGATGACGTCCAGAGTTTTTCGGACGCATGCCGCGTTAACGGAATGGAGCCGGGGGCGTGCGTCATTTCGAGAAAGATACTGCCGGCAGATTCTACCGAAGCGCAGTTCTTTGGTGTTCCCGTTGGAACTGATTTGATTTGCGTTGAGCGTGTACGTACTGCCGATGGAGTCCCCGTCATGCTCGAGAACAACATATACGTTTACGAGGACAACGCCTATCTATCAACGGCACCTCTATCTAACCAATCCATTTTTGAGTTCGTGCGCAACCGGACGGGCCGCACGCCCGCGTTTACCGACCCGTGCACGCTCGAGATCGCGTGCGCGTCGCCCGAGGTCGCTCGGCTGTTGGCAGTTCCCGTTGGCGAACCCTTGTTTTATATGGAAGCCTTCTTTTTCGATGAGCAGCGACGGCCGTTTATCATCGGTCGTCAGCGGATCGTTGGGTCTCGCTACGTTTTTGACATCTAGGACATTGCGAATGGAAGCGCCCGGTGGATCATCTCACCGGGCGTTTCCATACCGTTCACGGCACAAACGCGACCGTTCAACCGCGTTGCGGCAATCAGTTTGAAATTATCTTGATGAAGGAAAAAGCTGCTGGTAATCTATGGGACGTCATAGAACGTTTGCATTGTGCAAACGTTGAAGCGAGATGCGATGCAGTCTCGAGTTCTTTGGAGGTATCTATGTCAGATACGAAGGCGAAGAAGACAAACAGACGTTTTAAGTTCAAATTACCGCATGTCTATACGATCATGTTCTTGCTGATCGTTGTCTTTGCGGTCCTGACTTGGATCGTTCCCTCTGGTCAGTATCAGCGCAAGACGATTTCGACAGCGGCGGGCGAGCGTGAAGTCGCCGTTGCTGGAACCTATGAACAGGTCGATAAGAACTACACCGATTCCGAGACCGGCGAGACCATCAATCTGGGCCAGGATATCTTCGCGGTTCTGCAAGCGCCCACCAAGGGTATCCAAGAGGCTGCCGACGTCGTTGCGTTCGTCTTATTGATTGGCGGATCGTTCGCGATCATCACCAAGACCAACGCTTTGAATGCCGGCATGAGCCGTGTGATTAAAAAGCTCAAGAACAAGGACATCCTCATCATTCCCATCACGATGACATTGCTGTCCATTTGCGGCACTACGTTTGGTATGTCTGAGGAAGCCCTGCCGTTCTATGCCATCTTCATTCCCATCATGATGGGTATCGGTTATGACTCGATGACGGCATTCATCATCTGCTTCCTTGGTCCTAACCTGGGATATTGTGCTTCGACCATCGACCCGTTTAATGTTTTGATCGCCCAAGGCATCATTGGCATCGAGGGTAATCCGCAACTGTGGCTGCGTGCCGTTTCTTGGGTCATCTTCACTGCCGTCGGTATCGCATGGGCCATGCGCTACGCCATGCGCGTCAAGAAAAACCCCGAGTCGTCCATTGTGTACGAGGACGATAAGCTCAAGCGTATTGAATTTTCCGTGACCGATGCCTCCATCGAGGAAGAGTTCACTATCCGTCAGAAGCTCGTGCTTATCGATTTTGCTTGCGGTATGGGCATTATCGTCTGGGGTCTTGTTACCCAGGGCTGGTACATGAATCAGATTTCCGCCGTGTTCCTTGGCATGGGCTTGCTTGCCGGTATCCTGGGCGGCCTTGACCAGCAGACGATCGCAGAGGAGTTCGTTAAGGGTCTCGCCGACTTTGCGTACGCTGCCGTCGTTATCGGTATCGCTCGCGGTATTCTGGTCATCGCCGAGGGCGGCATGATCATCGACACCATCCTCCAGGCGCTCGCTACCGCGCTCGCCGGTGCACCCGCCGCCGTCTACACCACGTTTATGTATGTCGTCCTTGGTCTGCTCTCTTTGCTGGTTCCCTCGAGTTCTGGCCTGGCGGCGCTCACCATGCCCGTTATGGGCCCCCTGACCGAGCTCATGGGCCTCAATCCCGAGGCGGCCGTCACCGCGCTCCAGTTTGCCAACCAGACCATCAACACCATCAGCCCCGTGGCGGGCATGACGGTCGCCGGCCTTGCCGTGGCTAGGATTTCGTTTGGCCAATGGTGGAAGACCATTTGGAAGTTCTTCATTTTCATGGTCGTCTTTGGCGTGATTGTAACGGCAATCTCTGGCATGCTTCCGGTGTAGGTGGTTGTGATGTCTGATCGTTTGACGGTCCTGACGTCTAAGAGCGTCTTTACCGGTACGGGGGACCTGCCGTTTGAAGGTTTCGTAGCGGTCCGTGGCAATCGAATTGAGGCTGTTGGCACCAAGTGTGAGGTAGCTTCGTATTTGACCCAGGCGGACGAGGTAGTTGACCTGGGCGACCGCACTGTCATGCCCGGCCTGATCGATGTGCATACCTTCTATACAGGTTGGGCGCTGCGGACGTTGGGGACTGATCTGTCCGGCATCGATGATGCCAAAGAGGCCGTGTCGCTCTTGCGTGCATGGAAAGAAGATCATCCGGATTGCGCGGCGGCTTTTGGCCACAACCTACCCGAAACGTTGGCATCGGATGCCGAGAACGCAAATACGGCAGCTGTGTTTGACGATTGTTTTGGCGATATCCCTGTCGTCTGCTTTACACCGGGTGCGGAGACCTGCGTTCTCAATGCTGCCGCCAGTGCGCGATACGGCTTTACACCCCAGGCGTGCTATGCCGAGAAGATCTGGCGCATGATGAGCGATTTCCTCGCGCTGCCCGAGGTGCGTGCCGGGTATTCGGACTACATGAGCATGCTTAACGAGCGCGGCGTTACCGCCATCAAGGAGATGGCGTTTGATGACTACTACGGCTTTGCCGACGAAATGGCTCGCCGTGAGGAATCTGGTGAGCTGACGGTTCGCGTCTCTATGATGTCGCAGCCGGTGGGTGCCGGTGCAAATCTGGCATATGCCCGCGAGGCGCGAGAGCGCTTCCGGGGACCGTTCGTTCGTTTTTCTGGCTTCAACCGTATGACCGATCGCGGCGTATGGGCGGGGCTTGCCGAGATGATTGATCCCTATGAGGACACGGCCGATGCGGGCGCTGCCGGCAAGACGGTCGTCGAGGAGCCAGAGTGGGATCTGATTGAGAACGAGCTGCGTGCAATTGATGCTGACGGCTTCCGATATTCCTTGCATTGCCAGGGCGATGGCGCCGTTCGTCGCACCGTGGCGCTCTATGCCTCGCTGCCTCGAGACGAGCATGGACGGATGCTTCGTCGCCATGCGATTACCGATCTCGAGAACTCTGACCCGACCGATCTTGTCGAGTTTGGCAAGTTAGGTGGAATTTGCGAGGTCTATCCGCAGATTCTGACGCTGGACCGGCGCGAGGATTGCCTGTCGATGATGCGTCGACAAATTGGCGAGACGCGACTTTTGCACAGCTGGAATCGCCGCGGCATGGAAGATTCCGGATGCACAGTGTGCTGTGGCACGGATTTGCCGCTGTTGATTCCGAGCTTGGGCGAGTCAATCTACAGTGCGTGCGGCGGATACTTCGACGACGGACTGCCCGTGAATGAGGTCAACACGCTGACGCTTGTCGAGCTCTTGTGCGCTTGGACTGCCGGGGGCGCGTACGACCTGATGCGCGAAGACGAGCTGGGTACGCTCGAGGTTGGCAAGCTTGCCGATATCTGCGTGCTCGATCGGGATGTGTTCGACCTCGATTATCGCGACGCACGCGATCTTGCGGTTGACATGACGATGTCGGACGGACAAATCGTGTTCGATCGAAATAAGGAGGCATAAGATGTCTGAATCCAAACCGACGCTGCACCGCGAACAGATTGCGGGCATGAATATCCACTACATCATGTGGTCGCTCGATTACTTCCTTGATGTGCAGCAGCGTTTGGGCTTTGAGTCCATTGAGCTGTGGTGTGCGGAGCCGCATGTGACGCTCGACCACACGGGCTACTTTGAAGCTGAGGTCCTGGCGAAAAAGGCTGCAGACCGTGGGCTTAGGTATCGTACTCTGTGTCCCGAGAATGTTGTCTATCCTTGGCAGTACTGCGCACGCAAACCGCTGCATGAACAGCGCAGCTTGGCGTACTTTAAGCACGGCATTGAGCTTGCCGAGGTACTTGGGTGCGACCGCATGTCCATCAACTCGGGCTGGGGCGACTGGGACGAGGACCGCGAGGAAGCCTGGAAGCGCAGCCGCGAGCACTTGTCCATTCTGGCGGAGTATGCCGGCGAGCACGGTCTGGTGCTTACGATGGAAAGCCTACGTCCCGAGGAGAGCAACCTTGTGACGACGGTTTCCGATGCGAAGCGCATGATTGACGAGGTCGCGAGCCCGTACTTACAGCCCATGGTTGATACAACCGCGATGGGCGTTGCAGGCGAGACGCTCGAGGACTGGTTTGCCGCCTTTGGTGATGGGGCAATTCACGAGATGCACTTTATCGACGGTGACCCGTATGGCCATCTGGTGTGGGGCGATGGCAAGCACGATATGGACGCCTTCGTCGCCACGCTCAACGCCCATGGTTTCGACGGCATGCTGGGCCAGGAAATCACGGACGGTCGTTACTACGATGATCCGGCGGCGGCAGATGCCAAGAACATGGCCGCATTCGAGAAATATCTGATTGACTAAAACAACCATCGGCCACGCAACCAACGTCATTGATTGCGGGCCAAATAAGAAAGGAACTGGATATGAACGCACACGATCTGATCAAAGAGGCAATTGCCGAGAAAGGCAAGTTCGACAGCGTCTACTGGATTGCTTGCGGTGGCTCCATGATCGATTTGATCCCGGCCCATGAGCTTCTGCAGCGCGAGGCAACCACCTTCACTTCGTATATCTATACGGCTCGCGAGTTCGATATCATGCGTCCGCGTCGTCTGGGCGAGAAGTCCCTGGTCATCGCTTGTAGCCACAGTGGCAACACCCCCGAGGTCGTCGAGGGCTGCGAGATTGCCCTTGCTGCCGGCGCTACGGTGATCGCCCAGACCGACAACGCTGGATCCAAGATCGACTCCGGCAAGTGGACCACGTGGGTCTACCCGTGGGGCGAGGGCGTGCCGCAGGCCGAGGTCCCCGCTGGCATTTCGCTGTCGCTTGCGGCCGAGCTGCTCGATCAGCAGGAGGGCTACGCCGATCTTGCCGATATGTATGCCGGTATCGCCGAGATGGATAAGATTCTTCCCCCGGCACGCGAGAAGGTAAATGCCGAGCTGGGCGATCGCTTTGCCAAGCTTTGCCAGGAGCACGAGTTCTTCTACATTCTGGGCAGCGGTCCCAACTTTAGCCAGACCTACGGTTTCGCTATCTGCTCTCTTATGGAGATGCAGTGGCAGCACTGTAGCTACATCCACTCTGCCGAGTACTTCCACGGTCCCTTCGAGGCTACTCAGGATGGCGTTTTTTACTTCCTGCAGATGGGCTCCAGCGAGTGCCGTGCTATGGACGAGCGCGCCCTGGCGTTCCTTAAGACGCATACCGATACGCTGATGGTGCTCGATGCCAAGGAGTACGGTATGGAAGCCGTGCCGGCGAGCGTCCGTGCCTATCTGGACCCGGTGCTGTTCTACGCCATGAACTGCGAGCTGCGTGCTGCACGCGGCAAGGTGTTTGATCACGATCCCGATTTCCGTCGCTATATGGGTGTTGTCGAGTACTAGAAGGGGCAAAGGCCATGGCATTTAACGTTAACGCGCTCGGATTTGGCGACAACGTCGTCGATCGCTACGAGCATATCCACACCATGTATCCCGGCGGCAATGCGGTGAACTTCGCCGTTTATGCCAAGAAATGCGGTGCCGCACGCTCCGCATACATGGGCATTTTTGGCAATGACGCCGCTGCCGAGCATGTCATTGCAAGCCTCGAGGATGAAGGTATCGAGCTTGACAAGTGCGAGCAGATGATTGGCGAGAACGGAGCGGCTCGCGTGACCGTCGTTGACGGTGACCGTGTCTTCCTCGGCTCCAACGAGGGCGGTATCCGTGGCGATGCGCGCTATGTCCTCGATCGCTTCGACCTTTCGTACATGAAGCAGTTCGATGTGGTTCATTCGGGCAACTATTGCTTTACCGAGCGCGAGCTGCCCAAGCTGAAGGCTGCGGGCGTCACGGTCTCTTTTGACTTTTCGGACGACTCCACCGACGAGTACTACGAGCAGATTGCGCCCTACGTCGATTTCGCTTTCTTTAGTGCGGCGGATGCCGCGAGTGAGGACGAGATTCGCGAGCGTCTGGCATGGGTGAAGGGCCTGGGTCCGCGTTTTGTGTCGGCTACGGCGGGCGCCGAGGGCTGCATTGCTTACGACGGCGAGCGTTATTACCGCCAGCTGGCTAAACCGGTAACGGACATGAAGGACACCATGGGGGCGGGCGACTCGTTCCTCACCTCGTTTTTGATGTGCTATCTCGATTCCGCCAAGCGCGGTGAGGATGGCGCCGAGGCCATCGAGCGCGCGCTCGACTTTGCTGCCGGGTTTGCCTCGACCGTGTGCGGCATGGAAGGTTCTTGGGGCCACGGAGCACCAATCGTCGAATAGCTTAAGAAAGCGTACGGCGGTCTGGCTATGAGGCCTTGGACAGCCGATGCAAAACAATAAGCGAAACGCGAAAAGGGGGCTCGCCATGTGGCGGGTCCCCTTTTGAACATTGGAGAAGACCATGGGTATTAAAGCGTGTGCGGCTGGTTTTTGCTGCGCGGACGTCTATCAAAACATCGGCGTGTTCTATCCGACTGGTAATGGCATTGACTGGGGTATCCATCTTGCACGAATGGGCGTTTCGGTATCCGCCGTGTCGGTTGTCGGCAAGGACGAGTACGGAGACAAGATGAGAGAGGCGCTGGCCGCTGAGGGGTTCGATATCTCACATCTGCGGGTGGAGGATGGCGACACCTCGGTGATGCTCATGGCATTGAAAGACGGCGTCGATCGCGTGCATCTCGAGGCAATCGATGGCGTAATGGAGACATATCGACCGAATGAAGACGACCGGGCGTTTATCCTAGAGCATGACATCATTCATACCGACCTGTTTGGCAATTGTTTGGACCTCCTGCCCGAATGGCATGATGCGGGCAAGACGGTGGTTATGGACTTCTCGGTGTTCAGCCAGGATCCCGAATATGCATGCGAGGCTCATTTTCCTTACGTAGACTATGCGTTCATGTCGTTTGAAGAGGACACTCCGGAGCTGCGGGACTGGGTACGCCACGTGCAGGAATTGGGACCGCGCGTTGCGGTTGCCACGCTTGGCGAGAAGGGGAGCATTGCCTATGACGGTGAGCGCTTCTATGAGTGCGGGATCGTACCGGCGGAGAAGGTCGTTAATACCGTGGGTGCCGGCGACTCGTATATTGCCGGGTTTACCAAGGGCGTGATCGATGGCCTTGATATTCCGGCGTGTATGAAGGCGGGCGCTGAGCTGTCGTCCCGAGTGATTGGTTCGTTTGAGCCGTACTAGGGTCAAATGCCTGGAAAGGAGTACGAAATGGTTATCGACATGTTGGTCCATCCTATGCTCTACGGCGAGATCTGTACGCCGGGTGATGAGCCTGATGGATTCGGTTTTTGGTCACGAGAATTTGGTATGGGGCATATGGGCCCCATGGATTGGGATGAGCTTCAAGTCGAGATGGACGTCTGTGACGTGCAGAAGAGCGTGCTCATGCCGCTCGATGTAACCACGGCATGCGGAGGGCACTTTGGCACCAATGACCAGATTGCCATGCTGGTTGCCGCGCATCCCGATCGTCTGTGGGGATTTGCGAGCGTAGACCCGCAGGTGAGCGGTGCCGCAGACGAACTGGAGCGCGCCTTTACCGAGTTGGGGGCAAAGGGGCTTTGCCTGCATCCTGCAAAGCAGGGTTTTGCCCCCGATGATGCTGTGGCCGAGCCGCTTTACGAGCTGTGCGAGCGCTATAACAAGCCGGTGGTTTTCCATGCCGGTATGTCTTGGGAGCCTGGCGCAGAGCTCTCGCGCAGTAACCCGCTTGCATTTGAGCACACAATCGCAACGCATCCAAATGTGCGCTTTAGTTTGACCCACTTTGGCTGGCCCTGGGTGCGCGAGACCGTGGCGATGCTGCTCAAGTATCCCAACTGCTACACGGACACCTCTATCACTTACATCGATTCGCCCGAGGAGATGATGCAGCGTCTTTTCACGGTCGATATGGGGCCGCAGTGGTATGAGCGCGCGCTATCGCACCAAGTGATGTTCGCCAGCAATACGCCGCGCTTCCGTGCATTCAAACTCAAGCGGGCGCTCGATACCGTGCCCATGCGCGATGATGCGCGAGAAAGGCTCTACTGGGGTAATGCCCTGCGTTTTCTTGAAGGGGATGAGTAAACATGGTGACGCTCGAGACATTGAGCTATCTATCGACTGCTCCGGACCAGTTCATCGATATTACCGAGGACGTGCACGCTGCCATCGAACGCAGCTCGGTGACCAATGGCTTGGCAGCGATTATTTTGTCGCATACGACCTGTGGAATCGTGGTAAACGAGGGGCTGCCCTGCGTGGAGACGGATCTTATGGAGACGCTTGATCGCATCGCCCCACTCGATGCCCCCTATGCGCATGCACACTTCCTGCCGAGCTATGGAGCCACCGGCAACAACTCCTGTGGGCATATCAAGAGCATGATTTGTGGAAACAGTTGCTTCTTTCCCGTCCAAGATGGCCACATCGTGTGCGGAAGTGCCCAGAACATCTATCTTGCGGAGTTTGACGGTCCGCAGAAGCGAAAAGTGTACGTCGAGGTGCTGGGGGAGTAACGTCCCTGCAATAACTCTATGAAGGAGCACGTTATGTCGTTTCTAACCTCGATGTTCAAGACCGAAAAGCCGGTTATCGGAATGCTGCACCTGCGTCCTCTGCCGGGCGATCCACTGTATTACCCGGGCGGAAGCGTGTCGCAGGTCGTGGAAGCCGCCAAGCGCGATCTCGAGGCGTTGCAGCAGGGCGGTGTCGATGGCATTTTGATTACCAATGAGCTCTCGATGCCCTATGAGCAGCACGTTTCTCCCTCAACCCTTGCATCGATGGGCTATGTAATCGGGGCTCTATCCCATGATCTGTCGACCCCTTGGGGAGCTGAGGCTATTTACGATGGTGATGCCACAATCGAGCTGTGCGCTGCCGTCGACGCGCAGTTCACACGCTGCAATTTTTGCGGTGCCTGGGCCGGTGATCTTGGGCTGATTAACCGAGATTTCGCGCACACCATGCGTCGCAAGGCGGCGCTGCGCTTGGACGACCTCAAGCTTTTTCACTTCATCACGAGCGAGGGGGAGGTTTATCTCAACGACCGCACGACTGCGGACATTGCCGATTCACTTCTCTTTAATTGCCTTCCGGATGCAATGGTCATCGGCGGTTCGGCTGCCGGTCGTGGCGCTTCGGGCGAGCTTGCCGATGAAGTCCGCGAGCGTGTTGGCGAAGTACCCGTGGTATGTGGCACCGGTTGTCGCGAAAATACCGTGGCTGACGTATTTGCTCACTACGATGGCGCGTTTGTCGGCACCTGCTTAAAGCGCGACGGAAAGCTGGATGCCCCGGTTGATGTTGAGCGGGTAGCTCGTTTTATGGCTGCCGCTCGTACGGCGCGAGGGGAGTAGGCACCTATGGCGCTCTATCTGGGTATTGATATCGGGACAAGCGCCTCTAAAGGCGTTTTAATCGATGATCGATGCAACATCGTTTGCCAAGCCTCTTGTGGACACGAGACGGACAACCCGTGTGACGGATGGTACCAGCATGATGCGGAGGCAGTTTGGTGGGGCGATTTTTGCCGCTTGTCGCGCGAGCTGGTGGCGCGATCGGGGGTTAACGCGGCACAGATCGGATGCGTGGGCCTTTCCGCATTGGGTTGCGACTGTGTGCCGGTCGATACCGAGTGCAACGCGCTGGCGCCCGCGATTTTGTATGGAGTCGATGCACGTTCGAAGCCGCAGATTGACGAGCTTCTTTCCGAATATGGGTCAGATTGCGCACGCGAGCTTTTCGGGCACGATCCCTGTTCGTCAGATATTGCTCCCAAGATCTTGTGGTTTAAGGAGAATATGCCCGAGGTGCACGAACGTGCCGCGAAGTTCCTGACGGCGTCATCGTTTCTATGCGCAAAGTTGACGGGGCGTTTTACGGTGGACCGTTATTTGGCGGAGGATTTTCTTCCCCTATACGACCGCTACACCTGGAAGGTTGATGCTCGGGAATGTGCTCGTTTCTGCCGGCCTGACCAGATGGCGGAGGTAATGTCGGCTACCGATATTGCCGGGGTGATTACGCGGCGTGCGGCTGAGGCGACGGGGCTCGCGGCAGGGACACCTGTCTTAGTGGGAACGGGCGATTCTGGTGCCGAGGCCATTTCGACGGGTGTATTCCGTCCCGGCGATATGATGGTTCAGTTGGGGAGTACGGCGTATTTCATCTACCTAGCTGATCATATGATCGATGATGCCCGCCTGTGGCCGGGGACGTTTATTATTCCCGGAACTTACGGGATCTGCGCGGGAACCAATACGGCGGGCGCACTCACATCGTGGCTGCGCCAAGAGCTGTATCGCGACGCCGTGGAGGCCGAGGGCCACGGTGGTCCCGATGCCTATTCGGTTATGGCGCATGATGCCGCCGATGTGGCGCCGGGTGCCGATGGGCTCCTGTGTCTGCCGTACTTTGCGGGGGAGCGTACTCCGCTCAACGATCCCGAGGCGCGTGGCGTCTTCTTTGGCCTGACCGGAAGGCATACGCGAGCCCATATGGTTCGCGCCGCCTTGGAAGGCGTCGCGTATACCGTTGCATCCCATGTCGACATTATCGAGCGAGAGCATGGACTGCCAATTGGGCGCATTATGCTTGTCGGAGGTGGAACCAAGAATCCAGTTTGGATGCAGGCTATCGCCGACGTATGCGGGCGCGAGGTCTCGGTTGCCAAGGTTACGGTGGGTGCATGCTTCGGTGATGCCATCATGGCAGCTCTCGCAGGTGGCGCCTATGCATCATGGGATGAACTCGCCCGAGTCCTTGGCGTTGCGCAAACAATCGTGCCCGATATGACTGCCCACGAGTTATATACGTCGCGCCGTCATATCTTCGACGAATTGTATGCACGCAACCGTGATCTCATGCACGAATTGGTGTAATGCTGCCGAATTGTACTGCCTACCAATAGGGACTGCGTTGTGCGATTCGCATGTCCCTTGGCATTTTAGCCCACAGGGGTTAGCGAAGGTCAAAAACAGCGTGCGCATTTGCTAAAACTGCCGACTCGATGCGCTTTGCGTCACAGTTTTTGAGTGAGGCAATGCGCATCGAGGTCCTTGTGAGCGATCTGATGAGCGACTGTGCGCTTGTTTCTGTGTTTGGTTCGGCTGGTGAATCGGTCTCGAGCAGTAAACGATCGAGTGGAATCTGTCGTGCGTATTCGTGTCCTCGTTTAGATGCGAGCATGCGTTCGTTGACGGAAAAATAACAGCCCGCATTACGCGCGCGGACGAGTTCGTCCGAAGTACCGCTAAACCAGTGGAAGATGATAACGGGGGAGTCGGGGTTTGGGATGAGTAGTCCATGCGATTCGAGGACGTCCAGTACGGCTCCTGCCGAACGAACGGCGTGAATTGATATCACGCGCCCGATAAGAGGATGCTGCACGAGCGCATCGCAGAGCCGGTTAAGTGCCTGTATTTGTAGCGGCTCACTTCCAGCAAAGCGCGCGGAAAAGTCGAGTCCGACTTCGCCGATGTAGCGCTCTTGGGCAGCAACTTCGCAAAGCAGATTGACTTCGGTAGGACCGCAGTGACCGTCGGCGAGCCACCAGGGGTGAAGCCCAACGCCGGCGATGATACTTGGTTGGCGACAGGCGCGCTCGTTTGCGGCCGAAAAGTCGCGCGGATTGACGCCGCAGTCAAATAGACCCAAGCCCAGCGCCGTCGCCTCATCGGCAACGGCGTCCGGGTGAGCCATTAAATCAAGGTGGCAGTGTGCGTCAAATAACCGGGGCTCCATCTCGGTGCGCTCCGCTAGTCCAGACGTTGGCCATCGGAGCGCACGCGCTCAGTGCCGCGGCCGCTGATCTGGCGGATAACCTCGCCGGCAATCATCTGGCCCATGATGGGCGGCATAAAGCTGGCGGTTCCCAGCTCGGTGCGCTCGTGGATGTTGGAAGGGTCGCGGGGCTGTGTCTTAACCGATTCCTCGCAGCTAAACAGTACATGCAGGCTCTTGATTCCGCGCTTCTTGCATTCTTTACGCATGATGCGGCTCATGGGGTCACGTACCGTATCGAAAATGTCGGCAAAGCGGAGGCACTCGGGATGGAGCTTGTTAGCCCCGCCCATGGAGCTAACCAAACGAATGCCGTGGTCCTGAGCATATTTGGCAATGGTGAGCTTGGCCGAGATGGTGTCGATGGCGTCGACGACGTAGTCGAGCTTGCCGTCCGTCTGCTCCAAAACGCTCGCGAAGAAATCATCGATGTTGTCGCTCAGCAGGTATTCGGTGCGCTTGATGACGGTAGCGGCGGGATTGATGTCGTGAATCATAGCCTCCATGACGTCGACTTTGCGCTTGCCGACGGTGCTGTGAAAGGCGATGGCCTGGCGATTGATATTGCTGGGCGCGATGATGTCCTTATCCAGAATGACGAAATGACCGATGCCGCCGCGGGCGAGTGCCTCGCAGCAGTTGGAGCCCACACCTCCGCAGCCGAGCACCAGCACCGTAGCATCGGCGAGCTTATCGAGTGCCTCGCGGCCCATGATGATCTCGAGCTTGGTGTCGCGTGTCTCGATGGCGGCTGCGGCAGCGGTTTCGGTCATAGATATCCTCCGATGGGGAGTCGGTCGTGTTTTAGCTATCGCCATTATAGGTAATCGCCCATAGGTTGCGATGGCGTTTGCTTTGATGTGGTTTGAAGCATTGCGATTAGATAGTTAGACAAACATCTAAATATTGAGTATAGTGTGCACGTCATGAGAGATGATGAGAGGGGGTCTTATGCCGGGAGAGGGTTTTAAGGCGCTTGCCGATCCAACGCGACGGCGCATTTTGGAGTTGCTGCGCGAGGGCAATTGCACGGCGGGGGAGCTTGCCGAGCATTTCGATATCAGTAAGCCGTCGCTGAGCCATCACTTGGCGACGCTCAAAAACGCCGGGTTGGTGACCGACGAGCGCCATGGCCAAAACATCGTATACAGCTTAAACACCACCGTCATGCAGGATTTAATTGGCTGGTTTATGGGCTTTACAAACACTGAAGGTGATAAGGATGAATAACGAAAACAAGGGCATTCACCCCACGGGGGTATCGTCGCGCGTGTGGATTGCGCTGGTCGCTCTGTGCGTCGCCAATGTCGTAGCGCACCTCATGGTGATGCCGAGCTTGCCTGCGCAGATTCCCACGCACTGGGGCGCGAACGGCGCCGTCGACGGTTGGGGTCCTAGCTGGATGGCCTCCGCGCTTAGCGTGCTGCCTCTGGCGCTTCTCGCAATGTTCTGCGTGGTGCCGCGCATCGACCCCAAAGGTGAGGCATATCGAACCTCGGGCAAGTTCTACCAGGGCTTCGTAATCGCCTTCACCTTGTTCATGTGCGCCATAAGCTGGCTGGGAGAGCTTACGGTCTGGGGCGTGGTGCCGGCGGTCGGTTCGGTTAACGTGCTGATTTCCAGTGTTGTCGGTTTGCTGTTCATCGGCGTAGGCAACTACTTGCCGCGTGTGAAGCAGAACTATACGCTCGGTATCAAGACACCTTGGGCGCTTGCCGATCCCGAGAACTGGCGCCGTACGCAGCGTTTTGGCGGCGCCTGCTTTATGGTGCTGGGTATTGGCCTGATTGTGATGGGCGTGGCAGGCAGCGTGCTTTCGAGTGAAGTCGTCGCCGCGGTGATTGCGGTTCTGGCGTTTGGTTCGGTCGGAGCCGTCTACGCCTACTCGTATCTGCTGTGGCGCAAATCGCAGCGGGCCGTTCGCTAAGGTTGCGGAAAACTAGCGTACGCAGTTCATAGTATGTTCCGGGGGACTTTTCCCAGGTAGTATTAGGGGGTGTGGGCAACCATGCCCCTTTTTCGTTACGTTTCAGAGCTGATTTCCTTATTTCGTTTCCACTAAAGCGAATCAAGAATAGGGAAACAGCAGGTAGAAAGGATAGAACAGGCATATGGCAGAGTTCATCTACCAGATGTATCAGGCTCGCAAGGCCCATGGCGACAAGGTAATCCTTGACGACGTGACCCTGAGCTTCTACCCCGGTGCCAAGATCGGCGTTGTGGGTCCCAACGGTATGGGCAAGTCGACCCTGCTCAAGATCATGGCCGGCATCGAGGAGGTCTCCAACGGCGATGCCAGGCTTACCCCCGGCTACACCGTGGGTATCCTGCAGCAGGAGCCGCCGCTCGACGACGACAAGACCGTCATCGAGAACGTGCGCATGGCATTTGGCGATATGATCGCCAAGGTCGATCGCTTCAATAAGATCGGCGAGGAGATGTGCGACCCGGATTGCGACATGGACGCCCTCATGGCCGAGATGGGCAAGCTCCAGGACGAGATCGACGCCGCTGACGGCTGGGATATCGATTCCAAGCTCGGCCAGGCCATGGACGCCCTGCAGCTGCCCGATTCCGACATGCCGGTCAACGTACTTTCCGGCGGCGAGCGCCGTCGCGTGGCCCTGTGCAAGCTGCTGCTCGAAGCTCCCGACCTGCTGCTGCTCGACGAGCCCACGAACCACCTGGACGCCGAGTCGATCCTGTGGCTCGAGCACTTCCTGCACAACTACCAGGGCGCGGTGCTTGCCGTCACGCACGATCGCTACTTCCTGGATAACGTTGCCGAGTGGATCTGCGAGGTCGACCGCGGTCACCTTTATCCCTACAAGGGCAACTACTCCACGTATCTGGAGACCAAGGCCGCCCGTATCGAGGCGCAGGGCAACCGCGACGCCAAGCTCGCCAAGCGCATGGAGGCCGAGCTCGAGTGGGTACGCAGCTCGCCCAAGGCTCGCCAGGCCAAGAACAAGGCCCGTCTGGCTCGTTACGAGGAGATGGAGGCCGAGGCCCGCGCAAGCCAGAAACTCGACTGGACCGACATCCGCATCCCCGTGGGCCCGCGTCTGGGCAACAAGGTGCTCGAGGCTCGTCACCTGCACAAGGAGTTCGATGGCCGTGTGCTCATCGATGACCTTTCGTTCACCCTGCCGCGCAACGGCATCGTGGGCGTCATCGGCCCCAACGGCGTGGGCAAGACTACGCTCTTCAAGACCATCGTGGGCCTGGAGCCGCTGACTTCGGGCGAGCTCGAGGTGGGCGAGACCGTCAAGATCTCCTACGTCGACCAGAACCGTTCCGGCATCGACCCCGATAAGAATCTGTGGGAGGTCGTCTCGGACGGCCTGGACCACATGATGGTCGGCGAGACCGAGGTCCCGAGCCGTGCTTATGTGGCGAGCTTCGGCTTTAAGGGCCAGGACCAGCAGAAGCGCGCTGGCGTACTCTCCGGTGGCGAGCGCAACCGTCTGAACTTGGCGCTTACGCTCAAGCAGGGCGGCAACCTGCTGCTCCTCGACGAGCCCACGAACGACCTCGACGTCGAGACGCTGTCTTCGCTCGAGGCGGCGCTGCTCGAGTTCCCGGGCTGTTCGGTGGTCATTAGCCACGACCGTATGTTCCTGGACCGCGTTGCCACGCACATCCTGGCGTGGGAGGGCACCGACGAGAATCCGGGCAACTGGTATTGGTTTGAGGGCAACTTTGAGGCCTATCAGGCCAACCGCATCGAGCGCCTGGGCGAGGATGCAGCCCAGCCGCATCGTATTCACCGCAAGCTGACGCGCGACTAGTAGCAAGTAGAAGGGCCGCCACCAAGGGCGGCCTTTCTTGTAGCGATTGCACTGCAGCTATGCCCTGGCTGCTGGTTTGATTCATAATCAAAGTCATCTCTTTGGGATTAAAGCCCGTTTTTGCTATGAGTGATTTTCTAATTCCGTTTAAAACGTAAAGACGCATTGGGTTGCAAGGACATAAGCAAATCGAATTGAAATATAACCAGTGCTGTAACGTTACAAAAAAGATTATAGAATAGGAGTACCTTATAAGTCGCTTCTCTAGAAAGAAGAACATATGCTTTCGCGTCGTCGTTTTCTGCAACTTGTCGCGTCTTCAATTGTCGCCTTAGCCGCACGTCCGAAAGAGGTTTTTGCTTCGACGGGCAATATTGATGGTGAGCAGATACAATTTACTTCTGAAATTGCGCAAGAGCTTGCCGATAAATATATAAAGGGACTCCTCGGCTATTCGTATACGCCTTCTGACCCTATTCCTTTTGTAGATGTTGATGGGTCCCCGCTTGGTTACATTGTTCCGGTTGTGACATCCAATAGAGCCGCGGGCTATTTGGTTTTAGATGCTTCAGATGATGAAATACTTACGGGATATCGTTTTGGAGACGGCTTAGTCAGCCCTATGGATCGGGGAGGAGATCTTGGTGTCGAGTCTTATTCGTTCAATAACCCAGTCGTAATGATCAATCCATTCGAATTCGGCGTGCAATCTTTGGACGGTTCAATAACAACAAATTGCGGAAGAACAATCCCGGCTGTTTCCATAGAAGGACGGCCTGTCGTTTTATCGAATAAACCTTCAAGCTGGAACGATGTTGTAATTTACGCAACTCAAATGCAGGATTACACAGTATCTGGATTTCGTTCCATTTCTCAGTTTATGTCATATGATGAAAGCGAGATTAAGAGGCTTACCGCCCACTATGCTTGTATGGTGACAGCTTTTTCGAACGTTGCGGAACTGTATGGCATTGCCAATTTATATAGCGACCCTTCGCAATATATGCAGATATGGAATTACACCAATACCCATGCTCTTTCCGATGAAGAACAGACTGTTCCCGGCGTTGTTTTGGGTGGAACGCCGATATCAACCTGTGCAACGGGGTTTACAAATTACTGCGCAAGCAGAGGAAGTACTCTTATCGCCCGCACTGTCTCCTCTCCGGCTATCGCGAGCATTCAAAATGAGATTAACTCTAATAGACCGAATGTTTTACATGCGAGTTTGTACAACGGATCAGCCCATTCTGTAACAGCGGAGGCTTACGCCACACTTACTGGTAAGAAAACTGGAGAGACAAGGCAGATGATTGGCATAGCGGACGGCTGGAATTCATCTTTATCCTTCCTGAAGTATGATCAGAGCTATTATGCGTGGACTTATGGAACGACTTTTTCGAAGTAGGGCGATTCGACTAGCTCTGTCTTTGGTGCTGATGGCTTCATTGGTGGGCTGTTCAACAAAGGAAGAGATATCGCGCGGAGGTTCCGGAGAAGTGACTGCGACAGACTCAGGTTCATTAGAAATAGCTGGCGGGCATGCCGATGTGATGTTACAAGGAAAAGGCGTGCTTAGGTCGATTGATGCTGAAGACGCTGTCTGCTCAATAGAGGATTTGAAGACAGGTGAAACTGCATCGTACCGAGTTTCAGATAATGCTGCGAATATGATTGAGTCGATACCGACTGGAGCGCAGGTTTCTTTTAGATACTTTGCTCCGCAACTTGAGGATGAGCTTGCTTCTCTGGTGTCTATATGCACCGATGACAACTAAAAGGCCTGAATTCAAACGGCCTCGGATGGTCAAATTGGCTATCCGAGGCCGTTTTTTACTCGACCGGGGCTTCGACCTTGTCGATGGCCCAGGCGGCTCCGAGACCGCCGGTGGTGTTGCGGCGGATGCGCACGGTAACCTCGCGGCGCTCGCCGGCCTGCGTGTAGCACAGGGGGAAGTTTGCGCGGTTTCGCGCGGCCTCGATGGTACCGCGCTCGCGGGCGATCCAGTAGTACTCGCCGACAATGCCGAGCGTGTCGGCGCCGTAGGGGAGATAGGTCGACAACTGGTGCAGAAGCGGGCCGGGGCAGAAGACCTCGGTTGCGAAATCGACGGGGAAGTCCTCAGGGATGGCGGGCGCTGCGGGTGCGGGGGTTGGGGCCGCTGCGGGTACCGAAGCCGGTGCCGGTGCGGGAACTTGGTCGCAAGTAGAGGTGGGCACGGATTCGATGACGGGTGCGGGCTCAGGCACCGGTTCCGGCTTAACTGCGGAATCTGCGGGCTTCACGGTGACGGGCGCGTCTACAGCTGCAGTTTCAAACTCAACCTGCATCGCGCTCTCATTCTCGACGCTCGACTTTGCTTCGATGGGCGTGGATGCCATAGTGGTGATGCCGGCGTTGGCGTTCTCGGGGTCATAGACGACCGTGAGCGAGATGGCGGGCTGCGGCGTCTCGGGCTTCGGCGTCGACTCGGTAGCGTCTTGATCGGCGGGCTGATCGTCCTCGGCCTCGTCGCCAAAGACATCGCTGTTTTGGAGCGCAGACGCCTCAGGTTGGCTAGCGGCTTCTTCTGCTGTCGACTTGGGAGCCTCGTTGAGCTCCGCAGTGGCTTCCTGCTCGGATATGACTTCGGGATCGGTCGTAGCGGTGATTTCGGTTTCGGCTTCTGCCGTTACCTCAATAGCGACTTCGATCTCGGGCTCGGGCTCGGATTCTGGCACGGCTTCAACCATGGCTTCAGGCTCGGGACGCTTAACGTGCTTGGGGCGCACGGCCTTGAGGTCCTTCTCGCCGCGTTTTTTCTTTTTGTAGGACTGCTTGGCTCCCTTGGCAGCCTTGGGCTTGTCCTCGCCCTTGGCAAGGGCGGCATCCCAGGCCTCGTTGGCGATGACGGTGGCATACAGGCGACCGCCCTTAAAGACGGTCAGCTTAATGCAGTCGTCGAGCTCCTCGAGCAGCTCGCGCGTGGACTCGAAGCCCAGGTCATAAGCGGCCATGTCACCAGCGGCGAGTGCCTCCTCGACCTGCGTCATAAACGTTTGCTTGCCGCATCCAATCGCATCGCGCAGCAGGCGATACAGATAGATGTGGTTGCCCAGCGAAAGCGTGGGCGTAACTATTGTCTTGCTCATGGCAAATCTCCTCTTTACACACCAAAGCATCTTACCATCGCGCGGGGCTTGCCATCTCGTCGCCCAAGGCAAACGGGCGCGAACCGCTATCGATTCGCGCCCGTTGTACAGGTTGCCTATCTGGGGATGTAGCGCCTAGTTGTCCGATGTCGTGCCTTGGCTTGAACTGTCAGATGCCGTGCCCGATGTGGTGCCACTCGAATTGCTGTTGTTGCTGTCTGCTGTGCCCGTTCCCGACGTGGTGTCGCTCGTCTGGCCTCCCGTGTTCGGCTGCGAACCGTCAGTCGTTTGGCTTGAGTCGGTCGTGCCGGATTGCGCGCCGCTGTTGTTCACAGAAGAATCGGCGCCCTGCGATTGGTTTTGGGTATTCGAGGACGAATCGGTAGAGGTGGAACTGTCTTGCGTGCCGTCCGTCTGTGCCTGCTGGTCTTGCGACTGGGTGTTGCCATTTGCATCGCTTTCCGTCGTGCGCGACGAAAGGATTGGCTCGGGGCGCTCGTCCAGACCCTCACCGGCGGTGGTGATAAGGATGGCGCCGGCGCAGGCGATGACCGCGACGATGGCGATGGCGATCGAGAAGACGATGACCTTCTTTTGCGTCTGACTGCGCTCTGCCGCCGCCTTGGCGCGCAGGCTGTCGGGAGCAACGCGCGCCGTGGTCGCGCGCCCCGCAATCTGGCGCATCTCCTGCGTAGTCGCGGCGCCGCCCAGGTGCTCCTCGGCATTAAACTCAACGGGCTCGTAGGCGCCGGCGGGGTAGTCGACGGCGGCGTGCGTACCTTTGATGGCTTCGGCGCTGGCAGAGATAAAGTGGCGGTAGACCTGCGATGACACAACGGTGATGACCGAGCTCACGGCGGCGCCAATTACTGAACCAGCGATACCAATCTTGGAGGCAAGTGCGACGCTCGTGGCGGCAGCTGCGGCGCCGGCGATGATCTGGGGAATGGAAATGTCGTCAAACAGGCCCTTTTTGGGCGCGATGGCCATGGTCTGTCCGATGGAATGGTTCTCGTGCACGCCGTTGTTGAGCGATGCTGGCGTCATGACGCGCGTGCGCGGCGCGTCGGTGTACTTGGTTGTCATACGGGGTCCTCCCGGTGTAAATCTGCTTCGTTTCGTGTAGCCATCAGGGTACCCACCAGATGTGAATCGTACGTGACATTTAACAGATACCATCAACTCATCAAGGGGGCTTGCTGTCTTTGGTGCAATAGCTTGATGCTAAACTGGATTTACGATTGCGAGGTGGTTTACGTGATGTACCCGTATATGACATTCGAAGACGGTACCGAGGTCGTTCATTCTGACCTGATTACAGATGGGGATATCGAAAAGGTTGTCGTGCATTTTGAACGACCGACGGCAGAGGGCTTCGACTCCGCTCGCTGTGAGTTGCCTTCCTGTTCGTGGACTGACTGGGAAGGGCGTTTTACTCAGAGTGAAAAACGAGCTTTCGAAGAGTGTTTGAGCAAATCATTTAGATTAGTTCGAGTTTAGTTCGAATATAGAAGCCGAATGCGATGACCTAAAGCGTATGCATTTTTAGTATTAGATGCGTATGAAATGGAGGATGTGAATGGATGAGCTAATAGACTTTAAAAAACGATTTCTCAAGAATGGCGAGCTGGTTTCAATTCCAAAAAAGGAAAGCTATAAAAGAATCATGCTGCTATGGGCCGTCTCTTTCTTTGAATTAAATACAAGTTATACGGAGCTTCAGGTTAATCGTGTGCTGTCACAGCTCTATCCTGATTATGCCGTGTTGAGGCGGTACTTGGTTGATTATGGATTCCTATTAAGGGATGAGCGAGGCCTGAAATACGAGGTTAATCGTGATGTTCACGGTATTGAGAGCTAGCCGTCCGGTTCGGGTCCTATATATTGCTAGAGGGATAAGCGAAATAGGCAATTGGTGTGCGAATATTGCTTTGCCAATGCTGATTTACGAGGTAACTCACGATGTTTCTGCAACTGCTTTGATGGTCTGCTGCAGATTTGCCCCCTCTCTGTTTTCAGTTGCGCTCGCGCAGCTGCCTCAGAAGATGGGTATCGGGACACTGCAGGCCATGAGATTGGCAGACTTAATTCGCGCGGGATTATTCGTTTGCTATATTTTTGTTGATAGTAAATGGAGTATGTTTGCTATTACGTGCGCGGTATCGCTTTGCCGAACGGTTGAAATGCCCTGCTTTTACTCGTTGTTAAGAGCCAATACGAATAGTATCAATCGCGACGTAATTAATAATTCGTTTGGGTTTCTGCAGAATTTGATGATGGTTCTGGGGCCAGTTGCCGGCGGTTTTGTTGTCGCTCAATTTGGGGCGGAGGCTGTTCTTGCATTAGACGCGCTTTCTTTTGCCGCGTCGTTCTGGTTGCTGCGAGATGTTCCGTCGGTTATCGAGGTTAATGATAAAGAGGGGATAAGCAAAAATGAAAAAAACAGGACTGCATTTAGTGATCTTAGCGCGAAGCACTTGGCAATTGGTTTCCTATTAATCGATATTTCTAGTGGTGTGGCATTCGGCTCTCTGAATTCTCTTTTGCCAGCTATTGCGCAATTGCAATTTGACTCGTCATCGATACAATACGGATTCCTTCAGAGTAGTCTTACAATCGGACTGTTGTTCGGAAATACAATATATGGTCGTTTAATTAGTGGTTCCGATTGCGTTAAATCATATTGTTTTGTGACGTATCTTGCGCTCGGTGCGTATCTGGCGTTTGGCTATCGCTATGCGTCTGGGATATCGTTTATTTTCCTTTTTATCGTCGGTGCCGGAAACGCCATTCAAGATGTGCTTCTCATAACATCGCTGCAGGATTTGGCGAGAGACGAATCTGAATCGATAAGCCTGTTTTCAATTAGGGAGTCTTTGCAATCGGTTGCTGTTGTTATTTCAACACTCCTTGTTTCGCTGTTCACGAGCATCGCGATGTTCTCAATTCTCGTTACAGGACTTGGTGTATTTTCAATTATGATGGTAGTTGTGTTTCAATTGAATTATTTGCGAAAGATGTGACGTTGATATGCCTAAAACGCTTTTAGTATTTCCCCCAGGATGGAGTCCAGTGGGGCCGTATCTTGCCTTGCCTGTTTTGAAGTCATATCTTCAAGAGGTTGAACAATATAAAGTTGACATCGTTGACTTAAACGTGGAATTTTACGATGACCTCCTATCTTATAGACATGTCGAAGAGTGCTGTAAAAGGTATCGGGAATCAAAGGATTCGTTTAGTTCGAATGTTCAATTAACAATCGAGTTGATACAAAAGTCAGCACTTAATGTTGACGAGGCAAAAGATATTTTCAGATCGAAGAGATACTTTAATCTAAAAGAAAGACAATATGCTGAAAACATTTTTAGAAATGCACTCTATATCATAAATCACGTCTCATATGGAGTTAAATACACGTTCAACTCCATAGATCTGCCCTATGATTATTATTCGACACCAGAAATAATGAAATCGCTTGCGGATACCTTGCATAATCCGTTTATTTCCTTCTATGAAATTGCCTTTCTTAAGCGTATTCAGAGGGAAAAAATCGAGTTTATTGGGATTTCGGTGAGCGGCTGTTTCCAATTGATTTCTGCAGTTACGTTAGCGAAACTGATTAAAGAAGAATGTCCATCTGTTAAACACGTCTCATTGGGCGGCAATTACATTACTCGTTTAGCAGATGACTGCATGAAAGAATGGCATCCCTTTTTTGAATACATTGATTCGATAATGATGTATGACGGCGAAGAGCCGCTTGCACGTCTTCTTGAGGCTCTTGACTCTGGTGATGACAATCTCGACTGTGTTCCAAACCTTTGCCATGCTAAAGGTGGAAAGATATATAAAAACCATCGGATTGAGCAAACATTTATCAACGATACAGTTCCCGATTTCGATGGCTTCGCCCTTTCTAAATACTTCATGCCTGAGTTAATATTGCCGGTTTATTCCTCTAGGCAGTGTTTTAATCATTGCGCCTTCTGCACCATTCCCGGTGCTACCGGTGGTTGTTACCGAAAGATGCCTATATCGAGAGTATTTGAAATAATGTGTCGGTTAAATGAAAAATACGGCACGAGAGTTTTCTCTTTTGTGGATGAAACATTCGAAGGCAAAAGAATGGAGCAACTCGCGGATGAAATAAACGCATCGGGAAAAACGTTTTTCTGGCATTGAGAAACGAGGTTCTCTCCAACCCTAAGTACAGACGTTTTCAACAAGATATACCAAAGTGGATGTAGGCAGATTCAGTTTGGCCTCGAGTCATACAACCAAAGAGTTCTTGATCTAATGAAGAAGAACACGAGAGTTGATTGGATTGATCGCAATATCCATGATTGTCTCAATGCGGGTATTCCTGTTCATCTATTCTTTATGATTGGCTTTCCGACCGAAACTAAAGAAGAGGCTCTGAACACCTTAGCTTATACAGAGAATGTTTTGAATTATTCAAAACAGGTATGTGGTGTTCCATATTCCACGAGAGGATTTACGAATTTTGGTCTCGTTATGGGGTCGGATGTTTGGAATCATCCCGATAAGTATGGTGTCTCTGTAATGCCGAAGTCCCAATATGAGGATTTGCGCCTCGAAGTGGATTATGTTTCAGGCACTGGTTTAACTTTAAATGAAGCAAAATCCTTATCTGATGAGCATCATATTGATTTTTATATGCAAGAAGTCATAAACGGTAGCGACACAATTGACTTGCCCCAGCGGCTTCATATTTCAGAGGTGACCTGGATCCTAGATTCTATTCACGCTGTCAGGTATAAGGGACATTTGACCAAAGTAAAGCGACGGCTGACTAGTCTAAATCCAGCTGATCGAATCTGGCTGGATTCCAAGACCTCTGTCGTGCTCGTTGAGCCATTTGCCTACTTCTATAATTCTGAATACCATCATGTCTATGCTGTTTCCCAGTTGGTATACCTTAAGTTGGCCCGTTTATTGGAGGCCGATTGTAGCATTTCTCTTATCCTTGATCAGGGCGATCTCGAGCTGACAAGGGCGATAGAAGAACTGTTGCATTATGGATTGCTGAATACAAATATCGATGCCGATTATGTAATGCACGATAATGGTTTTCAATTGGTTAAAAGTTCGTTTGTGAAAGAAGTCGGACGCTCAAAAGAGGGGTTAAGAGTACTGCTGAGTTGTGCCACCCATAGAATGTGTGCGGTTAATGATTTTTCGTTCGCTTTGCTTTCGTTGTTTGAAAAGCCGATTACTAAGAACGAGGTGCGCGACATTTTGAAAAAAGAGGGACTATCGGCAAGCGAGGAGCAATTAAACAAGTTGGTTGATAATTGCATGAAAGCAGATATACTACAATTGATTAGATAGAGGAGGTTTCTGCATGGACGTTATTAACAAAGATCTCTTGGAGCAGCTGAAAGAGTTTCAGGAAGAGGGCGTCGTGGTAGAAGTGTTCGACTTTGAGGACTACATGGATAAATTCTGCCATTAGTTTCGGAATTTACTCGCCTCGCTTAAAGGAGAAGTCGATTATCGATTTCTCCTTTTTTAATTAAAGATATTTTGAACTACATGCTCTTAGCACAGGTTGGCCTCTCAGTAAACTGGGAGGTTGCTTTGGCTAGTTAGAGATATGTGAACGTCCGTTAGACTGAATCTCAGGGTAGAAGGGGCCTCCAGTGTCCAGATCAACAAGGCAATGCTGCGTTTCGGCTAATAAGAACGATGGCTTTTTGCGTGTGGCGGCGGCGTCGCCGCAGATTCGCGTGGCCGATGTCGAGGGCAATGCCGAGGTTGCGTTAGCGGCTGTTCGCGCGGCTGTCGAGCGCGGCGTCCGTGCTCTGGTGCTGCCCGAGCTCAACTTGTGCGGCTATACCGCGGCCGATCTGTTCCATAACCGCACGCTGCTGCATGCCTGCGAGGCTGCTCTGGTGCATATCCTCGATGAGACTCGTGAGCTGCCGATTGTCTTTACCGTTGGCTTGCCCGTTGCGGTGGCAGAAAACATCTACAACTGCGCCGCCGTGTGCTGCGCGGGCGAGCTTTTGGGCCTTACGGCCAAGAAGTATCTGCCCAACTATGGCGAGTTCTACGAGCGCCGCTGGTTTGCTCCGGCGCCCGCAGATCCTGTGTGGGTCGAGTTTGCCGGTCAGGGTCCGGTTCCGCTGGGTTCGGGGCTTGTCTACCGCTGCTGTGATGAAGGCGCCGAGGATATGGTGCTGGGCGTTGAGGTCTGCGAGGACCTGTGGGTGCCGGCGCCCCCTTCGACCGAGATGGCGCTTGCCGGTGCGACGGTGATTCTCAACCCGTCGGCCTCGGACGAGATTATCGGTAAGGCAGATTACCGCCGCAGCCTTATCTCCAATCAGAGCGCGCGCCTGTACTGCGCCTATGCCTACGCGGACGCGAGCGAGGGCGAGTCCACGACCGACATGGTCTTTGCGGGGGAGAACCTCGTCTACGAAAACGGCTCCAAGCTCGCCGCGACCAAACTGCTTACCTGCGATATGGCCGTCGCCGACGTCGATCTCGATCGTCTGGTGGCTGAGCGCCGTCGCTCGACGACGTGGACGCGCACCGACGATGCGCCGGAGGCCACGATCGTTGAATTTTCGTTTGAGGGGGTGCTGGCCGAAGAGCCTGTCCTGCGCGATGCGCTCAATATCGACCGCGGTTTCCCGCGTGCGCCTTTTGTGCCGGCCGACCATGGTGACCTGGCTGAGCGCTGCGAGACCATCCTCGACCTGCAGACCGCGGGCCTCAAGACCCGCCTTGCCCATACGGGCACCAAGGCGGCCGTTATCGGCCTTTCGGGCGGTCTCGATTCCACGCTGGCGCTGCTTGTGACCGTGCGTGCCTTCGATGTGCTGGGGCTGCCGCGCACTGGTATCACAGCCGTGTCCATGCCCGGCTTCGGCACGACGCATCGCACCAAGTCGAATGCCGAGTCGCTCGCTCGCGACCTGGGTGTGAGCTTCCGCGAGGTTTCGATCCACGCGGCTGTGGAGCAGCACTTCAAGGACATTGAGCATGATCCGGCCGTGCAGGACGTGACCTACGAGAACAGCCAGGCGCGCGAGCGTACGCAGATTCTGATGGATCTGGCCAACCAGGCTGGCGGTTTTGTCATTGGCACGGGCGACCTGTCGGAGCTGGCGCTCGGCTGGGCTACCTATAACGGCGACCACATGAGCATGTACGCCGTCAACGCGAGCGTGCCCAAGACGCTTGTGCGCCATCTGGTACGCTATGCTGCCGATGTCTTTGGCGGGCGCATTGCCGAGGTCTTGCTCGATATCCTCGATACGCCGGTGTCCCCCGAGCTTCTGCCGCCCACGGGCGACGGCGAGATTGCGCAGAAGACCGAGGATTTGGTGGGCCCGTACGAGCTGCACGACTACTTCCTCTACTACCTGCTGCGTTTTGGCTTTGAGCCGGGCAAGATCTACCGCATGGCGCTCAAGAGCTTCGAGGGCGTCTACGACGCCAAGACCGTCCACACGTGGCTACGTACGTTCTACCGTCGCTTCTTTGCCCAGCAGTTTAAGCGCAGCTGCCTGCCCGATGGTCCCAAGGTGGGCTCGGTGACGCTCAGCCCGCGCGGCGATTGGCGCATGCCGAGTGACGCCAGCTCGCGTCTGTGGCTTGCGCAGATCGACGCGCTCAATCCAGTTGACTAAGGTTGGCTAAATTGAACCAATACGGGGGTTGCAAGCGTTACACTTTTGCAATCTGATGGCCCGTATCGCGCGGCGCTCTTGTCGGAGCGCCGCTTTTTTATATCGAAAGGTGGCACCATGCAGGCATCGCAGCGTCTCGACCGCTTTGGCGCGGAGGTCTTCGCCTCGCTCAACAACAAGCTTCTCGCGCTGAAGGCTCAGGGCAAGACCATTTACAACATGAGCGTGGGCACGCCCGACTTTAGGCCGTACGACCACGTGGTCGAGGCGCTCACGCAGGCCGCCCAGGACCCCGAGATGTGGAAGTATGCCCTGCGCGATCTGCCCGAACTCAAGCAGTCCGTGTGCGATTACTACGAGCGTCGCTTTGGTGTCTCCGGCATTACGCCGTCTATGGTGCAGTCGTGCAACGGCACGCAGGAGGGTGTGGGCCATTTGGGCCTGGCCCTGCTCGATCCGGGCGATACTATTTTGGTTCCCGATCCGTGCTACCCGGTCTTCGAGGCGGGTGCCAAGATCGCCGATGCCAAGCTCGAATACTATCCGCTGGTTGCCGAGCATAATTACCTGCCCTATGTGGCGGGTATCGATCCCGAGGTGGCCGATCGTGCCAAGTATATGATCGTGTCGCTGCCCGCCAACCCGGTCGGCTCGGTGGGCACGCCCGAGGTCTACGAGGAGATCATCACTTTCGCCCGCGAGCACGACCTGCTCATCGTTCACGACAACGCATACTCTGACATCGTGTTTGACGGCGAGCCCGGCGGCAGCTTCTTGCAGTATCCCGGTGCGCTTGAGGTGGGCGTGGAGTTCTTCTCGCTTTCCAAGTCGTTTAACGTCACCGGTGCCCGCATCGGCTTTTTGGTCGGTCGCGAGGATGTGGTCTCGGCCTTTGCCAAGCTGCGCGGCCAGATCGACTTCGGTATGTTTTTCCCGATCCAGAAGGCTGCTATCGCCTGCCTGAACGGTCCGCGCGATGAGGTCGAGGCGCAGCGCCTGAAGTACCAGGAACGTCGCGATGCCCTGTGCGACGGTCTTGAGGGCCTGGGCTGGGAGCGTCCCAACGCGCATGGCTCTATGTTTGTGTGGGCCAAGCTTCCCGGTGGTCGCACCGATTCCATGGCGTTTTGCGAGGAGCTCATGGAGAAGGCCGGCGTTGTGGTGACGCCGGGCGCGAGTTTTGGTCCTTCGGGCGAGGGACACGTGCGCATGGCGCTGGTCCTACCGCCCGATCAGATCGCTTTGGCTGTCGAGGCCATTCGCGAGGCGGGCCTGTATTAGAAACCTATTTCGACTCGTCAATAGCTCGAAACCGATTTCGCGCAGTTATTTTACGAATACTGCAAACAATTTCGGTAAACGGTCGATTTTTGGCTGCGAATAGGGGCATAATCAAAGTCCCGATTGGATGTATTGGGATTACGACAAGCCGCTCGGGTCGTTCCCGGGCGGCTTGTTTGTGGAGAGAGATGGGAGTTTCTAATGGTTAACGAGAAGAAGGTCGCTATTGTCGGCTGCGGTTTCGTCGGTTCGTCTTCGGCGTTCGCACTGATGCAGAGCGGTCTGTTCTCCGAGATGGTCCTCATCGACGTGGACAAGAACCGTGCCGAGGGTGAGGCCCTGGATATCGCGCACGGCATGACGTTTGCCGAGCCGATGAAGATCTACGCCGGCGATTATTCCGATGTCGCCGACGCCGCCATGATCGTCGTCACTGCTGGCGCTGCCCAGAAGCCCGGTGAGACCCGCCTGGACCTGGTCAACAAGAACGTCAGCATCTTCAAGTCCATTATTCCCGAGATTAAGAAGTCCGGCTTCGACGGCATTCTGCTAATCGTCTCCAACCCGGTCGATGTTCTGACCTACGCCGCCATCAAGATGTCCGGCCTGCCCGAGGGCCACGTCATCGGTTCCGGCACCGTGCTCGACACCGGCCGCCTGCAGCAGATGCTTGGTGCCCACGTCGAGGTTGACCCGCGCGATGTCCAGGCCTATGTCATGGGCGAGCACGGTGACTCCGAGTTTGTCGCTTGGTCCAGCGCTCAGGTTGCCGGCGTTCCGCTGAACACCTTCTGTGAGCTTCACGGCCACCTGGAGCATGAGGCTGCCGAGAAGCGCATCGCTGAGGACGTCAAGAACTCCGCCTATACCATCATCGAGAAGAAGCACGCCACCTACTATGGCGTCGCCATGGCCGTCAAGCGCATCTGCACCGCCGTTATGCGCGATGAGCAGACCGTTCTGCCTGTCTCCTCGCTCATGGTGGGCGAGTATGGCCTGTCCGATCTTGCCATCTCCATGCCGACCGTCGTTGGCCGCGACGGCGTTGTCTGCCGCGTCCCCGTGCCGCTGAACGATGACGAGCAGCATGAGCTCACCGTCTCCGCCAAGGCCCTCAAGGACATCATCGGCAGCGTCGATTTCTCCTGCTAAATCAAGCTCGCTAGAGCGAAAAGCTACAATGAAGGCGTCCGGGTCCACACGGCCCGGGCGCCTTTTGGTGCAAAGTAACCTGACCCCAATGCACCCCCAATACACCATAGTTGATGGGAGGGCCATGTCGGATTCGCCTAATTTTTTGACCTATGCTCAGACGGCGTTTGATCCGTTTGAGGAGCGGCCGTTCTGCGCGGTGGACAGCCTGGTCTTTGCGTGGTTGTCCTATTTGCGTTTGCCGGGTGATATGGCGGAGCTGACGAACTGGCAGGGCCTAGACGTACGCGAGCTGCTGCGTGCCGAGTGCTATCGGGACATGATTGACGACTTGTGGGATCCAGAGGGGAGCAGGGCCTTGTTGGAGGCCGTGGCAGCAAATCCCAGATACCGCGGCGTGCACGTTTGCGGCTATCGTGCCGTGAGCGATGTGGTGGCGACGGAGCAGTTTGCAGCCATGGCGTTCCGGTTTCCGGCGGGGTTTAGCTATCTTTCCTTCCGGGGGACCGACAGCACGATTGTGGGCTGGAAAGAGGACTTTAACATGGCGTTCCGGTGTCCTGTGCCGGCCCAGGAATCCGCGGCGCGTTATGTGGACGAGGCGGCGGATGCGATCGACGGGCCGCTTTTGTGCGGAGGTCATTCCAAGGGTGGAAACCTTGCGGTGTACGGTGCGGCGATGTGCTCCGATGTCGCCCGTGAGCGAATCGAACGGGCGTATTCCCATGATGGTCCAGGGTTCGTCGAGGAGTTTCTGAACGGCAACGCCTTTGCCGATCTTTCCGGTCGAATCGACAAGACGCTACCTCGGTCGTCGATCTTCGGCATGATGTTCGAGACACAAGAGGACTATGCCATCGTTGAGAGCACCGAGTTCAGCCTGCTGCAGCACAATCCCTTTAGCTGGGTGGTTGATGGTTGCGACTTCGTATACTGTGAGCGCCTGTCCGCCGGTGCTCGATACGTTGATGGCTCCATTCGCGAGATGCTGCTTACAGTGTCGCCTAGCGAGCGCGAGCGTTTTGTAGATGCGTTGTTCTCCGTGTTTGAGGCTACGGACGCCGAACGGTTTGCGGATATCGCAGGAAATCTGCGTGAGAGTCTGCCCGTGATGCTCCAGGCTGCGCAAGGCTTTGACAAAGATACGCGACGCTTTATCTCGCAGACCATCGTTGCGATTCTTAAGTGTGCGCTTCTGCCCAAACGTCCCCAGATCGACATGCCCGCTGCCGGCAAGAGCTTGGCAGAACAGCTCGAGGCTTGGCAGTCCGAGCTCCTGCGCTAGCCATTGGTGCAAAGCAACCTGTCCCCGATGCACCAATCTTCGATACGCTTGGGGCAGGCTCGACCGCTATACTGGTTCGTGCTCAATTCGATCTAGAACGGAATGCCGTATATGAAAATCAATCACGCAATCCTGCATATCCTGGACTTTGACTCGGCCGTCAACGTTATGAGCCAGCGCGAGCTCGATATCGAAAGCCGTACCGTGCGCAATTTTGTAACCACGCATCTGCGCCGCGCACGCACCTCGGCCGACAATAAACGCGCCACGTTTGCCGAGAACTCCGCATTCGGCGGCGAGCTCAAGGGCTATTTCTTTGGTGAGCGTGAGTTCGTGGATTTGTCTCAGCAGATTGCGGAGTTCATCTCTTCCGAACTTACCAAGGCCGAGAAAGCCGAGTCCACTGACGTGCTTGTGGCGGACTTTGATGACGATGAGGATGCCCGCTGGTTTGCCGTGATGCTGCTGGGCTCCAAGCAGGCTTTTATGCACGAGGTGGGTCGCGAAGAGGGCGAGGTGCGCAACGACATTGCGCGCCACTACGCCATTCTGCCGAATCCCTCGCAAAAGGTGCCGAGCTATGCAATCGTGCGTGCAAGCACCATGGAGATCGGCTATGTGGATAAGAAGCGCAAGATTGCCGGCGAGGATCGCATGCTCATTCCCGATGGCCTGCTGCAGTGCGACACGGGGGTATCGGGCAAGGAGGTCATCGACACCGTGACGCGTGTGGTCGAGGAAGTCGCCGAGGAGCACGGTGCCAACACGGCCGTAGCGCTCGCTAAGGTTAAGGCTGCCGTTGCCGAGAAGGTTGAGGATGACGAGGAGCTGCCGCCTTGGGATATCGTCGATGAGGTCTTTGAGGACGAACCGGTTATCAAGGAGAGCGTGCGCGCGGCACTGACCGAGGAGAAAGTGCCTGAGCGTGTGCCCGTGGAGCGCAAGCAGGTCGAACGCGCGGCGGTGCGCAATCATAAGATCCGTACCGACACGGGTATCGAGATCAGCTTCCCGGCCGAGATGGGTTCGAACTCCGAGTACATCGAGTTTGTCAACGAGCCCAACGGCCTCATCTCCATCGAGCTCAAAAACATCGGGTCAATTGAGAATCGATAAGGCTTTTTCTTTTGAATAAAAGTCTGGATTATATTTTGAAGTATACTTGGAAATATAATCCAGATTATTTTTTTGGAGGTCAAAATGTCCCCACTTGTTCTGGAAAAACCGGTGTTTACAAAAGACCAGGTTGTTTCTGCTACCGAAGCAAGCAAGTCCTTATCCGCCGTTCGTAAACGCGCAAAACGTGCGCCTCAGTTCATTGCTGATCATAATGATATCGATACCGTGATTATCGACTATGCTGCCTATGAGGAAATGTACGGCGCGCTGCAGTATCTGCGTGAACTTGAGATAAATCGCATCGCTGCGGATCGAGTCAAGCATGGTCCGCATGAGTTTGTTCCGTTTGAGGACGCCTTAACTGCCGAGGAGCTCGCGGAGCTTGAGTCGATGGATCCGGACGCGATTCCCGACGAGGATTTTTTCGAATGAGCGGGCATTTTGTTGTCGGCTTTTTGAATCGAGACGTCGAGAAGGAATATCAAAAACTAGATGGATCCCAGCGCAGGCTCGTCCGTATTGCCGTCGCAAAATTAAAGACGCGCGCTGATGAAATCGGGACGCCGCTTCACGGCGAGCTCGCCGGCTGTAAAAAGATTAAATGGCGGAATGCGGGACTCCGAATGGTTTTTCGAATCCGGGAGGACGGAACGGTTGAGATTGCCGAGATTGTGGCAATAGGGCGGCGCGATCGTTCCGAGGTCTATAAGACGGCCGTAGGGCGCCTGTCAAAGCAATCCGCCATGGTTGAATACGACGGAACCCTGAGATAGGGAAGGCCGAAGTTCCGATGGTGCTTCGGCTTTTTTTGTTTTCGGCTTGGTTGCTGACATTACCCCGCAGGTTGAGCACACGTCAGCGAAAACGCCCCTAGGCGAGCAAGGTGACGTGAAAGAGGAGGGCATTGACCTTCTGGTCATGCCCGACGATTGAACGTCAGATTGCCGCTTAGGGGCGTTTGCAGCGTC
>CABPWH010000001.1 GCA_902461085.1 uncultured Collinsella sp. | reverse complement strand
GTTCCTTGCTGAAAGGGACTCCCTTCTGGTTTGGCTGCTTTGGACCTGTGGCTGTTTTTCTATTTCGCGTCGGCCCAGGTTATGCCGGTGCTGGCTTCGGCGATTAGGGGGACGCGGAGGTCTACTACGTGCTCCATGGCGTCGCGGACCATGGTGGTTAGGCGCTCGACTTCGTCGATGGGGCACTCAAAGTCCAGTTCGTCGTGCACCTGCAGAATCATATGGGCGGCAAAGCCTTCTTCTTCCAGGCGGCGGCTTACGCGGGCCATGGCGATCTTGATGATGTCGGCGGCGGTGCCCTGCATGGGGTGGTTCATGGCCGTGCGCTCGCCAAAACCGCGGAGTTGCGGGTTTTTGGCCTTGAGCTCCGGAATATGACGACGGCGGCCGTACATGGTCTCGGCGTAGCCCGTCTGCTTGGCGCGCGCCACCACGTTGTCGAGGAATGTACGCACGCCCGGGTAGGCCTCGTAGTAGCGGTCGATCATGTCACGCGCCTCGGCCATCGAGATATGCAGCGACTGTGACAGACCATAGGCCTGCTGGCCGTACACGATGCCAAAGTTCACGGCCTTGGCGCGACTGCGCAGGTCGGGCGTTACCTCGGACACCGGCACACCAAATACGCGCGCCGCCGTCTCGGCATGGAAGTCCTCGCCCTCGTTAAAGGCGCGCACCAAGTGCTCGTCACCCGAGAGATGTGCCAGCAGACGCAGCTCTATCTGCGAGTAGTCCACCGCCAAAAAGACGCTTCCCTCGCCTGCCGAAAACGCCGTCTTGACGGTACGACCCAGCTCCGAGCGCGTCGGGATGTTCTGCAGGTTCGGGTCGCTCGAGGACAGACGCCCCGTTGCCGTGATGGTCTGGTTGTACGTGGTGTGCACGCGACCGTCACCACGGCGCAGCGGGCCCAGCGTATCCAGATAGGTGGACTTGATTTTGGACTTTTCACGCCAATCCAAGATCAGACGCACGATTTCGTGGTCGCGGGCAAGGTCGCTCAACACCTTGGCGTTGGTCGAATAGTAGCCGCGCTTAGTCTTCTTGAGGCCCTTGGTCGGAAGCCCCATCACATCAAAGAGCACATGCGACAGCTGCATGGGACTGCCAATATTAAAGGTCTCGTCACCCGCCAGGTCGCGAATGCTGCGCTCGACCTCGGTGATCTGGGTCGCCAGGCCCTCGGACAGATTACGCAGGCGGTCGGGATCCACGAGCATTCCCGCGCGCTCCATCTTGGCAAGCACCGGCACGAGCGGCATCTCGATGCCATCGAACACGTTGGCGGCATTCTCACGGGCCATGCACTCGCGCAACGGCGTCACGAGCGCCAGCGTCAGAGCCGCAGTACGGGCGGCAGGCGCTGGAGCGTCCTCACCAGCACCCTCTGCGCCGCGCGCCGCAGGCAACGCCATCTGCAGATACGTATCGGCAAGATATGCCTCATCGAACTCGGAGCGATCGGAATCCAGCAGATAGGCAGCGACCACGGTATCGAAGATACGCGTGGAATCGGCAGCGAGCGGATCCATGAGCTCGGGCTCAGAAGAATCGATGGGCGAAAGCTCGTGCAGCAGCGCCTTCGTATCCGGGCTCGCCACGCGGCCCTCCATAAACAGGCGCGCAAGCACGCCGGCGATCACACCGTGAGCGAAGTTGAAGCCATCGACTACGGCAGTGGAGGCGCCGTCGCCCTCCTCGAGCGCGAACAGGCCCTTGGACGTCGCCAACCACAGCGTGCGCGTCAGTCCAAAGAGCGCGCCCTCTTCCTTATCGTCGTCCACCACGGCGGCGACCCACTCGCCCGCCTCGATCGCACGCGAAACCTCGGACGCCACGGCAGCAAGCGCCTCGGCATCGCCGGCAGCGGTGCGCTCAATCGTGGGCATCTCAAACATACTGGAGACAGCAGCAGCCCCGCCCTCGCCGCCGATCAGCGCCAAGAAACGGTTCTGCATGGCGGTGATACCAAGCGTGCCCAGCGCAGCGGAAACCTCATCGGCAGAATACGCCGGGAAGGACGTCGCCTCAAAATCGAGCTCAACGGGCGCATCGGTGCGGATGGTCGCGACCTTGCGGCTCAGCAGCGCGTCGTCGATGTGCGCGCGCAGGTTCTCGCCCATCTTGCCCTTGACCTCGTCAGCATGCGCGATGACCTCGTCCAGGCTACCGTACTGCGCAATGAGCGCGCTCGCCTTTTTGGGGCCGATGCCCGGCACGCCGGGGATGTTATCAGACGTGTCGCCCTTCAGACCATAAAAGTCGGGCACGAGCGCCGGCGTGATGCCGTGATACAGGTCATCCACGCTCTCGGGCGTCATAATCGCTACGTCGGACAGGCCCTTGCGGGTCGAGACCACGTTGACGTGCTCGGTCACGAGCTGATACATATCGCGATCACCGGTCACCAGCAGCATGTCACAGCCGGCCTGCTCGCCCAGGCGCGCCATGGTACCCAGGATGTCATCGCCTTCCCAGCCCTCGGACTGCAGAATCGGCACGTTGAGCGCGGTGAGCAGCTCCTTAATCATAGGGAACTGCGCATGCAGATCGGGGTCCATGGGCGGGCGTTGCGCCTTATACTGCGGCAGCATCTCCATGCGCACGCGCGGCTTGCCCTTGTCAAACGCCACGACGACGCCGTCGGGGTTAAAAGCGTCGATCATCTTAAGAAACATGTTCAGAAAGCCAAAGATCGCGTTGGTGGGACGACCGTCCGGCGCGTTCATGGTGGGCGGCACGGCGTGGAAGGCGCGGTGCATGAGCGAGTTGCCGTCGATAACGGCAAAAGTGCGGCGCTTGTCAGACATATTAAATACCTCGCTTTGGGCTGGGCACGGTTTGCTCACTCCAGTTTACACGCTCCCCGCCCCGCGGCCACCTCACATCAAGCTCCCCCGCCACCGTGAGCCCGCGCGTGATACGATGGCTCACGGTACATCAACCAGCACGATCGATCCGAAAGGAGCCTGCGTCATGGAGCGTCCCTGCGCATGGAAAAAGTACACGCCACAGCAAGTCGAGGAGCTCGAGGAGCTTTGCCGCGGCTATAAGCAGTTTTTGAGCGAGAACAAGACCGAGCGCCTGTGCGTCAAGACCGGCATCAAGATGGCCGAGGAGGCGGGATACGTCGACCTGGAGACCGTGATCGCCGAAGGCCGCGAGCTCAAGGCAGGCGACAAGGTGTACGCCGCCAATCACGGCAAGGACCTCATGCTCGTCAACCTGGGCAACGCCCCGCTCGAGCAGGGCTTTAACATCCTGGGCGCCCACGTGGACTCGCCGCGCCTAGACCTTAAGCAGAACCCCGCTTTCGAGGCCGGCGACATGGCCTACCTCGACACGCACTACTACGGTGGCGTCAAGAGTTACCACTGGGTGGCCTCCCCGCTTGCACTCGTGGGCGTCATCTGCAAAAAGGACGGCACCACTGTCGACATCAACATCGGTGACAAGGCCGACGATCCGGTCTTCACCATCTCCGACCTGCTGATCCATCTCTCGAGCGAGCAGATGGCCAAGCCCGCCAAGGACGCCGTTGACGCCGAGATCCTCGACGTGATCGTGGGCGGCCGTCCCGTCAAGTTCGATGAGGACGACAAGGACGCCCCCAAGGAGCCCGTCAAGCAGATGTTCCTGGACATCCTCAAGGAGCAGTACGACGTTGAGGAGGAGGACTTCCTCTCCGCCGAGATCGAGGTCGTGCCCGCCGGCCCCGCCCGCGACATGGGCCTCGACCGCTCCATGATTCTGGGCTATGGGCATGACGACCGCGTCTGTGCCTACCCGTCCATGCTCGCCCAGATTAATGTGGCCAATGTCGAGCGCACGAGCATCACGCTCATCGTCGACAAGGAGGAGATCGGTTCCGTGGGTGCCACCGGCATGACGAGTCGCTTCTTCGAGAACACCGTCGCCGAGATCATGACGCTCGCCGGCGAAGACAGCCCGCTGGCTCTGCGCCGCGCGCTCGCCCGCAGCCGTATGCTCTCCTCCGACGTGTCCGCCGGCTTCGACCCGGGCTATGCCGGCAAGTTCGAGACCAAGAACGCCGCCTTCATGGGTCGCGGCCTGTGCTTTAACAAGTACACGGGCAGCCGCGGCAAGGGCGGCTCTAACGACGCCGACGCCGAGTATGTGGCCCTCGTCCGCGACATCATGGACGAGGCCGGCGTGGACTTCCAGACCTGCGAGCTCGGCCGCGTCAACGCTGGTGGCGGCGGCACCATCGCCTACATCATGGCCAAGTACGGCATGAACGTCATCGACTCCGGCGTTGCCGTCCTGTCCATGCACGCCCTGTGGGAGGTCGCCAACAAGGCCGATATCTACGAGGCCTATCGCGGCTACAAGGCCTTCCTCGAGCGCGCCTAACCAGCCCTCGTAAAACGAGCCCAATCAGCCCTTCATAACTTGCGGTGAAATACGGATTCATTAGGCCTTCCAACAGGGAAAGCAGTCTGCATTTCACCGCAACTTTTTTAGCGGGAGGAGGATTCCGTGCTACAGGTCGTCATTTCGCCCGCCAAACAGATGCGGACAGCTCAAGATGCCTTTGACGTTTGGGGCATACCGCCTTTTGCACATCAGACGGCCCGGCTCCATCAGGCACTGCTGGGCATCGAACACGAGGACGGCGCGGCAGGCCTTCAGGCCCTTTGGAACGTGAGCGACAGGCTGCTTACAACGTGCCTGGATACGCTTCACGAATTTATGCCCGTCCTGAGCGATGCCGACCTCGCCGATTCCGGTATCGCACGTCGCCTCTCCCCCGCCGTCATGTCCTATCACGGTATTCAATACCAGAGCATGGCGCCCGAGGTGATGGATTCCACGCAGCTCGCATGGCTGCAAGACCATCTATGGATCCTCTCGGGCCTTTACGGATGCGTACGCCCCTTTCATGCCGTTGAACCGTATCGGCTGGAGATGGGCGCAAAGCTTGCCGTCGACGATGCCCGAGACCTCTACGCGTTTTGGGGCGACAAGCTCGCACGGACCATCGCTCCGGCGAGCTCCAACGCTACGATCGTCAATCTCGCCAGCGCGGAATACGCCAAAGCCGTTCTGCCCCGCCTCACCACCGATGTCACGGTCGTCACATGCCTCTTTGGTGAAGACATCCGCAACGGCAAGCCCATCCAGCGCTCGACCGCCAGCAAAAAGGCGCGCGGCTCCATGGTGCGCTGGATGGCAGAAAACAAGCTCGAGGATGTAAGCGGGCTCACCGCGTTCGACGTTGGCTATCGTCACCTTCCCGAGCTTTCAAATAAAAACACTTTGGTCTTCCTGAACGAACAGGCCTTGTAGGACCACCGCTACTCTTGAATGTGCTGCCTAGGCACGACGTCTATTCCGCCAAGCCGTCGGCTTTGGCAATTTCATTTGTCGTGCCGTCCTGATAGGTAATCTTGACATGCTCCACCTCGGACACCTTGACGCCCGACGGGGGCTCCAGACGCCATTCCGTCAGGGCGATATCCATGGTCGTGGGCACATCTCCTTGATCTTTGAGCTTCACCGTCAGCGTTTTGAGCGCCGCGTCAAACGTCACGCGTTCGATTTCTTCGCCTGGAATGGACCCACCACTCAGCTGCAACTGCACAAACTCATCGCGCGGGTACCAATAATCGCCCGGAACGGCGAGCGTATTGGCATTACCGCCAGTACTCCTCACCGCCATAATCGGTAGGCTATCATCGGCCTCAAACTCCCAGGCAGCGCCGCCGCGACCGCCAAACGTCCAAATACAAAAGGCAATCACCAGCACGGCAAGCACCGCGAAGCCAATCGCGACCAACCCATGGTTCGCACGGCCCTCCTCGGCCGATATGTCCCATTGTGTCTCTCGATATAGATGCTTGTCTTCCATGTACGCCTCCCCACAGGCACGCTCGTTAGGCCAATCGTACCCATTCAGGCTATACTTGAGCCCACTACATAAACGGGGAGCTTGCAGGACAGGACGGCAGGCTGAGATTGGGCGCGCCCGCCCTGACCCGCAAACCTGATATGGGTAATGCCAACGAAGGGAGCCGTGCTTATGAGCACACAGACCGAGTCCAAGCTTGTCACGCAAATCGACTTCGCCCGCGCCGGACAGATCACGCCGCAGATGAAGAAAGTCGCCGAGCGCGAGCATCGCGACCCCGAGTACATCCGCGAGCGCGTGGCCGACGGCCGCATCGCCATTCCCGCCAACATCGTGCACATCAAAAAGGGCATGCGCGCCTTTGGTGTCGGCGAGGGCCTGTCCACCAAGGTCAACGTGAACTTGGGCATCTCGGGCGACAAGGCCGATGCCGCCGAGGAATGGAAGAAAGTCAAGATCGCCGAGGACTTTGGCGCCGACGCCATCATGGACCTCTCCAACTCGGGCAAGACGCGCCAGTTCCGCCAGCAGCTCATCGACGAGACGCCGCTCATGGTAGGCACCGTCCCCATGTACGACGCCATCGGCTACATGGAAAAGCCGCTGGTCAAACTCACCAAGGACGACCTGTTCGAAGTCGTGCGCGCGCATGCCGAGGACGGCGTGGACTTTATGACCATCCACTGCGGCATCAACAAGTCGGTCACCAAGACCTTTAAGGAGACCGGTCGTCTGATGAACATCGTCAGCCGCGGCGGCTCGCTGCTGTTTGGCTGGATGGAGGTTACCGGCAACGAAAACCCCTTCTACGAGTACTTTGACGAGTTGCTCGAAATCTGCCACGAGTACGACGTGACGATTTCGCTCGGCGACTCCTGCCGCCCGGGCTGCCTCTACGACTCTAACGACGCCACCGAGACCGCCGAGATGATTGAGCTCGGCAAGTTGTGCAAGCGCGCCTGGGCCGCCGGCGTCCAGGTTATGGTCGAGGGGCCGGGCCACATGGCGCTCGACGAGATCGCCGCCAACATGAAGCTGCAAAAGCGCCTGTGCCACAACGCCCCGTTCTATGTGCTCGGGCCGCTGGTGACCGATATTGGCGTGGGTTATGACCACATCACCGCAGCCATCGGTGGCGCCATCTCCGCGAGCTCGGGTGCCGACTTTTTGTGCTACGTGACACCGGCAGAGCACCTATGCCTGCCTAACGCCCAGGATGTGCTCGATGGCCTCATGGCCACCAAGATCGCCGCACACGCCGCCGACATCGCCAAAAAGGTGCCCCACGCCCGCGACATGGACGACAAGATGGGCCAGGCACGCCGCAAGCTCGACTGGGATGCCATGTGGGAATGTGCGCTCGACCCAGTTACAGGCAAGAAGCGCTACGAGGAGTCCCCCGCCGCCACCGAGGGCACCTGCACCATGTGCGGCAAGATGTGCGCCGTCCGCACCGTCAACAAGATCTTCGAGGGCACCACGATCGACCTTGGCATGGAAAACTAGCCCTGTCGCCGCGGCCGCTTCTGGCGGCGAGCTGGTGCCTATCAATTGTTGACGTGTGAACATTTGCTTGCATTTGCGTAAAGATTGCATCGCCCGCCCGGGTTCGACATAGAGTCGGCCCGGGCATCTTTATAATGCTGGCTTATAGACCCATTTGATTCCGACCGAACAAGGGAGCGAACATGGATCGTAGTAAGGTACCTGCCGTCCTGTCCATCGCGGGATCCGATTCCAGCGGTGGCGCCGGCATTCAGGCCGACATCAAGACCATCACGGCGCACCGCCTGTATGCCGAGACGGCCATCACCGCCATCACCGCACAGAACACCCTGGGCGTTACCGCCGTGCAGGACATCTCGCCAGATATCGTAGCCGCGCAAATTGACGCCGTTTTTGACGATATCCGCCCGAGCGCCGTCAAGATCGGCATGGTTTCTTCTGTCGAGATTATCGATGTTATCGCCGACCGCCTGAGCGCCTGGAACGCGACAAACGTGGTAGTCGACCCCGTCATGGTAGCCACCTCGGGCGCACGGCTGATTGCCGAAGATGCCGCCGAGGCGCTCACCCGCCGCCTGTTCCCGCTAGCGACGGTTATCACGCCCAATATTCCCGAGGCCATGGCCCTGCTTGACTACGAGGTCGACTCCGAGCGCACGCAGCAAAATGCTGCCATGCTCCTCACCCGCCGCTTTGGTTGCGCATCCCTCGTTAAGGGTGGGCATCTTGTCAACGAGGCCAACGATGTACTGGCCGAACCCGCGCCGCTCGATGACGAGGGCAACCATCTGGGAGATCCACTCACCACGTGGTTCCGCCACAAGCGCATCGAGACCGAAAACACACACGGCACCGGCTGCACACTCTCGTCCGCCATCGCCTGCGCGCTGGCCCAGGGCATGGATCTTGCCGACGCCGTCAACGCCGGCAAGGCCTACCTGACAGGCGCTCTGGCCGCCGGCCTGGACATGGGCAAAGGCTCTGGCCCCGTCAACCACATGTGGCAATATTAAGATTCGCAGCCCAAGCCACCGCAAAGGCGCCCGTCCCCTTTGCGGTGGCTTGGGGTCGCGCTACTCTCCGAGCATCTCTTGGAGCTTGGCTGCCACGGCGTGGCCCAGGCTCTCGTGGCTTTCGGGCATCATGTGCAGATAATCGATATCGCCCGGCTCGGCAAAATCAGCGGCATTCAAAAAGTCGCAGCCAAACTGTTTAGCAGCATACGCATAGTATTCGGCAAAATGCTCCGAGGCTTCGACGGAGCGCTCGTCAAAGTCGGTCATGTACACATCGGCGATCTGCGGTTTAATCTTGATAGGCGCCATCAGCAGAATACGCGGGCAGGGCGCGGCTTCGGTCCAGGGAAACGCGCGGACGGTGCGAATCAGCGCCATGGCACCGTCAGCGATATCGGCAGCCCCCACGCTAAAGACCGTCTTGCAGTCGTTGGTGCCCAGCATAATCACGATCGCATCCAGCGGCTTATGAGCCTCGAGCAGCATCGGCAACGCGCGGATGCCGTTGAGATTAGTGTCCAGATGGCACATGTCGTCACGCACCGTCGTGCGGCCGTTGAGGCCTTCCTCAATCACGTGCCAGCCCTCGCCCAGGTCGCGCTGGGCCACGCCGCACCAGCGCACATCGTGCGCATAGCGTACCGCGGTGCCGTCGCGCATGCCCGCCGGATCATAGCCGTAGGTATTGCTGTCGCCAAAGCACAGAACGTTTTTCATCGTAAGCCCTTCCTCTAGTAAAAAGCCGACGGGAGCAGCCCTCCCACCGGCTCGACCCATCTGTCAGCACATACCGATTACAGGTACTTGCGCCAATCGTCATCGTCTTCATCGTCCTCGGCGGCAGCCTGGGCCTGCTCGGCGGCGCGGGCAGCCGCAGCGCGAGCGGCAACCTGGGCATAGGACTCCTCGTTGCGCTCGGGGAAGTTTGCCAGCACGTGCTCGAACTTGGCAAAATCTTCGTCCCAGCGCGTAGAGGGCACGGCAAAAAAGACCTGCTTGACCTTAAAGTCGCCCGATGCGAGCTCCTTGCGGAAGAGCTCGGCCACGGCCTCGGCGTCAAAGCCGTTGTTGTCGCAGCCCCAAGCACCCAGCACGAGCTTCTCGCGACCCAGCTCGTCGCAGATGGCAAGCACAAAGCGAATGCGGTCGCGCAGAGCATCCAGCAGAGCATCGTCGCTCACGCGATACTCCTGGCGGGCGCGCTTAACGTTGGGCGCGGCGGCAACGATCACGTCGGCATACGCATGCACGTGGTTGCGGTCGAAGCGCACCGCAGGCACCACCAGCGCACGGTTGCGGTAAAGCTCGCAGTTGATGTTGCGGCGACGGTTCTCGCCGTACCACTTACGCTGCTTATCGAGAACGTTGTACAGATACGAATCGGCGCACAGCGTGGCCTCCTGGCCCAGATAGCCTTGGATGTAGCCGCCGCCCGGGTTGGTGAACGAGGCAAAGGCGAGCACGGCCATGTCGCAGAACTGCGCATAGCCTCGGCCGTTATCCAGAATGGCCTGCGTGGCAGAGGCGTCGAGCACGGTGACCTCGGGCAGGACCGGAGCGGACTCCTCGGCGGCAGGCGCGGACTCGGCTTCGGCGATTTCCTCGGCAGGCTCCTCGACGGGCTCAGGCGCCGCCTCGGTCTCGGGCGCTGCCTCGACCTCGGCAGCCTCCGCGCCCTCGACGTCCTCGGCAACCTGTTCTTCGGCGGCCACAGCGCTCTGAACCTTGGCCTTCATCGCCGCGACAAAACCGGCAGGCATACCATCGAACTCGCACACGCCGGCAAGCGAACGCTCGATATCCTTGGCGCACGCTTCGGACACAGTTGCCACGTGACGCTCGGCGGCCTTGGCACGGGCCTCGCGCTTGGGATTGGGCTGACCCGCTCGGTTGGACCTGCGGTTACGGTTCCTGTTGTCGACGTCTGCCATAAGTGGTCACCTTTCCTGTCGCTGCCGCTATCGGCTTTTCCCATCCATGATACCCCGCCGCGTACAAAAAAGACGGCCCCGAAGGACCGCCTTTCGCATCGATTTACACGCACGGCAAGCACCGCCGCAATTCGCCACTAGTCGCGACGGCCAAGGATGTTCAGGATGCGCAGGAACACGTTGATAATGTCCACGAACAGATTGGACGCCATGAGCACGGCGTTGGGCAGCGTAGGCGGCACCGTCGTGGCAACATAGGTGTCGTAGCCAATAAAGCCGGCGAACACCACGATCACGATCAGATCGGTGATGGTCTGCGAGACGCCCATGAACATCAGCACGATCTCAACCAGAATAGTGGCGAGCAGAATGCCAAAACCGATGCCATATACGCGCTGGAAAAACTTGGGGAACGTCACGCCCAAGGCGCCAAAGACAAAGGTGATGGCGGCCGTGGCGATAAAGGCAGTGTTGATGGTGGGCAGGTCGTAGTTGGCAAGGCCAAACGACGCGGTCAGGCCAAAGGTACTCGCAAAGATTACGTAGCCCACAAGGGACAGGCCCACGGACTGCTTGCTGGCGGCGGCCGACATCATGACCATGCCGACGATGGTCAAAATAAACGAGCCAAAGACCAGCGGCAAGGCGGCGCCGCTCATCATCATGCGCGCAAACGACATGGTGCTCGTAAAGTAGGCGCCGGCGCCCATGGCGCAAAAGCCCAAGAAAATCAGGGCAGACATGGCAAGATTGTACGCGCGCGGCGACATCTCCTTGGCGCGGCTTGCGCCGGTCTCGATGGGACCGTTCTGATAGCCCTGGATATCGTTCATAGGTTCGTCCTTTCAAAAAGCGCCACAAATAACGGCGCAGTAGCTGACAAGATTCCTGTCATTGTACCCGAATGCCGTACGTCCTTACCCACGGCGCTCGCCCTCGAGCGTGCGGTCGAATGCCCACACCCACCAACGCATCAGATGGGCCTGCGAGCCATCTGGTCGTTCGCGCGTCTGGTCCTCCAGATACAACTCGGTCGCGTGCCCGCCAAAACGCACCTTATAGGTCGCCGTACGAACACCGTGAACCGTTAAGCCAAAGCCCGTGGACGAGACAATCTCGTCAATCGTAAAGCAGCGACCGTCGACCCAGCAGACGGTAACCGGCACGACTTGTCCGCCCGCGAGGATGCGAGCCACGACGTCCACGTACTGCTTGTGTACGCGCCGAGTTTTGCCGTCTGTCTGTCGATATTCCATGCCTCCTATTATCGAACGCATGTTTGCATGTTGTAAAGCGAACAGACTGTGGTTTTGGAGTGTCGTAGTAATCGCACGTGTCCGCATGGCGTGTTAGCAAAAAGAACACCCGCGGTCAACAGGGCTAATATTCAATTTTAGTGCCAAAAAGTTCACTTCTCCCATCAGAACTCGGTAAAGAGACCCGCAGGAGGTGATACGATTTATCATGTTTTTGTAACGTGTCTGCAAACTTCGAGAAAGCCCATATATGGACGTAACGTTCTCAACCTTCCTCGGCCAAATTGTGTCGAACCCAGTCCTTGCCGTCACCGTGATCCTCGCGTTGGGCGCCATCTTCGTCAATGGATGGACCGACGCGCCCAACGCCATCGCGACCTGCGTCACTACGCGTTGCATGCCCGCCCGCGCCGCCATTCTCATGAGCGCCGCATTCAACTTCCTCGGCGTGCTCATCATGACGCACTTTAACGCGAGCGTCGCCAACACCATCTCACATATCGTCGACTTTGGCGGAAACAGCACCATGGCGCTCGCGTGCCTCTGCGCGGCACTGTTCTCCATCGTCGTCTACGGCGCCACAGCGTCGCGTTTTGGTATCCCCACCTCGCAAAGCCACAGCCTTATCGCCGGCCTGACCGGTGCCGCTATCGCCCTCGGCGGCGCGAGCAGCGTCAACGTCCACGAATGGATGAAGGTCATCTACGGCCTGGCGCTCTCCATCGGTCTGGGCTTTGTCATGGGCTGGATCCTGTGCAAACTCGTCTCGATTCTGTTTGCCGCCGCCAACAGGCGACGTGCCAACGTCTTCTTTAAATACGCTCAGATCGCGAGTGCCGCGGCCATGAGCTTTATGCACGGCGCGCAGGATGGACAGAAGTTCATCGGCGTGCTCTTTTTAGGCGTGGCCTTCGCCAGCGGCCAGACGAGCGTCGGCGATGCCGGCATCCCCATCTGGATTATGCTGCTGTGCTCGGCAACCATGGGCATCGGCACCAGCGTGGGCGGCGAGCGCATCATCAAGTCCGTCGGCCAGAGCATGGTTAAGCTCGAGAAGTATCAGGGCTTCTCTGCCGACCTCGCAGGCGCCGCGAACCTGCTGCTTGCCACCCTTACCGGCATCCCCGTGTCCTCCACGCACATCAAGACCTGCGCCATTATGGGCGTCGGTGCCGTCAAGCGCCTCTCGGCCATCAACTTCGGCGTCGTCAAGGACATGATGTTCACCTGGTTCTTCACCTTCCCTGCCTGCGGACTCATCAGCTTTGTCATGGCCAAGCTGTTCATGATGTTCCTCTAGTCAAACCGAGCGTCCATCCGGACCGCATTACTTCGCCCACCCGTCTTCACCTCGAAAGGACCCACCCATGGCAAAGAAACCCGATTCGTTCTACTTTGACAACTACGTCGCTTGCGCCGACCTCGCCGTCCAGGCCGCAGAGCTGCTCACCAAGATTTTTGAGAACTTTGACCCCGCGCAGATCCACGACATGCTCAATAAGATGCATGCGATTGAGCATGCGGCAGACAAGAAGCACCACGAGCTCGAAGACGCCTTGCTCACCGCCTTTATCACCCCGCTTGAGCGCGAGGATCTAGACCTGATGAGCTGCTCGCTCGACACCGTGCTCGATCGTATCGAGGGCGTCGTGCAGCGCGTCTACTTCACCAACATCCAGAGCATCCACCCCGATGCCATCGTCATCGCCCACAAGGTGACCGACGCCTGCCGCGCCATGAAGGACCTGATGGTCGAGCTGCCCAACTACCGCAAGTCCAAGACCCTGCGCGAGCTCGTCATCCAGATCAACACCATCGAGTCCGAGGCCGACGAGCTCTACATCAACGCCATGCGCAACCTGCACGTTAACGGCAAGGACCCGCTCGAGGTCATCGCTTGGCGTGACGTGTACGCCTTCCTGGAGTACTGCGCCGACTGCTGCGAGAATGTGGCCGATGTCGTGGATTCGATTGTCATGAAGAACAGTTAATTGGGGGTACGTGTCCCGGCGGCGAAGGGCCGGCACCTGTTTGCTTTCTCACTCCGGCTGCATGGCAGAGTCGTTCGAAAGTAAACAGGTGCCGGCCCTTCGCCTTACGTACCACCATTGGGAACTTTGGCTGATACTTTGAAAGCGATGGGGCTTTTGTTGGCGGGGCCTTTGGACCCGATTGGGAACTTTGGGACCGCCTTAAACGTTTGGGTGGATGGGGCTTTGGGTACCCTTTGTTTTACTTTGGATTGATTCGTTGAATTTGGAGGGCTTGGTTGTGAGTTATTTGGATCTGGCTCGGTCTCGGTATTCTTGTCGTTCTTTTGAGAATCGTTCTGTGGAGCAGGCTGTGGTGGATGCCATTGTTGAGGCTGGGCGTATTGCTCCTTCTGCTTGTAATAACCATCCAACCCGTGTGATGGTGTTGGATACGCCTGAGCTTCTGGAGAAGGCTGCTGCTTGTCAGCCTCGGTTTGCTCGTGATGGGTCTATCTTTGGGGCTCCGCTTGTCTTCCTTATTTGCAGCGTTACCGATGACGCTTGGGTGCGCCCGTATGATCAGATGAATTCCAGCGAAATCGATACGTCCATCGTGTGTGATCAGATGATGATGGAGGCCACCGAGCAGGGCCTGGGAACGTGCTGGGTATGCCATTTTAAGCCTGAGGTGGCACAAGAACAGTTCAATCTGTCCAAGGGCGTCTATCCCTATCACATGCTCGTCTGTGGCTATCCTGCCGACCACATCGCCGATCCCGAGCATCGCGAGGCCCGCACCATTCCCCTCCCCGACTTCCTCCTCAAGTAGATTTTTGGGACATGCCTTAAAGCCTACCCTTGACCGTTCATCCGTTCGCCGAGTTCTGCGCCACTATGTGCAGGGCTTGGTTTTTATGTTACGCACCCCGGCACAGTCATAAAAAAGGACCCGCAAGCTGCGGGTCCTTTCTAGGCACTAAATTGTAGGCCGAATGTTAGTCCAGGTCGTCGGCAGCAAAGTTGTCGATCGGGGCAAAGGGATCGGCCACGGGGACAACCGGGTCAGCGACGGGCAGCGGCTCGGCGGGAACAGTCACTGCAGGAGAAGCGGCAGAACCGACCGGCGTGGAGGCCATGAGGTCGGCCGGGAAGGAGTTCTGGGCATCGTCCATGAAGTGCTGGATGAGCTTAAGATACTCGGCCTTGAACTCCTCACGGGAAGCCTTGAGACGATCGATCTCCTCGAGCTCGGCCTGCTTCTCAGTCAGAGCCTGGCGGATAACCTCGCGAGCCTTGGCGTCAGCCTCGTTGCGGATACGCTCAGCGTTCTCGTTGGCATCGTTAACGATGGTCTCAGCGGTCTGCTGGGCAGCGATCAGGGCAGCGGAAATCTGGCGCTCCTGAGCGGAGAAGTCAGGGGCGGGAGCAGCCACGGGGGCGGCAGGAACGGCCTGGGCGGTGGCATCCTGAGCCTGGGCAAGCTGAGCCTGCGCATCGGCAAGCTGCTGCTCGGTAGCAGTCAGACGACCCTTAAGGTCGACGATCTTAGCGAGCATAGCGTCGACCTCGGAGGACAGCGTCTCCAAGAAGACGTCGACCTCAGTAGGATCGTAGCCACGCTTGGCCTCAGAGAAAGTCTGAGCCTGGATGTCTGCAGGGGTAATAGCCATAACAAGTCTCCTTTTTCATCGCCTCGGCGCTACACGCCCGACGTAAGTTACTAAGTCAGTTCTACACGAGTATACCTATAAGAAGCTGCAGAACCAGCCTCTGCACCAACTGCAACGCAATAATCGCAACGACCGGCGAAAAATCGATACCGCCCATCGGCGGGATGAAACGACGGAACAGGTTGAGCCACGGACCGCACACGCTATCAAGCACCGCGGCAATATCCTGAAGCAAACCACCCTGCTTCATGGGAATCCACGTCATAAAGCAGTAGACGACAATGAGCGTGGAATAGAAGTTGAACAGCGTGTTGACCAGCTGGACGACAGTGTAGATGTTGATGGGAATCTCCTCGTCTTGTCTTTACTTAAGGTAGCCGTCGGCACGAAGCTTCTTGAGATCGGAATCTTTGACCTCGCAACCGGCGGGCAGCACCATGAACACGCGGTCGCCCACCTCCTTGACCGTGGCACCCAGACCGCAGGCAAAGCCGTAAGAGAAGTCCAAGACGCGCTTGGCAACTTCGGTGCGTACGCCCACAAAAATCAGTGCGACAGGCTGCTTGGTGCGAACGCGGCGCACCACGGTCTCCACGTCGTCATAGCTCTCGGGGCGCAGGACATAGGCCGGCAGCTGCGGTGTGGCGTTGATGATATTGCTCGCATAGGCCGAGGCATCGCTCGGTGCAGGCGCGGGCGCAGCGGCGGCACGGGCGCGGGTGTTCTCGGCGTAGCTCGACGGCGTGTCATAGGCACCAGGACGATAACCGCTCGCAACACTGTCCTGCGAGCGCGAAGGCGGGTTATACGTCGTGGCATGGCGGGAGTCATCGCCGACCAGCTGACCGGAGCGCGTATACACGGCAACCGACTCAGCTTCACCGCGGCGCGTCTGACCAAGCAGGCCGTTGCTCGGCTCGTCTTGGGTGTAGAAGCCCTCGCCCGAAGCACCGCTGTAGCCGTTGCCCTGATAACTGTCGTCATAGCCGTCATCGTAGCCGTAGTCGTCGTCCTGGCCATAACCCTGGTCGTAACCCTGCTGGCCGCCCAGGTGCATCTTATTTTTAATCTCGTCAAGGAAGCCCATGGTTGTGTCCTCTCGCGGTTTAGTGCAGGCGCCCCGATAATCAGTGCGCACTTCAGAGCCTTATTTTACTGCAAACTCCGGGCTAAATACTACCCTGCCCAGGCGAACGAGCGTAGAGCCCTCCTCAAGGGCAGACTCAAAGTCCTCGCTCATGCCGCAGGAAAGCTCAGGCAGGTTCAAATCGGGATGCGTCGCCTCCAGCTCATCCCTCAGCTCACGAAGCCCCGCAAAGGTGCGGCGTGCCACATCCTTATTCCCCCGGGGCGCCATAGTCATAAGCCCCTGCACGCAAATTCCCTCAAGTTCCGCAAGCTCACCCGCGGCGGCGCGAATCTCATCGGGCGAAAAGCCTCCCTTCGACTCCTCACCACTCACATTGACCTCGATGAGCACACGCTGGGGGCCGGCGAGCTCGCCTGCCTCAATCTTGCGGACAGCACGGCTCGAGATCGCCTGCGCCAGATGCAGCGAACCCACCGAGTGAATCAGCTCGGCTGAGCCCAGCACCGCATTGATCTTATTGGTCTGCAGGTTGCCGATCATATCGAAGCGCACCTCGGGCAGCTCCGGATGCTCCGCCAGACCCGTGAGCTTGCGAACCAGCTCCTGCGGGCGATTCTCGGCAAAATGGCGATACCCCGCCTGGATGGCGGCAACGGTCTCATCGACACCAACGGTCTTGGACACGGCAATGAGGCGCGCGGCGTCGTGGGGACGGCCTGCGCGATCGAGCGCCGCATAAAAACGTTCAAGAATCTGCTCGCGGCGAGCGCGCATCAAGTCCAAATAGTTATCCATTGCTAATCGCCTCCGCTGACAGCCAAACAAGTAGTCCCATGCTAACGCAAGAGCGCGGCCCCGCATGTGCAAGGCCGCGCTCACTTAGGTATTTACAATCTTTCGACGAACGGGGTTGCTTACTCCTCGTCGTCCTCGCCATCGTCCTCGTCCTCAAGATGATCGAGCAGATAGCGAAGACCCTCGCCGACCTCGTTAACGGGCACCTTGGCAACGTAGCGAGCGTCGACGGCGGGCCTCATGATAACGCCCTCGCCCGAAGGCACGCGCATGCTCTCGAGCTCATCCTCATCAGTGCGGGCGATATCGCCGGCATTCATGCGCTGACCAGTCAACAGGAAAGTCAGACGGCAGGCGGCATCGATGGAAATCGAGGCGATGCGATCGAGGTAGCGCGAAACCATGATGGCGCGGCGCAGGTCGTCATAGTTGCTGTCGTCGTCCATAAAGTCGCCCGTATCCATACGGTTAAAGGTGCGGAAGAACTTCTCGTAGGCAGCGTGCACCGGCTCGTCCTCGACGGCCAAGTTGCAAATGATGGACATGTCATTGGTGACGAGCGCAGAAAGCGAAGAGCCCAGCACCTGGTAGACGGCCTCAGCCTCGGCCTCGACCGTGCCGACAAGCTCCTTGGGCAGCGAGATGTCAGCCTTGATCATATGACGCGTGGCGCGGCAGATCTGACGGACCTTATCGGTCATGCGCTGCAGGTTAAAGTCGACGTAGATGATCGTCTGAAGCAGGCGGAAGTCGGAGGCGACCGGTGACTGCGTGGCGATCAGGTTGTAGCAGACGGCCTCCAGGTTGGCGCAGCGCGCGTCAATCGAAAGCGTGCGCTTCTTGGTCTTGGTGGCGAGCTTGCGGTCGTCGGTCACATAGGCCTTCACGGCATCGTGGAGGGCCAGATCGACGGCCTCATAGATGCTCAGCATCTCGTGACGGGCCTCGACGAGCTGACGGGAAAACAGTTTGCGCATGGTTCACTCCAATCAGTTGGGTGCGGTCATGCCGCCCGCACAGTGAATACACACCGGACCAGGTCCGATCAGCTTGGGACTAGTCGCACCGATCAGCCAAAGCGGCCGGTGATATAGTCTTCCGTCCGCGAGTCCACCGGACTGGTGAAGATCGCGTCGGTTTGACCATACTCGATGAGCGTGGCGGGCTCGCCGGCAACTTCCTGCAAGAAGAATGCGGTGTAGTCGCTAATACGAGCTGCCTGCTGCATTGAATGCGTGACGATGATGATCGTCATCTCGGGCGCCAGCTCGGCCATCAGATCCTCGACCTTAGAGACGGACGTGGGGTCGATGGCGGAGCAGGGCTCGTCCATCAGGAGGACATCGGGTTGCACCGCAAGCACGCGCGCGATGCACAGACGCTGCTGCTGACCGCCCGAGAGCGCCAAACCATCCTTGTTGAGCTGATTGGATACCTCTTTCCAGAGGTTGGCGCGCTTGAGCGATTCTTCCACGATGTCATCGAGGTCACTTTTGCTAGTCACGCCCTGCAGACGAGGGCCAAAGGCGACATTCTCGTAGATGGATTTAGGAAACGGGTTGGGCTGCTGAAAGATCATGCCCACGCGACGACGGAGATCGACCGGGTCGACACCCTCGGCATAGATATCGTTGCCGTCGAGCGTCATGGTGCCCTCGATGCGCGTGCCCTCGATCAGGTCGTTCATGCGGTTGATGCAGCGCAAAAACGTCGATTTGCCGCAGCCCGAAGGGCCAATAAACGAGGTGATGGCGTTTTTGGCGATGTTGAGGTCGAGCCCCGTCAGCGCATGAAAGTCACCGTACCAAAAGTTGAAATCCTTGGCCGTAATGGCCGCTTGCTCCAGCGTGGGAGCGGACTGATAAACGGACATGGGACTCCTTAGCTAGCGACGCTTGCGCGACAGGAAGCGCGCAAACAGGTTGAAGGCCAGAATGATCACCATCAGCAAGAGCGCGGTGCCGTAGGCTGCGTTCATGTTGATGCCGTCGTTGGCAAGCAGGTACAGATGAACCGTCATGGGGCGACCGGAATCAAGCGGCGAGATAGGCAGGTTGATGGCCTGACCCATGGTGTAAAGCACCACCGCAGTCTCGCCGATGGCACGGCCGATGGCAAGGACGATACCGGTGGCGATGCGGCCAAAGGCAGAAGGGAGCACGATCTTGGAAACGACCTGCCACTTGGTGGCGCCCAGGCCGTACGCGCCCCAACGGATATAGCGCGGAACGGCGCGAATAGCCTCCTCGGTGGTGCGCATGACGATGGGAAGCATCAAGAGCGCGAGCGCCAGAGCGGCAGAGACCATCGAAAGGCCCAGGCCCATGGCCTCGACAAACAAGGCGTAGCCAAACAGGCCCATAACGATGGAGGGCACCGAGGCCAAAGCGTCAGCAGCATAGCGAATGAGCTCGACGATCTTGCCCTGCTTGGCGTACTCGGCCAGATAGACGGCTGCCAGCACAGCGATCGGCGTGCAGATAAGCATGGCGAGCGCCGTCACGTAGACGGTCGAGACGATCGTAGGCCAAATTCCGCCCTCGGCGTTGACGCCCTGGGGCCAACCGAAGATAAAGTCGAGCGAGATATGCGGCAGGCCGTTGATGACCACGTAGGCGATGATAGCGACCAGCACCAGCGTGGTGATGTAGGCAGCGGCACGAAACACGCCAAGCATGATCTTGTTGGACAGGTCCTTGTTGATGCGGCCATTCTTGCCATGGGAAAGGGCACGCTTGATGCGCTCACGCGACGAGGTCGCATCGACCGTCGTGTCAACGGAATCGGACATAGCCTACCCCCTCTTCTTGGAAATCAGGCGGACGATACCCACCAGTGCAGCGGAGATGATAAACAGGACAACGCCCATGCCGAACAGAGCCGAGCGGTGCAGGCCCGAGGAATAACTCATGTCGAGCGCAATCTGACTCGTGAGCGTCGAGATGGGGCTCGAGATGCTATCCGGAATGACCGGGGCGTTTCCCACGACCATCAGCACGGCCATGGTCTCACCGATGGCACGCCCCATACCCAAGACAATCGCATCGACAATGCCCAGCTTGGCTGCAGGAAGCACGACCTTGTAGATGGTCTGCCACTTGGTGGCACCCATGGCATAGGACGCCTCGCGAATGCCCATGGGAATGGAATTGAGGGCATCGATGGTGAGCGTGGTGATGGTAGGGACGATCATGATGGCGAGCACGAACCACGCCGTCAGTGCGCCAAATCCAAGGCCGCCGGTCAGCTGGGCGATAAACGGGCGGATGATGATCATGCCGAAGAAGCCGTAGATGATGGAGGGGATGCCCGCCAGCAGGTCGACAGCGGGGCTAATGAGCCTGCGCACGCGCTTGCTGGCGATCTCGACCAGATACACGGCTGTGCCCACACCCAACGGCACGCCCATGGCAAGGGCACCGACCGTCACCAGGCCAGAGCCCGCCAGCAGCGACATGATGCCGTAGTGACCCTCAGAGGGCGCCCACGTAAAGCTAAAGAAGTCCACCAGACCGATGTCGGTAAAGACCGGCAGCGCCGAGTACGTGGTAAAGACAAAGATCAGGATGACGGTGACGACCGCCAAGAACGCGCAGGCAAAGAAGATCCACTGCAGCGCCTTCTCCTTAAGATAGGTGCTGCGTGACACCAACGCCAACTCACGCTTTTTGGGCACCTGCGCCTCATGCTCAATCTGGGGGGTTTCCTGTGCTTCCACGCTACTCACTCCCCTTTCCGTCGTTGGTGACGGGAATAAAGCCCGCCTCGCGAATCTGCTTGTCCATCTTCTCGGATGTCACATAGTCAATGTAGTCCTGCGCCTGCTGCGAAGGCGTACCCTTCACAAAGAAGTAAAGGTCACGCGAGATGGGATAGCCGCCACTTGCGACCGTCTTCTCGGATGCCTCGACATGGTTGACCGAAACGGCCTTGACCGAGGTCTTGGCGTTGAGGCTCTCGACAAAACCCAGCGAGATGTAGCCAATAGCGCCACGTGAGCGGGATACGACATCGCGTACCTGGCCCGTACCCGAAAGAACAGCCGAGCGGCGATCGAACGGCGCGCCGTCCATCACGATAGTGCGGAAGGCCTCGCGCGTACCGGACGCCTCGTCGCGGTTGATAACCTGAATCATCAGGTCCTCTCCGCCGACTTCTTTCCAGTTGGTGATCTTGCCGGCGTAAATATCGCGGAGCTGCTCGGTCGAGAGATTGTCGACCGGGTTGTCGTCGTTCACGATGACTGCAATGCCGTCGTGTGCGATAACGATAGGCGTCAGGCCCAAATCCTGCTCGTCGGCATTGAGGCCACGAGACGAGCTGGCGATGTCGGCGGTGCCGGCGCTAACAGCTTCGATGCCAGCAGATGAGCCAAGGCCGGAGACGAGCACGTCGATGCCGGTCTCTTCCTTAAAGCCCTCGGCCGCAATCTCGGCAATGGGAAGGCAGGTGGTCGAGCCGGCCACGGTAATAGAAGACGTAGAAGATCCCGAGGAGCAGGCGCACAGCGTGAGCGCGAGCACTGCTGCACTCAGGACCGATGCGATCTTTCTCATAGCATCACGCCGATCGCAGCATGGCGCCCACAGGTCCCGCCCTCGTTGCGATAGGAATAAAAGCGGTCGTTTTGACGCACGGTGGAAAGTTTGGTGTCCACAATGCCATTCACATCGACACCGGCATCCACCAGCGCCTCGCGAATGGCGGCGGAAAGATCGAGCATACGGGAAGCGGTAGCATCGATGCACGCGAACTCGGCGGCAAAGCGATCCATAAGTTCTTGGGACACCTCATACTCGTCGCCCAGGATATGGGGCCCAATATAGGCAGAGATGTCCTCCGGCGTGCAGTCAGCCGCCTCACAAAGCGCCTGGCAGGCTTTGGCGGAAATACGCGCAATCGTGCCCTTCCAGCCAGAATGTACCACGGCAAAGCCGCCGGGAGCCACCAGCACCACGGGAACACAATCGGCAAAGCAGAGCATCACGGGCACCTCATGGGCCGTACAGACGAGGGCATCACAGCCCTCGGCAATCTGCTCACGAATGTTCTCGAGATCATCGGCACCGTTCGAGGTCACCGTCACGACGTGGTCACCATGTACTTGATTGGGGACAAGCAAGTTGTGCTCGCACTCGGCGGCACCCATGGCCTCGAGTACGCGGCGACGATTTTCTTGAACGGTAAAGGGGTCATCGCCAACATGCGAGCCCAGATTGAGCGAGGAGTACGCATCTTCGGAAACGCCACCAGTGCGCTCGGTAAAGGCAAAGCGGACATCGTGCGTCGCGCCCTCTACCAACGTAACTCCATCATGGTCGACACGCGAAACGTTGTCCGCACGTGCTGCCATACTAAAGCCTCCTAATAACACAAGTATCGCGGCGAAGCCGCAGCAGTCCGTGTCATACGGCTGCCATACTTCTTTAAAAGGATACCCGCAGCGGTAGGGACCAAACGTAAAGGGAACGTAAGGAGATTGGAGGCTTTCGTTTACAAACGAGAAACAAAAAGGGCGCATCCATACGGACGCGCCCCTGTGCAAAACAATGTGAAGAACGACTTAGAAGCTACCGCGCTTAAGGAAATCGGGAAGCTCGAACTGGTCGTTACCAAAGTTGGGAAGCTCGGTACCGCCAACGTTGCGAGTCGGGGCAGCCTGAGCAGGGCTGGCAGCCGGAGCGGTGCGCTGCGGCTCGGCAGAAGCAGCGGCCTTGCTCTGCGACTGCTGGGCAGCGAAGAGCTCGTCCTGACGGTTGACGTTGGAGTCGGAGAAGCCCGTGGCGATAACGGTGATGCGAACCTGGTCGCCCAGGGACTCGTCGACAACGGTACCAAAGATGATGTTGGCCTCGGGGTCGACGGCGTTGGCAACAACGTCGGCGGCGTCGCTGATCTCCTGGATGCCGAGGTCCTTGGAGCCGGCGATGGAAAGCAGGACGCGCGTGGCGCCATCGATGGAGCTCTCGAGCAGCGGACTGGAGATAGCCTGCTGGGCAGCGTCGACGGCACGAGTGTCCCCAGAAGCGGTACCGATACCCATCATGGCGGTACCGGCCTGCTTCATGATGGTCTTAACATCGGCGAAGTCCAGGTTGATGATACCCGGGACGGTGATGAGGTCGGTGATGCCCTGGGTGCCCTGGGAAAGGACGCCATCGGCAATCGCGAAAGCCTCGAGCATAGTGGTCTTCTTCTCGGCGATGTCGAGCAGCTTGTCGTTAGGGATAACGATCATGGTGTCGACGCAATCGGAGAGGGTCTTGATGCCCTCCTCGGCGCTCTTCTTGCGCTTGCGACCCTCGAAGGTGAAGGGCTTGGTCACGACGGCGACGGTCAGCGCGCCGACCTCGTTCATCGCGATATCAGCAACGATGGGAGCGGCGCCGGTACCGGTACCACCGCCCTCGCCGCAGGTGATGAACACCATGTCGGCGCCAGCGAGCGCCTCGGCGATATCGTCGCGGGACTCATCGGCAGCCTTGCGGCCAACCTCGGGGTTGGCGCCGGCGCCCAGGCCGCGGGTAAGGTCGGTGCCGATGTGCACCTTGATATCGGCATCAGAGATCGCGAGCGCCTGAGCATCGGTGTTGATGGCAACAAACTCGACGCCGCGGATGCCCTCTTCGATCATTCGATTGACCGCGTTGGTACCGCCGCCGCCGACGCCGACCACCTTAATGACGGCAAGGTAGTTGTTGATCTCTGTCTCGTGCATGTCGGTCCTCCGAACAAAGGTTATAGCCATAGCATGGGTTGACCCCTGCGCACATTAACCTTCAGGTTGAAAGTAAATGCAAAGGTAAACCGTATTATGTTTGCACATTATGAACGTTGCAGTCAAATAATTGACCGTGAAAACCAAACAAACCAGATAAACGGCGTGGTATGGCCCCTCAACAAAGCCATTTAGGATGCTAGGCGGTCGGTGCGTTCCTAAACGTGTAGTTGCCCGGAGAGCGCACATTGATATAGGTTACGCCCTCTACCTGCGAAAGTAGCTTGGTCACGATGCGTTCTTTCTTGGCGATATCATCCGAATCGCCCAGCGACACCTCAATGCCGTTATTGAGGTTTGCCGAGATGGATTCGACCGAAGGCGTGGAAATATCCTTGACTTGTCCCAAGAACTCGCTCGAAAAACCACGCACATAATCCAAGCCAGCCTTAACGGCCTTGGAGCTCACCGCCTGGCCGGAAACCGGAGCGACATCCGCCGAGACATCAGTCAACAACACCGCGCCATAGTGCTTAGCGAGCGCCAGTGCGGCATCAATGCCGGTCAGGGTATTTGAGCCCTGCCCCGTCGTGATGACGTTGCCCTGGTCATCCACTTCGACCGACGTCGACAGCGGGGCGATCCAGGTGTCATCATCCCCGATGGCCCAGGCAAGGTCATCGGAGCTGATATAGGCAATTGCGATGACCTTGCGCTCCATCGGCGTAATGATGAGCGTATGCGGGAACTGACGCTGGACATTCACGCCCGAGACCCACGGGTTCTGCTTGAGGTCCTCGGTAATCTGGTCGGGATCGACGTTGAAAAGCGACGTTCCCTCGGGCAAATCGATCAGCTGGATAGCATCGTGCTTCGTCACATGCTCGCTGCCTTGAATCTGAATATCAGTGGCGGTAAACAATCCAGAGTTGATCACCACGACGGCAACGACGACGAGCACGGCCAAGACGGCCAGAACGCCGCCCACGATTTTGCCTTTGCCTGTAACGAGAGAAGCGGCGTCTGACGTTTTATTTGCCATCGCCCCAAGTGAAGACAACGGGTTGACGCCTTTTTTACCCGAAGGCTTCTTGGCGGTAGCCGGCACCGATGTCAGCGAGCGCGGTTTCGATGCGCCAAGCGTGCGACCCGGACGCGCCGCCTTAGTTCCCGTCGAGGGCTTAGGAGTTGCCATGGGACGGCCAGGCTTGGCGCCCATAACAGGCTTTGACGTCACCGAGGGACGCGAGGACTTTTTTGCGGCCGGAAGATTACCGAGCTGCGAGCCGACAACCGGACGACTGGTCTGTCGAGCATGCCCGACAGACTTAGAGTGCGCGACGGTATTGCGTTGAGGTTTGGCAGGCGCGCCGGAACGCCCTCCGGCGCGGCGGAAGGTGGGTTTCGATGCTCTAGAAGCCGAGGAATTTAACTTCCGGTCTGAGCTCGATGCCATACGCCTCCCTCACCTTTCCGTGCACATGTCTGATAACCGCGGCAACGTCATCGGCCGAGGCAGTTCCGTTATTAACGATAAAATTAGCGTGAACGGGCGAAACTTCCGCGCCGCCAATCGAAAAACCCTTTAATCCACAATCCTCGATAAGCTTGCCCACGCTCGCATCGGGCGGGTTGCGAAAGACCGACCCGCAGGATGCGCGACCCATGGGCTGTGTACGCTTGCGCCTCGTCAGGTACCGTTCCATGCGCTCGCGAATGTCGGCCTTGGGCGCCGGTTTAAGCTTGAGCACGCACTCGAGGATGATCTCATTGCGGGGAAGGCTACATTCGCGGTAGCCCCAAGTGATCTCGGACCCCGCATAATGCTTGATACCGGATGCCGGGTCAAACGTTACGACATCCTCAACCAGCGAGCCAATCCACTCGGTCCGTGTGCCGGCATTCATAGATATCGCACCGCCGACCGAACCAGGGATGCCAACGGCAAACTCAAGGCCCGAGAGGCTACGCGACAGGGCATCGTTGACCAGGCGCGCAAACATCACGCCCGCACCGACCGTCAGCGTACAACCGTCATCGGCAACAACCGTGCGCTGAAACTCACGTCCGAGCGAAATGACGGCACCGCGATAACCGCCATCGGCAACCAGCAGATTGGAGCCCTTGCCGATGATGACCCACGGCACCTGCTCGCGATCGAGCACCGCCACGGCGCGGCGGAGGGCATGATAGCTATGGCACGTCACAAAGAGGTCAGCCTTGCCGCCGATACGATAGCTCGTATGACGCGCAAGGCGCTCGTCCTCGATCACATCCGTGTCGATCATGCCCGAGAGCGCCATGACGGCGTTAAACAGACCCATTAGACTTAAGCGTCTTTCTTGGCAGTCAAATACTCGATAAACTCGGGGCCGACGGTCGTAACGTCACCGGCACCCATAGTGAGCAGCAAGTCGCCCTCGCCCACCATCTGCTCGAGCTCCTGATTGAGCTCAAGACGGCTGGAGCAGTACACGACCTCCTTGCCAGGATGCTTGGCGCGCACGGTATCGGCGAGCATCTTAGAGGTAACACCCGGAATGGGCATCTCGCCAGCCGAGAACACATCAATCAGCAGCAGTTTATCGGCATTGGCAAATGCATCGGCAAAGTCGTCGCACAGGGCCTGCAGACGCGAATAGCGGTGCGGTTGGAACACGACGTCGACATGTTTGTAGCCCAGCGAAGAGGCAGCAGCGAGCGTCGCCTTGATCTCGGTGGGATGATGGCCGTAATCATCGACCACGGTGATGCCATCGATATCGCCCACGTGGGTAAAGCGACGGCGGACGCCCTCAAAGCTCGAGAGCGCCTTGGCGGCGGCGTCGATGTCAAGGCCCAGGACATGGGCGACGGTGAGCACCGCCGTGGCGTTGAGCATGTTGTGGCGACCGGGATTGCTCTTGATCTCCACGGCATGCTCAGTGCCATCCTCAAAGCGAACGATAAAGTCACTCTGGATGCCCTTGACATCCGGGTGCATGCAGACGATGTCGTTGCTCTCGGCAAAGCCGTAGGAAAGCACGTGACGGCCCGTCGACTTGGCGAGCTCGACCAGATGCGGGTCCTCACCGCAGACGATGACGGTGCCGTCCTCGCCCACCAGGCTCATGAATTTGGCGAAAGTTGCCTCGATCTCCTCGATACCCGAGTAGTGATCGAGGTGGTCGGCCTCGACGTTGGTCACAATGACCACGTTGGGGTTCAGGAACAGGAAGGAGCTGTCGGACTCGTCGGCCTCGGCGACAAAGTAGTCGCCCGAGCCGTTCTTGCCGTTCGTGTCATAGCCCTCGACGATGCCGCCGATCAAGAAGCTCGGATCCAGGCCCATGCGGTCGAGCATGGTGGCGCACATCGAAGACGTGGTGGTCTTGCCATGCGTGCCGGCAACAGCGACGGTGGTGTAGCCGTGGCCCAAAGCAGAGAGCATCTTGGCACGGGGCCACACGGGAATACCAAGCTCGCGAGCGCGCACGAGTTCAGGGTTGGACTCCGGAATAGCGGTGGAGACAACAACCACGTCGGGCTTGACCTCGTCGATCGTGGCGGCCTCATGGCCCACATGCACCTTCACACCAGCGCGGGTAAGCTGGCGAATATAACGTGACGTCTTAAGGTCGGAGCCGGTAACGGCATAACCGCGCTCGTGAAGAACGAGGGCGATGCCACTCATGCCGGCGCCGCCGATACCGATAAAGTGGGCGCTCTTAAACTCGGGCGCGGAGGTTGCAGTCTGGGAATCAGCCATGTGCTCGTGTACTCCTTGCGTAAACACTGCCTGTAACCCGTTAACTGTACCGCACCTACCGCATCAGCGCGAGGGCGACCGACGATATCCCGTCTAACTAACGCAAACCCTCTACCGCATCCGCCAGAAGAGCGGCGGCCCTATCCTGAGCCAGACCACGCGCCGCCTGACGCATGGCGTCGCGTGCCGCCGCGTCATCGACCAGGTGCAGCAGCTCATCGGCAAAGGCAGAACCGTCGATATCGGCATCGGCGCAGAGCACGCCGGCCCCGGCGTCGACCAGATAACGGGCATTGGTGGTTTGGTGGTCGGCCGTCGCATGCGGGTACGGCACGAGCACCGAAGGCACGGCGAGTGCAGCGATCTCGGCCACGCTCGATGCGCCCGAACGCGAGAGCACCAAATCGGCAGCAGCCAGCATATCGCCCATGTTGTCGATGTAAGGCTGGACGCGGTAACGCTTCGCCTCCTCGGGCGTCAGCGCCAAAGCGCGCTCGGTCTCCTCAAAGCCGTCGGCACCAGTCGAATGCAACACATAGAGGTTCTTGCGCGAAAGCAGCTCGTTTTTGAGCGAAACCACGCGCTCGTTGAGGTGCTGGGCGCCAAGTGAACCGCCAAAGACGAGCAGCAGCGTAGCGTCCTCGGGAACGCCAAGTGCCTTGCGGCCGCGAGCGCGATCGCCCTCGATCACCGAGCGACGTACGGGGTTGCCGGTCATGAGCACGTGGTCAGGGTCACCTTCGCGCTCAAAGACCGAACGCGCTGCCGGCACCGAGATGCACACGCGGGCGGCGTGGGAGTTCATCATCTTGTTGGCCAGGCCCGGAACAGAGTTCTGCTCATGCAGCAGATACGGAACGCCCGCGCCCTTGCACCACCCCAGCAGCGGAACCTCGACATAGGCACCAAAACCAATGGCGGCATCGGGCTTGCCGACCTTTGAGAAATGACTGGCGAGCGCACGCTTGGCCTTGTTGACACGCCACAGCGAGGTGAGCGCCGTCCAAGGACGGGAGCGGTCGAAGCCCGTGACCGTAATGGGCACAAAATCAAACCCAGCCTCGGGGACCAGACGACCCTCGAGCTTGCGCGACTGGCCCACGAACACAACGTGGTGGCCACGGTCACGCAGCTCTTCGGCCAAGGCGAGCGCGGGGTTGATGTGTCCTGCCGTGCCGCCGGCTGCAATAGCAACGGTCATTTTATCGGTCATGGTAGTCCCTTCGTACACGCGGTCCCTGGTCGTCGGTGCGCAGACGCGCCGACGGGTCCGAGTTCAAATCGATTCGATTATATCCGCCGCCCGCGTTGCGAGGGCTGGGGCGCTGCGGACGACCTTGCGGAGCCGTTCGCGGGCGCGGACGAGCTGCCGGCTCGGATGCAGAACCATCCAGAACGGTAAAGCCGCTACGCGAAGGTCGTTCACCGCGCACGTGGGGCACGCCGGCGGTGCTCTCATCCATAACGGCAAAGCTCTCACGGCGGCGGTCATACTCATCGCGGCAGGCGCTCTCGTATGAAACGCGCAGGATCAACCCGGCAAGCATAAGCGACACAATAATCGACGAACCGCCGTAGCTAATAAACGGCAACGGTTTGCCCGTCATGGGAAATACGTTGAGGATGCCCAGCGCGTTAATCAAAAACTGCACCGCGAGAATGACCGCGGAGCCAGACGCCATGAGCGCGCCCCGACGATCGGTCGCCTGCTCGGCAATGCGAAACGCCGAGTAGATCAGCATCGCAAACACCAAGAAGAACAGCACGGTTCCGACAAAACCGACTTCCTCGCCAATGATGGCCAAGATGTAGTCGTTGTGTGCCTCGGGCAGATACGAGTACTTCATGGTTGAGTTGCCGATGCCACGGCCGAACAGACCGCCCGAGGCAAAGGCCATGATGGCAAGCGTGGCCTGATAGCCGTCACCATACTCGTCGGCCCAAGGGTTCAAGGCAACCTGAATACGCACCATACGGTACGGCTCTGCGACAAGCGCAATCACGATCACGAGAATGCCGAAGATTAGCACGCCGATGATAAATCTGGGGTCGAGACCCGCAAACAACGCCATGCACATGAGGGTCAACAGGATGATCAGGACAGTACCGAAATCGGGCTGGATAAAGATCAGAAAGAGCGAAATGCCCAGGTAGATGCCCATCTTGCGAAGGAATTCGTTGATGTTGCCACCGGGCGAAAAGAAGCGATCAAGCATGATGGCCGAATACGCAATGGCAAATGGCTTTAAAAACTCGGAAGGCTGGAACTGAATACCGGCGATGTTGAGCCAGCGCGTGGCGCCGCGGCTGCCGCTGCCCACCAAGAACACCAGAAGCAGTAGCCCTATCATGCCTATGAGGAAGATCCTGAGCACATCCTCCCCAAACCAGCTGTCCGGCAAAACGCGCACGATGGCAATCAGCGCCAGAACACCGACCACTGCAAACGCGGCCTGTCGGCCCAGAAAAAACGTCGCCGAGCCATTCTCGTGCAGCGCCTCGACCGAAGACGCCGAGTACACCATCAGCAGGCCAAAGCATACCAAGGTAAACAAGCAGGCCATGAATATCAAACGGGGGCGCATGATACGGGCGGGAACGCCGGCAATATAGCGTTCGCTAAACGACTGCCCGCCGCGGCTGGAACGCGGTGTGATGCGCCGTGAGGAAGCACGGTCCGAGTCGGGCCTCCTCATACCTTGTCGGGGGCTCTCCTCTCTCACCGCAACCCCTATTCCATTTGTGATTTCGCTGTAGCGGCAAGCTGAGCCACGTAGTCCTTAAACACGCGGCCGCGCTCCTCATAGCCCGAGAACTCATCGAACGAAGAGCAGGCAGGAGAAAGTAAGATCACGTCACCACGGCTCGAAAGCGAACGGGCAACGTCCACGGCGTCGCGCAGGTCATCCGCCTGGGCGATATCCACATCACCATCGACATCGGCCTCGTCCATAGCGGCGGTGAAGCGCTCGCGCGCATCGCCAAAGCAGACGACCGAGCGCACGTTGTCCATAACGACGCGCGCGAAGTCCGTGAGCGGCGTGCCCTTATCGTGGCCGCCGAGCAGCAAGATCACATCGTCATCGGGAAATGCCGTCAGCGCCTTCTCGACCGCATCGGTGTTGGTCGCCTTGGAATCGTTGACGTAGCGCACGCCGTCAATCTCGCCACACGGCTCCACGCGGTGCTCGAGCGGCTGGAACGAGGCCAGACCGCGGCAGACACCATCGACATCGGCACCGACTGCCAGGGCAGCCGTGGCAGCGCACAGGGCATTGATAACATTGTGATGGCCCGAGATCTTGAGCTCGGACGTGGCGACAAGCTGAGTCTCGACGCCCTTCAGGCGCACGACCATCTTGCCGTCGCGCACAAAGGCGGCATCCTTGCCCTCAGGCTCGTCAAAGGCAACCTTGCAGATGCGACGACCCGGCGTGTAGATGTACTCATCGAACTCGTGAATGCCGGCGTCTTCGACGTCGACAACCGCCAGATCGTCATCGACCATATTGTCAAACAGTTTGATCTTGGCAAGCGCGTAGTTCTTATGGCTCTTATGCCAGCCCAGGTGGTCGGGAGTGATGTTGAGCAGCACCGCCACGCGGGGGTGGAGCTCGGTGGTCGTAGCAATCTGATAGCTCGAAAGCTCAGCCACAAACCACTCGTTGTGGGCTCGGCCGTCAATCTCGTTGACCGGCGGCTCGCCGATGTTGCCGACAGCAACGCTGGCCTCGCCGGCAGCCTTAAGCAGATAATCAGTCAGCGACGTGGTGGTCGTCTTGCCGTTGGTGCCCGTGATGGCAATCCAGTTATCGGGCGACAGGCGATAGGCAAACTCGGGCTCACCCATAATCTGGGCGGCATGTTCGCGCCCGGCCTTAAAGAAGCCCGAGAACTCCGAGATGCCCGGGCACGTCACGCATACGTCATAGGCGCCCTCGACCTGTTCGGTCCCATAGACAAACGACACACCAGCAGCCTCGAGCGCACGCGTGGCGTCATTGGGCTCAGAGGTGCCGCCGCCATACACGGTAACGGCGCTTACGCGCTCGGGATGTGCCAGCGCCCAGCGGGCGACATCGAGACCGGATTTGCCCTGACCCAAAACGAGCAGGCTAAAGACATCAGCAAGAGACATGAAAGACCACTATCCCAACTGGAAGAACAGAGCAAGGCCAACGGCACCAAAGGCCGCAGCGATAATCCAAAAACGGATGACGACCTTGGTCTCGGCCCAGCCCTTCTTTTCGAAATGATGATGGATGGGCGCCATAAGGAAGACGCGCTTGTGCGTAAAGTGGAAGTAGACAACCTGAATCATGACCGACAGGGTCTCAACGATAAACAGGCCGCCGATGATGAGGGAGACGACCTCGGTGTTGGTCATGATGGACGTGCAGGCAAACGCGGCGCCCAGGGCAAGCGAGCCGGTATCGCCCATAAAGATGCTCGCCGGATAGCAGTTGAACCACAGAAAGCCCAAGCAGGCACCGGCACACGCGGCGCAGAAGATGGACAGGTTCACGTCTCCGTGCAAAAACGCCATGGCAGCCATGGCAAGCATGGCAATCATGGAGGTGCCGCCGGCAAGACCGTCAAGGCCATCGGTCAGGTTCACGGCATTAGAAAGACCGGCGATCATCAGCCAGCAAAAGACAATGTAGAGCCACGGGAACGAAAGGCCGCAGATGGTGGTCGAAAGCACGCCAAGGTCAATCGTCAGGCCGCCGGGAAAACGAATCTCGGGGGCGACGCCGCACCAGTTGACGGCAAGTACCGTAAAGGTGACACAGATAATGGTTAGGCCGATCATCTTGGCATGAGGCGTCAGACCGAGCGAGCGCCCATGCGTAACGGAGGTCAGGTCGTCGATCAGGCCCAGCACGCCGGTCGCCAGCGTGGCGAGCAGCACGAGCACGAGCTCGGTGGTGAGCTTGCCCATCAGCAGGCAGGTCAGCGAAATCGCAACAAGGATGATGACGCCGCCCATGGTCGGCGTACCCTGTTTAATCAAATGACGCTTGGGGCCGTCGGCTCGGACCTGTTGGCCGATACCCTCGACCTTCAGCAGCTTGATCCACCACGGCATGAGCAGCAGCGCAATGGCAGCGGCGATGCCAAGCCCCAAAAAAGCCTGATACGTTGGATACGAGGGATTGCCGAACATGGGCTAGCACACACCTTCCACAAAGCGGTCGAGCTCAACAAAGCGGGAACCCTTGACCAGTACAACATCATGTTTTTCAAGCGCGCCGCCCATGCGGTCGAGCACCTGCTGATAATCGGAGAACACCTGGATGCGGTCCTCGTCCATGCCCATCATGCGCGCGGCATCGGCCATAAGCTGGGCCAGCTCACCACCCACGCACGCCAGCATGTCGAGCTTCTTGGCGGCCGCATAGGCGCCCACGAGCTCATGCATGCGAGGAGCCTCATCGCCCATCTCGCCCATCTCGCCCAGGATCGCCATGCGAGACCCCGTGCACGAAAGCGAGCACAGTAGATCGAGGCCAGCAGCCATGGATTCGGCACTGGCGTTATAGGAATCGTCGATGACGCGGGCACCGCTCTTGGCGCGCTTGATCTCCTGGCGGTGACCGGTGATCGTGAGGCCCCTAAAGGCAGCATCGATCTGCTCGGGCGTCACGCCCAGGCGATAGGAAACCGCGGCGGCCTTAACGGCATTAGGAACGGACTGCACGCCGGGGATGGCAAGCATGGTATCGATCGTCTCACCCTGGCCAAAATCGAGCGTAAAGACCGGACGTCCCTCGTCATCAACACGAATGTCGCGGGCACGGACCTCATCATCGTCCGAGACGCCGGCCAGCATCACATCGATACCAGCAGGCTGGGCGAACGTATCGCGAATGAACGGCGTAAAGTCGTCCTCGCCGCCCAAAACCAGCAGCGGCAAGAAGTCGCCGGCGGCGCACATACCCTGGACAATCTCGGCCTTAGCGCGGGCGATGTTCTCGCGGCTGCCCAAAATGCCGATGTGAGAGGTACCAATCTTGCTTACGATGGCAAGGTTGGGATTGGCGGACTGGGAAAGGCGCTCAATCTCGTGGAAATGGTTCATGCCCATCTCGAGCACCAGGACCTCGGTATCGGCCGGAGCGGAAAGCACCGTGAGCGGCATGCCGATCAGGTTATTGAAATTGCCCTTGGTGGCCCAGACACGATAGCGCTTGGCGAGCACGGCGGCGAGCACGTCCTTGGTCGTCGTCTTGCCGATGGAACCGGTAATGCCAACGACCAGGCAGCCAAGCTCCAGGCGATACGTGTGCGCCAAACGCAGCAGAAACTCCTCGGGATCATCGGTCAGCAGGATGGCGCACCCCTTGTCCTGCGCCAGCGAGACCAGCTCAGCCTCGGGCTCACGCGTCATCACGACGGCGCCGGCACCCGACTGGACGGCACGGGAAGCAAAATCATTGCCGTCGACGTTTTCACCGGGAAAGGCGACGAAAATCGTCCCTTCCTCGACCTGGCGCGAGTCGATAACGCACCCGCGGCATACCCGATCGGCTTCTCCCGTCACGGTTCGGGCCCCTGTTGCGGCCGCGAGGTTGTTGACGGCGATCTCTATCATTGCAGCTCCCCTGTAAACCTAATAATGCTATCGGCGTATTGTATCCCAGCGCCGCACATGCGTGGTGCAGGGCATGTGAACACCCTCATATGGGACAACAAACAACGCCCCAAAGATTGTAACCCCCTACTTCGTGTGCGGGATACCCAGCACGTCGAGCGCGTTGGCCATAATGGACTGGAACGGCACCGCAGCGGCATCTGAGCCGCTCGGCGTTCCGTCGAGCGTGATATAGCACAGCACCTTGGGCGATTGTGCCGGTGCAAAGCCCATAAAGGACGACATGTAGTTCTCCTTGAGGTAGCCGCCGTTCTCGTCGGCACGTTCGGCCGTACCGGTCTTACCCGCCACGTCATAGCCGTCAACCGCGCCGCCAACGCCCGTTCCCTCGGACACGACCGTCTGCATGCACGATGTCACCTGGGATGCGGCGTCCTCCGAAATCGCGCGCTCGCCTTCACCCCAGTCCTTCTCGTCGCCTTTGCTGGACTTATAGAAGTGCGGTGTCATCATCACGCCGCCGTTGGCGATGCCGCCCACGGCACGTGCGATCTCAATCGGCGAGACGGACAGTGCCTGTCCAAAGCTCATCGAGCCCAGCGTGGCGCCGTCATACTGGTCACGCTCCTTGACGATACCCAGACTCTCTCCCGGAAAATCGACACCCGAGCTGTGACCGATGCCCCACTTGTCCACATAGGCGGCAAAGTCGTCGGCACCGATCTTGCGCCCCACCAGGACAAAGCCCACGTTGGACGAACGGCGCATCATCTCGCGCACATCCATGGTCATGGCATAGTCGCGCTTGTCGGCATCGGTGACGGTATCGTCGCCCACCTTGATGCTCGCCGGCACCTCAAACGACGTACTCGATCGCACGACGCCCAAGTCGAAGCCGGCGCCCGCCACGAGCGTCTTAAAGACCGAGCCGGGCTCGTAGGCGTCGGTGACCAGGCGCAGATTCATATCCTCGGTCTTGGCATTCTCCAGATCGGTCTGGTCGTAGGTCGGGTACGAGCAGGCTGCCAAAATCTCGCCTGTCGTAGGATCGGTGACCAGCGCCGAGCCGTTCTTGGCCTTAGTCTTCTCAACTGCCTCTGCCAGGGCATCCTCGGCCGCACGCTGGATATTGACGTCGAGCGTCGTCACGATATCAACGCCGTCGACCGCAGCCACCTTTTTATAGGCACCGCCCGCGATATAGCTGCCGTCCCTCGCGCGCTCGCGTACGAGAGAACCGTTCGTGCCGGTCAGAAGCTTGTTGTATTGCTTTTCGAGACCCGTCAAGCCGTCGTTGTCTACATTCACTACACCCAGCACCTGCGATGCCAGATTGCCGTATGGATATACGCGCTTCATGGCCTGCTCAAAAAGCACGCCGGGCAGGTTCTTCTTCTCCAGCGCCGCAACATCGTCTTCGTCCACCTGGCGCTTGATATACACCCAGGTTCCATCGGACTCAACGAGCTTGCGGCAGGTCTTTTTATCGATTCCAGTTGCCTTGACCAGCGCCGACACCGTCTTGTCAACATCCTCGACAAGCTGCGGGTTCACGGCGATGTTGCGACATTCGACCGACGACGCCAACACGTTGCCGTTGCGGTCGTAGATGGTGCCGCGTTTGGCATAGAGGGTCTGCGCAAGCAGGCGGCGCGCATCGGCACGCTCGCGCAGTTTATCGGCTTCGACAATTTGATAGTCGGCAAGGCGAAAGACGCCCAAGCCCAAGCCAAGCCCGATGAAGCCCATGACGGCTTTGCGGCGAGGCAGAGGTGCGCCTGTGAGCCATTCGGTCGACGAACTTTTGCGCGACCTGGTGTTATGCACTTGAGGGCCGCCCGAGCCGCGAAGTCGCGACGCCGGGTCGTTGCCACGGGACTGCCCGACGTTGTAAGATTGCCGACCCGTTCCTTGATAACCAGAACGTCCCCGCGACGAGGGACGTCCAGAACCGCGGCCCCCATCGGAACCGCGGCGATAGTCATTTGTCATACTCAGCTACCGTCTTGCTACTGAGCGGTCGCGGTCGCGTTGGCGCCCGCGGCTGCATCCTGCGAAAAGTCAAGTGTAACGCTCTCGCTGGGCTCCACCATGCCATAAGCGCCCGCAAGGTCGCGAATGCGCGTGTCGGCGCCATAGACCGAATGCATGACCTCCAGGTCGGAGCTCTCATCGGTCGCCTTTTCAAGCGTGCTGGTAAGCTCGGCGTTGCTGTTGAGCACCTGGGCCGTAACGCCGGCGAGCGCCACGCGGGCGACGCCGATCGTCATGAAGATAGCCGCAATGATGCAAAACGTTTTAAGAACGCTCATGAAAACCGGGCTTACCGCCTGGTTTGCCTGACGGCCCGCGCCCGTGTAGACATCAAAGCGCGGCGCGCGCTGCTCACGGGGAGCAACGGGGGCCTGCGGCGCCTCACGATAGGCGGGCATGGCGTTCATATCATAGGCGAGTGCTGCGCTTGAAGTGTTGTAGCCCATGATATGCCGCCTCCCATCCCGAGTACGTTGGTAGTGTGTTTAAGCTTCGTTTATGGTGCGAGCGGGAGGTCCAATATCGCGCGGTCGCGCCTACAGACGCTGCGCCACGCGGATTTTGGCTGATCTCGCCCGAGGGTTGCGCGCAACCTCATCAGGCTGGGCAACCAAGGGTTTGCGGGTGATGACCTTGAGTATCGGCACGTTGCCGCACACGCACACCGGAATCTCCGGCGGACACGTGCACCCCTGGCTCATCTCCTTAAAGTGGTTCTTTACGATACGGTCCTCGAGCGAGTGATACGAGATGACGCAGATACGTCCGCCCGGGTTGAGCCACCTGGTGGCGGCATCAAGCCCTCGTTCGAGCACATCGAGCTCGTGATTGACCTCGATGCGAATGGCCTGGAAACTTTTCTTGGCCGGGTGTCCGCCATGCCGACGAGCGGCAGCCGGGATACCCGCCTTGATGATCTCGACAAATTGGCCGGTGGTTTCGATCGGTTCTTGCTCGCGGCGGCGCACGATCTCGCGCGCGATCTGCGAGGCGAACTTCTCTTCGCCGTAGACGCGTAGAATCCGGGCGAGGTCGTGTTCGTTATAGGTGTTGATGACCTCAGCTGCGTTTAAGGTGTTATTGCCCGGATCCATCCGCATGTCCAATGGGGCGTCCTCGTTATACGAAAAGCCCCTGCCAGGGATATCGAGTTGCGGCGACGAAACGCCCAAATCGAACAGGAAGCCATCGACCCCGGGCACCTCGGCCGAGCAAAGCAGCTCGTCCAAGTCGCCGAAGTTGCCCTTCAGCAGCTGGTGCGGAACGCCGGGAACCTCGCGGTCCAGACGGGCGCCAGCGGCCTCGAGGGCCATGTCGTCCTGATCGACGCCGAGCAAAAGGCCCGTCTCCCCCACCTGCGCGGCCATCTTTACCGAATGGCCGGCACCGCCAAGGGTGCAATCGCAGACAACGGAGCCGCTCTTTAGCCGCAGCGACTCAAGCACTTCGCCGAGCATGACAGGTTCATGCCGATATTCTTGTGTCAAGATCCCACGCTCCATCCGTTACCCGTGCCTTGCCCTTACGAGAAGAAGAGGTCCAGCAGGGCCTCATCGTCATCGTCCTCATCGGCCGCGGCGCGATCCCAAACCTCAAGGTGGTCGTAGTTGCCCACAACCGTGACCTCGCGGTCGAGGTTCGCCTGCTTGCGGAGAGACTCGGAAAGACCGATACGACCGGCGCTGTCCACGTCCATCGACGTGGTGCGCTTGTTGATCGCCCTCATGAGCTTCTGGTCGTTAATGTCACGCGGGTTAAAACCCTCGTGGCCCTCACGACCCGCGAAGAGTCCTTCGACCCACTTATCGAAGGCCTCGGCAGAGAACACGTACAGAGCATCGACATCCAGGGCTTTGAACACGCGAACATGCTCTCCAAGCTCCTCGCGAAGGGGTGCAGGCAGGGATAGACGACCTTTTGCATCGAGATTGCGCTCGTATGCACCAGTCATTCCCATGTGCGCCCTCCCCTCGGTTACTCAGATGGCACGTACGCGGGGAACCCCCCCGCCTGTCGACGTCATTAATAATATGGGGAACCGCCCCATTTTTCAACACCTTTCCCCACCCCTTCCCCCACTCCGCCCCACCACTCCACCCACCATATATTGCAAAACACCCCCAAGCATATGTTCGAAAACACAATATGTTGTGTTTACAGCAACGGCGGATGCCACCTGTGGCACCCCGCCGTTCAACCTCAACCTTCAAGTTGACCTTGAAGCGATTTTTACGTCCCTTTACATGCCGTTCACATCGCCCCCAAACTCCCCCACCCAAGGCACATTCGGCCCACCACCGCGATGCCAAGTGGCGAAAAATGGGACGGGCCCCAGATTGCCCATGCGCGCGCAAAAGCACGCCGTGGCAATCTGGGGCTCGTCCCCAAATACCTATAAATTTGCAGGTCAGCGATGAGTTAACGATGCGCCAGCGGGTGCGCCGCCAGATAGACCTCGGTCAGTTGCGTACGATCGACATGCGTGTAGACCTGCGTGGTCGATATATCGGCATGTCCCAAGATCTCCTGTAGCACACGGAGGTCTGCGCCGCCCGCAAGCATATGGGTAGCAAAGGAGTGACGCAGCGTGTGGGGATGGAGTCCCACCAGCCCCACCTGGCGCCCGTAGCGCTCACAGATGGCATGGATGCCCTGACGCGACAGACGGCGGCCGTTCTTATTTAAAAAGACCGCCGAGGTCTCGGTTCCGCGGGCATGGGCCGCCAAGCGAGAACGCCCCTCAGTTACATAGAGCGTCAGAGCTCGCGCCGCGCTTCCCACCAGCGGGGACAGGCGTTCCTTTGAGCCCTTACCGCGAACGAGCACAAAGCCATCGTCGATATGGATATCGCCCACATCGAGCCCCACCAACTCGCTCACACGCAAACCGCATCCGTAGAGCACTTCCAAGATGGCATGGTCGCGCAAGCCCATCTCGCCCTCGGGGAAGTCTTGATCAAGCAGCGCCGAGACATCCTCCACCGATAGATACTCCGGCAAACGATCAGCCTTTTTAGGCAGGCGCAACGCCGCCGTTGGATTTTGGGCCACAGCCCCATCGCGCACCAAAAAGGCATGCAGGCCCTTCACAGCCGCAAGCGCACGCTCCACCGAGGCATCGGAATAGCCCCCATCGCGACGGTCGGCGACAAAGCCCTCCACGACCCGACGGGTCACCTCTTCAAAAGACACAGTACCCGCCCGCTCCAGATAGGCGCAGTACGTCGTCAGGTCACGACGATAGGCCGCAATCGTGTTGCGCGCCAAACCCCGCTCGACCGCGAGGTAATCGAGATACTCCCCCGCCGCCACAGCGAGCGACGAGGGAGTAGCTTCGGTATGCCCCTTATTCGACGGCACCCTTAGTCCGTAGCAAGGTTCATGGGCGTCACCTGCAGACGGTCGACACCCTCGTGCTGGCCGATCGAAGCGCGCACGAACTCGCGGAACAGCGGCTGCGGGTTGGTCGGGCGGCTCTTGAACTCGGGATGAGCCTGGGTTGCCACATACCACGGATGCACGTCGCGCGGCAGCTCGACCATCTCGACCAGGCGCTCGTCGGGCGACAGGCCCGAGATAACCAAACCGGCGTCCTCGAGCTGGTCGCGGAAGGCGTTGTTGAACTCAAAGCGATGACGGTGACGCTCGTAGACGAGCTCCTCGCCATATGCCTCGCGAGCGAGGGTATCGGCGGCGAGCTTGCACGGATAGGCGCCCAGGCGCATGGTGCCGCCCTTCTCGGTCACGTCCTCCTGCGAGCTCATCAGATCGATGACACTATACGGGCCATCCGGATCGAACTCGGAGGAGCTGGCGCCGGCAAGGCCGACGACGTTGCGCGCAAATTCGCACACGGCCACCTGCATACCCAGGCAAATGCCCAGATACGGAATCTTGTGCTCACGGGCAAACTCGGCCGCGAGGATCTTGCCCTCCAGGGCGCGCTTGCCAAAGCCGCCGGGGACCAGGATGCCCGAGGCGTCGCCCAAAACCTCGGAGACATTCTGCTCGTCGAGGCTCTCGCCGTCGACCAGCTGGACGTCCACATGGCGATCGTAGAAGACGCCCGCATGGTGCAGGGCCTCGATAACCGACAGGTACGCATCGGGCAGCTGCGTGTACTTACCCACGACGGCAATCTTCACCTTGTCGGCGTGATGGTTGGCGTGATTCTGTTTGCGCAGGAACTCGTTCCACTCGCTCATGTCGCGCTCACGCGGGTCCAGACCCAGGCGCTCGCAAATGCGCAGGTCAAAGTCCTGCTCGGCAAGCAGCTGCGGAACATCGTAAATGCTCGCGCAGTCCTCGTTGGTAAAGACACAATCGGTGTCAACGTCACAGAAGCTTGCGATCTTTCCGCGGATAGCGTCATCGATATGGTGGTCGGAGCGCAGCACGATGATATCGGGCTGGATGCCAAAGCTGCGGAGCTCCTTGACGGAATGCTGCGTGGGCTTGGTCTTGACCTCGTGGGCGGCGGCGATATAGGGAACGAGCGACACGTGGATGTAGCAGACGTTCTCGGGGCCGGCCTCCTTGCGGTACTGACGGATGGCCTCGACAAACGGTTGGGACTCGATGTCACCGATCGTGCCGCCCAGCTCGGTGATGACTACATCGGAGCCGGTCTGCTCCTCAATGCGGCGGAACTTGTCCTTAATGGCATTGGTGACGTGGGGAATCACCTGCACGGTACCGCCCAAAAAGTCGCCGCGACGCTCGCGGGCGATCAAGCTCTTATAGATGGCGCCGGTCGTAAAGTTGGAATCGCGGGTCAGGTTCTCATCAATAAAGCGCTCGTAATGACCCAGGTCCAGGTCGGACTCGTAACCATCCTCGGTAACGAAGACCTCACCATGCTGGAAGGGGCTCATGGTACCGGGGTCGACGTTCAGATACGGGTCGGCCTTCTGCATCGTTACTTTGTAGCCACGCGACTTGAGCAGACGGCCCAGCGAGGCCGCGGTAATACCCTTGCCCAGGGACGAAACCACGCCACCGGTTACGAACACATGCTTGGTCATATTGAGTTACCTGCGCTTCCCGTAGAAGTTGTCCATACACATCTTACGGGTCTTCATTGTAATACTCGCGCCGCGGACCGTTCGCAATTTTTCTCGCGTGCGATTGCATTTCTCAATCTTGAAACAAAACGCCGCCCGGTTTCCCAAGCGGCGTCGCTATGGCAAGGGTTACATGCTGCTATCGATCAGCAACCTCGTCCTCAAGCATTTCTTGAACGAGCATGCCGGTACGGACGCCCTCAAGATACCACTCGCCACGTTCGGTGAGGCAAATGCCATTTGCAAGCTGACCGCCGTCGTCGCTATAACGCGAGACGACATCAATCATGCCTTCGGAATCCAAGCGATCGATTGCAGCGCGGGCACGATACGGCGAAACCCCCACGCGCTCGGCAAGCGTTTTGCGCGAGAAACCATACGGCCCGCCATTATCTTCGGTTTGCTGGTCGATCTCCATCAACACCAGCACCTCGACACGCTTCATATCGTTGACACTCGCACGACCCTTGCCCGCCATAGCAGCCTCCTCAAACCGAGCACGAGCATCTAACGCGCCGTGCGCGACCGACACACCTCACGATGGCAGGTAATATCCATCATGCGGCATCCCGCTAAGGATGAAACAGTTACGGTTATTGTATACCGCTCAAAATGTTTCTAGGCAGGTAAACAGCTATTTTTCGCCGAAATAGGCGCTTTATTGATCAAAAAGCCGTACCGGGCGCTAACCCGATACGGCCAAAATGCAATGCAATTACCGCGGTGCTTCAAACTTAGCGATGGAAGAAACCGCGGCGCTCAAACTTGGGCTCGCAGCACACGTTGATACCAAGTTTGCGCAGTACCGTCTCGTCCGTCGGCGAGATAATCACGCTAAAGAAGGCATCGCAACCGCGCAGCTGCTCCAGGCCCGAAAGGACGCGAGCGGCCGTCTCACTCGTGGCCGAGGTGATCGACAGCGCCATAAGCGTCTCGTCGGTGTGGAGGCGCGGGTTTTTACTGCCCAGGAAATGCGTCTTGAGCTTGCTGATGGGCTCGATCGCCTCATCGCTAATGACCTCGAGCTCAAGGTCGACGCCCGAGACATGCTTGAGGGCGTTCATAATGAGCGAACTTGCGGCGCCCAGGCGCGTGGAGGTCTTACCGGTCACCACGGAGCCATCGGGCATGACCATGGCACCCACGGGACCACCCGTCAGCTGCTCCCTGGTGAGGGCCGCCGAGCGCGCCGGTGAGTAGTTCTTATCGATGCCGGCTTTCTTCATAATAATCTTGAGACGGTCGACTTGCTCATCGCCCACGCCGGTACGGCGCACATTTTCGACCGCGGTAAAGTAGCGGCGGACGATCTCCATCTTGGAAGCGTCGCGGCAGGCATCGTCATCGGTGATGGCAAAGCCGACCATATTGACGCCCATGTCCGTAGGACTCTGGTAGGGACTCTTGCCCAGGATCTTTTCCATCAGGGCACGGACCACCGGGAAGGCCTCGACGTCGCGGTTGTAGTTGACCGTGGTCTTGTTGTAGGCCTCAAGGTGGAACGAATCGATGATATTGGCGTCGTCGAGGTCAGCCGTGGCGGCCTCGTAGGCAATATTGACCGGATGCGTCAGAGGAAGATTCCAGACAGGGAAGGTCTCGAACTTGGCATAGCCGGCGGCCGTGCCATGCTTGTGCTCGTGATAGAGCTGAGACAGGCAGGTGGCAAGCTTGCCCGAGCCAGGACCGGGGGCAGTGACCACGACGAGCGGTCGGGTGGTCTCGACAAACTCGTTCTTGCCGTAGCCATCGTCGGACACGATCAGATCGACATCGTGCGGATACCCCTCGATGGGATAGTGCAGCTTGGCGGGAATACCGAGCGCGTTCAGGCGGTTGCGGAACACATCGGCAGCGGGCTGGCCGGCGTACTGGGTGATGACCACAGCCGCGACAGCAAAGCCGTTGCCGCGGAACAGGTCAACCAGGCGCAGCACATCCTCGTCATAGGTAATGCCGAGGTCACCACGAGCCTTGTTTTTCTCGATGTGGTTCGCGTTGATCGCGATGATAACCTCGACATCGTCGGCGATGCTCTTGAGCATGCGGAACTTGCTGTCCGGTTCAAAACCCGGCAGCACGCGGCTCGCATGATAGTCATCGAACAGCTTACCGCCAAACTCCAAATAGAGCTTGCCACCAAACTGCGAGATGCGCTCCTTAATGTGAGCAGCCTGCAGCTCGATATACTTCGCGTTGTCGAAACCCTGGCGCATATATGGCTCCCGTCCCGTTTCCATTTAATGTTCTAGGCGATTATAACGGAGCAGACCCTCCCCAACGCCCAAGCAATCAACTGGCACCAACCAAACACGCCATCGATAAGTTGCGGTGAAATAGTTCCCGTTTAACCCCTCAAGACGGCCAAACAGGAACTATTCCACCGCAACTTCCCCTTTTGGCGCAAAGTAATCTGACCCCTTTGCACCAACAGCAGAAACGTTGCGGGCAGAGAACGGACAGCGAACAGGCACCAGAGCGAGCAAGCTGTCCCCCTGCAGCAACAATGGCAGCGCCGCAGGTGGGGCAAAAGTCAGCGAAAGCCCGCCAGAGCGAGCAAGGTGACGTGAAAGGGGAGGGCATAGGCCTTTTGGCCATGCCCGACGATTGAACGTCAGATTGCCGCTCTGGCGGGCTTGCAGCGTCGAGTGGTTCCGGCGTTTGGTAAAACGCCGGAACACAAGAGCGCCCCCTCCCGCGCACGGAACGGAAGGGGGCTAAAGGTAGGAGTCTACCGGTGGGTTTACCCCACCGGACAGACGATGACCAGGTGATCCTCTACAGGATCGTCAAGGTTTCCGTGGGGTACCCGTTGGGTACTTAGATCAACACGCAGGCGACGGTCAGGATGATGGCGCAGACGACAGAGAGCGCGACGATGAGCTTAAGGGCAAACTTGAGCCAGGTCGTCCACTCGATCTTGGCCAGGGCGAGACCGCCCATGATGGCGCCGGAGGTCGGGGTGAAAAGGTTCACGACACCGATGGCGGCGGAGAAGATCATGACCATGACCTCAGGCGAGAAGCCGAGCTTAACAGCCAACGGTCCCATGATGGGCATGGAGACGGTGGCCATACCGGAGGTCGAGGGGATCAGGAAGGACAGGCCGAAGTAGACCAGGAAGCTCATGGGAGCGAAGATCACGCCGGACAGGCCAGCCAGGGCATTGGCGGCAGCGTCAAGGACGAAGACGTCGAGGCCGGTGTTAGCCATGAGGACGGAGATGCCACGGGCGAGGGCGATGACGAGAACAACGGACATCATGTCGGCAGCGCCGGTGATGAAGGTGTTAACGATCTGCTTCTCGGACAGGCCACCGATGATACCGATCAGGACGGCCATGAGGAAGAACCAGGTGGAAGCCTCGTCGAAGTACCACTGGCCAATGGGCAGGCCGGTGATCAGGGCAGACCAGCCCTGGACGACGGCGTTACCGTCGGCGTCGTAGACAGCGCCAGCGTCGAAGAAGTTGGCGACGCCCTCGTTGAGGTCGGCCAGCGGGATGAAGCCGACGATCATGACGACGAAGGTGAAGGCGAAGGCGATCAGAACACCCTTCTGACGACCGGTGAGCTTGACCTCCTTGTGGACCTCGGAAGCAGCCTTGCCGTGAGCTTCTTCGGCGTCCTTGAGCTCCTGCATCGACAGGATGGTAGAACCCTTGTCAGCCTTGACCTTCTTGGCATAGTTCATCACGAAGACGATGGACATAGCGGTAGTGACAATCCACAGGACGGCACCGAGGCCGATGATGATGGACTGGTTGACCTCAATGCCAACGCCGGTCAGAGCGTCGACGGCAGCGCCGACGGCGAACGGGTTAACCGTGGAGCCCAGGCAGCCGCAGCCAGCGCCGAGCAGGACGGTAGCGGCGCCGACCATCGGGTCGAAGCCAGCGGCCATCATGGTAGCGGCGAGCAGGGCGTAGAAGGGAACGGTCTCCTCGCACATACCATAAGTGGTACCACCGAGGGAGAAAATGAGCATCAGCACGGGAACGAGCATGATCTCGTTGCCCTTAAGCTTCTGCACCAGGACGGCGATGCCGTTGTCCAGAGCGCCGGTCTCGGTCATCATGCCGAGGAAGCCGCCCAGGATCATAACGAAGAGGCAGACGGGCAGAGCGTCAGCGAAGCCCTTAATCGGGGCGGTGCAGAAATCGCTCAGACGGGCGGCAGTAACCGCGCCGCCGGACGTGCCGGAGACGATAACGGTAATCACTGCGACAATTGCCAGCAGAGCAAGAAGAATGGTGAACGATGAAGGCATACCGCGCTTTTTCTTAGCGGTCTCAGTCATTGTTCTCATCCCCCCTTCATAAATCATTTAACTTTCTCGTGCGAAGCGGATCTTCCGTGCCGTGCCCACCGCCCGACGCGAGATATTTACCAGACACAGCCGCTCGGGGTGTTCAACAATACACCCCGAGCGAGATGCTAGATGCTCTTACTTGAGCGTGGCGTACATGACAGCCTTGATGGTGTGCATGCGGTTCTCGGCCTCGTCGAAGACCTTGGAAGCGGGGCTCTCGAAGACCTCGTCGGTGACCTCCTGCTCGGTGATGCCGAACTGCTCGCACTTCTCGGCGCCAATGGTGGTGTTGGTGTCGTGGAAGCTGGGCAGGCAGTGCAGGAAGATGGCACCCGGGTTGGCCATAGCCATGACCTCGGAGGTAACACGATACGGAGTGAGCTGAGCGATGCGCTCGGCCCAGACCTCGTCGGGCTCGCCCATGGAGACCCACACGTCGGTGTAGATAACGTCGGCACCGGTGACGCCGTCCTTGACGTCGGTGGTCAGCTTGATGGTGCAGCCGTTGGCCTCGGCGATGGGCTTGCAGGCCTCGATGACGTCGTCGGCGGGCATGCACTCCTCGGGGCCGCAGGCCACGAAGTTCATGCCGAGCTTGGAGCAGGCGACCATGAGGGAGCGAGCGACATTGTTCTTGCAGTCGCCCATGAAGACGAGGGTCTTGCCCTTGATGTCGTAGTTGAAGTTCTCCTGGACGGTCAGGATGTCGGCGAGCATCTGGGTGGGGTGCCACTCGGTGGTCAGGCCGTTCCACACGGGCACGCCGGACTTAGCAGCGAGCTCCTCGACGTCGTCCTGGGCAAAGCCACGGAACTCGATGCCGTCATACATGCGGCCGAGAACGCGGGCGGTGTCCTCGATGGACTCCTTCTTGCCCATCTGCGACGAACCCGGATCGAGGTAGGTCACGCCCATACCCAGATCCATGCCGCCGACCTCGAAGGCGCAGCGGGTACGAGTAGAGGTCTTCTGGAAGAGCAGAACGATATTCTTGCCCTCGAGATAGCGGTGCGGAACGCCAGCGCGCTTCATATCCTTGAAGTTCTTGGAGAGCTTGAGCAGGTACTCGATCTCCTCGGTGGTGAGGTCAAGAAGCTTGAGGAAGCTACGGCCGGAGAGGTTAACACCCATGGTTTGATTCCTTTCGAAGAAATGAATTACGTAAGTATTAGTGGTGCCCGTTTAACGGGCGAAGCCGGTGCGGTTGTAGGGGGACCGCACCGGAAACGGAAAGACTTAGAGGTCCTCGCGCCAGAAGGGCATGCTCATGCAGCGCGGGCCGCCGCGGCCGCGGGAGAGCTCGGCGGAGGGCACGACGAGAAGGTCCAGGCCCTCCTTGTACAGCACGTCGTTGGTGACGGTGTTGCGGGCGTAGACGCAGATCTTGCCGGGCTCGACGCACAGGGTGTTGGAGCCGTCGTTCCACTGCTCGCGGGAGGCCGCGATCGGGTCGCCGCCGCCGCAGGGGATCAGCTTGACCTGGTCGACGCCGGTGGCGTCCTCCAGGACGTGCTCGAGGGTGTCCTCGATCAGGCGGATGTTCACGTCGCCCGGGTTCTTGCCGGCGGTCAGCTCGTAGACGCGCAGGGTGCCCATGATGGCGGGGTGGATCGTGAACTTATCGACGTCGATCTGGGTGAAGACCGTGTCGAGGTGCATGAAGGCGCGCGAGACCGGGATGTCGAAGGCCAGGATGCGCTCGACCTTGGAGTCGGAGTTCCAGAAGATGTTCTGGGCCATGACGTCGATCGCGGCGGCCTGGGTGCGCTGGGAGATGCCGACGGCGAGGGTCTTCTCGTTGATGTTCAGCACGTCGCCGCCCTCGGTGTGGAACTGGCAGTCGCGACGGAAGTACAGCGAGACGTCCTTGTAGTCGGGGTGGTACTTGAAGATGTACTTGCCGTACAGGGTCTCGCGGTTGCGGGTGACCGAGTACATGCGGTTGAGGTTGACGCCCTCGCCGATGACCGCGAACGGGTCGCGGGTGAAGTAGAGGTTGGGCATCGGGTCGATGATCAGGTCGGACTCGGACTCGGAGTTGACCAGGGAGTCGAGGGTCGTGGACGCCGTGAGGGGCATGTCGATCTCGGACTTGGTCATGCCGGCCATGGTCTTCTTGACGAACTCGAGGTTGTCCTCGATGGAGTCCAGCTTCTCGCGGACGATCTGCGGCATGTGCTGGCCGCGGATGCCGGCCTCGGCGATGTACTGGTCGGTGAACTCGGCGCGGGCGCCGGGGACCTGGTCGAACACCTCGGCGACGAGGTTCTCGAGATAGAGGACCTCCACGCCCTGGTCCCTCAGGATCTGGGCGAAGGTGTCGTGCTCCTGCTGCGCGACCTCCAGGAACGGGACGTCGTCGAACAGGAGTCGCTCGAGCTCGTCGGGCGGCAGGTTGAGGAGCTCGTCGCCGGGACGGTGCAGGCAGACCTTCCTGAGCTTGCCGATCTCGGAAGGCACGTGCAGACCTTTCGTCATGGCCTCCTACCTTTCTTTCGGGCCCTTGTCAGGGCCGATTCGTTAGCGCCCCTCCGTGTGAGGCGTTATTGCTGACGACATATTTATATCCAAAATCAGCTCATACTTCCACCTTGCCCCCGAACGGTTTTTTATAGGGGGTGAACGGCATACACATATACTTCACGCATGGCACACTTCATCTTAATAAAGCGTATTTACGTGCTTAAACGCGTTTTCAATCCTAAAATCAAATGGAACTAAACTTTGTTAAACCATCCTCAAATTGCATATTTCCAATAAAGCTATGAATAGAATTAGCGGTTCATACCGTGTCTCAACCATTTTCATTTTTATTCAGAAAAAAGTTTGTCCTATTCATTTCTGGTAAATAAATTACCGTTTACCAGACGCTTGATACCGTTCACCGGAAACTCAGTATAAGGCCCAGCGGATACCGGCTCGCTTTACAGCCCCATTTGTAACAACTTGACTTCTCGGTATAGAAAAACGGACCCGCTTCACTAGGGAAACGGGTCCGTTTTCGATTATCTTCGGCCAATTTAGATAAGGCCCTCGAAGATCATCGGAATCCTAGCGATCAAACTCCGCCAGTGCCTCGCCCAAAAGCATCAGGCCCTCACGCAGAACGTCCTCGCTCGCGCAGTAGCCCAGGCGTGCGCCACAGGGAAGCTCAAAGCGGCTGCCGGGTACCAGCAGCACTCCCCTCTCGGACAGCAGGCGCTTGCAGAACCCCTCGTCGTCCTCGGGAATATCAAGCTGGATAAACGAGGTGGACACGCCCTGCGGAGCCGTCCAGGAAACGCGATGCTGCGTATCGATCCAAGCCTGCGCGATATCGCGGTTGCCAAACACGATCTTGCGATTGCGCTCGACAATCTTGTCCTTGTGCTCGAGCACATAGGTCGCCAGGGCATCGTTGAACACGCCGCCGCAGATCATGGTGTAATCGCGATAGGTACGGATACGGTTGGACACCTCTTCGTCTGCCACGACCCAGCCCACGCGGGCCGCAGGCGTCGAATAGGTCTTCGACAACGAGTTGGTGACAATGGCATTCTCGTACACGTCAGCCATCGACATAAAGGCCTCGGTGTTCTCAAGCGGCAGGTACACCTCGTCGCACAGCACGTAGGCGCCCACCGAACGGGCGATCTCGGCAATCTGGCCGAGCATATCGGCATCGAGCACCGTACCGATGGGGTTCGATGCGTTGTTGATGCAGATGAGCTTGGTGGTGGGGCGAACCAGGCGCTTGAGCTGTTCGATATCGGGCTTCCAGCCGAGTTCCTCGCGAAGCCCCCAATACTCGACCTCGGCGCCCAGCGTGCGCGGAATCTCGTAGAGCGGCGCGTAGGTGGGCCACTCGGCGATAACATGGTCGCCGGGCTCGACCACAGCCATGATGGCGTTGAGGTTAGCGCCCGTGCAGCCATTGGTCTGCAGAATGTGATCGGGATTGACCTCGCGACGATACAGCTTGGCAACCTCGGCCTTAAACTCCGGCGAGCCCTCGATCCAGCCGTAGTTCATCTTCTCGCGGTCCAGGCGCTCGTAGAACGTGGCGCCGTCCTGTTCATCGAGCGCGCGCAGCTCGCCCATGGTGAGCGACGAGATCGTCGACTGGGCGATGTCCCACGCGGCGCTCTTCTCCCAAACGTTGAGCCATTCCTCAACGCCAATCGTCTTGATGTCCATGGCCAAGCTCCTTACAAAAGCAGTCGTCCAATCGTGTTGACGTTCCTCATACAAGGTTGGGGCGGTGCGAAAACCCGCACCGCCCCAATGGGAGACATCTAATGGCAGCTAGATGTATGTATTATGACCCGTACGAGTCCTTGAAGACTTTAGAGGTCCTCGCGCCAGAAGGGCATGCTCATGCAGCGCGGGCCGCCGCGGCCGCGGGAGAGCTCGGCGGAGGGCACGACGAGAAGGTCCAGGCCCTCCTTGTACAGCACGTCGTTGGTGACGGTGTTGCGGGCGTAGACGCAGATCTTGCCGGGCTCGACGCACAGGGTGTTGGAGCCGTCGTTCCACTGCTCGCGGGAGGCCGCGATCGGGTCGCCGCCGCCGCAGGGGATCAGCTTGACCTGGTCGACGCCGGTGGCGTCCTCCAGGACGTGCTCGAGGGTGTCCTCGATCAGGCGGATGTTCACGTCGCCCGGGTTCTTGCCGGCGGTCAGCTCGTAGACGCGCAGGGTGCCCATGATGGCGGGGTGGATCGTGAACTTATCGACGTCGATCTGGGTGAAGACCGTGTCGAGGTGCATGAAGGCGCGCGAGACCGGGATGTCGAAGGCCAGGATGCGCTCGACCTTGGAGTCGGAGTTCCAGAAGATGTTCTGGGCCATGACGTCGATCGCGGCGGCCTGGGTGCGCTGGGAGATGCCGACGGCGAGGGTCTTCTCGTTGATGTTCAGCACGTCGCCGCCCTCGGTGTGGAACTGGCAGTCGCGACGGAAGTACAGCGAGACGTCCTTGTAGTCGGGGTGGTACTTGAAGATGTACTTGCCGTACAGGGTCTCGCGGTTGCGGGTGACCGAGTACATGCGGTTGAGGTTGACGCCCTCGCCGATGACCGCGAACGGGTCGCGGGTGAAGTAGAGGTTGGGCATCGGGTCGATGATCAGGTCGGACTCGGACTCGGAGTTGACCAGGGAGTCGAGGGTCGTGGACGCCGTGAGGGGCATGTCGATCTCGGACTTGGTCATGCCGGCCATGGTCTTCTTGACGAACTCGAGGTTGTCCTCGATGGAGTCCAGCTTCTCGCGGACGATCTGCGGCATGTGCTGGCCGCGGATGCCGGCCTCGGCGATGTACTGGTCGGTGAACTCGGCGCGGGCGCCGGGGACCTGGTCGAACACCTCGGCGACGAGGTTCTCGAGATAGAGGACCTCCACGCCCTGGTCCCTCAGGATCTGGGCGAAGGTGTCGTGCTCCTGCTGCGCGACCTCCAGGAACGGGACGTCGTCGAACAGGAGTCGCTCGAGCTCGTCGGGCGGCAGGTTGAGGAGCTCGTCGCCGGGACGGTGCAGGCAGACCTTCCTGAGCTTGCCGATCTCGGAAGGCACGTGCAGACCTTTCGTCATGGCCTCCTACCTTTCTTTCGGGCCTTTCGGCCGAATCTCTCAGCGCCCTTCCATAGCGGACGCTGCTTGCTGACAGCTCTAGTTATATCCAAATTCCACCCGCAATTCCACCTCGCCCCCGAACGGTCAACAAAGTGCGATGAACGGTATATCGCATGTGATTCCCCCATGATGTACTTCGGCATTCTAAAGTAACTTTTCTAAGGTAAACGCTCTTTTTTCCTAAAAACCATTTGCAATTGCATCTCTAAACTTTTGATTCAGAATTGCATAGCTAAATAAGTTTTATGTATATAAATGACGCTTGTTTACGTTTCCGCCTGTATTCGATGATATTCAGCTATCTATCATTCTTATTCACACTTACGTACCAGTTGAGTGAGGATATAGACCACTTGCAGACGAGCAGGGCGTCAGTCCTATGACTTGTCAGCGTAAGAAGTAGGTAAAGATACCGTTCACGCGATACGTCCGTGCCAGCGGTCGACTAAATTGAGACAATAGTGAAAAGTGTTAGGCTACCGTCCTCTGTGGGGACTGAACGGACAGATGCATATGCCGAGCAAAATCGAAAAGAAGCAAGCCGCCGCAAAGCTGCGCAAACCGCCGCGCGACTTCTCGTACACGCAAAACCGAGAGCTTAGCTGGCTGCGCTTTGACAACCGCGTGCTTGACGAAGCCTTCGATGAGACCGTTCCGCTGTTCGAGCGTCTAAAGTTCGTATCGATTTTCGAGTCTAACCTCGACGAGTTTCTCATGGTGCGCGTGGGCGGCCTGTCCGATCTGGCGGAGCTCAAAAAACAACCTGTCGACAACAAGAGCAATATGACCGCCTCCGAACAGGTCGATGCTGTCATGGCCGAAATGCCCGGGCTCCTTACCCGTTGGGAGTCCATCTTTAAGAGCATCGAGGGCAAGCTCGACACCTTGGGCGTTCACCGCGCCCGCATCGATTCGCTTACGCCCGAGGAGCGCACCTTTGTAACCCGCTACTTCCAGGCCTACGTGTCGCCGGTCATCTCGCCGCTGGTCATCGATCCTCGCCACCCCTTCCCCAACCTACGCAATGGCGCGCTCTATCTGGCCTGTGGTCTGGACGGCGCCACCGACGAGGAGAGCCTGCTGGGCCTTATCGAGATTTCCGCCTCGATGAACCGCGTGGTCGAGATCCCCTCGCCCACCGGCACCTACTCCTACATCTTGCTCGAGGACGTCATCCTCGCCTGCCTGGACAGCTGCTTTGGCTCCTATAAGCCGCTGGATCGTGCGCTGATCCGCGTCACCCGCAACGCCGACATCGATCCGGACGGCGAGGGCGTCGAAGAGGAAGAGGACTACCGCCAGCACATGAAGCGCATCCTCAAGAAGCGCCTGCGTCTGCAGCCGGTAGTGCTCGCGGTCTCGGGGTCGCTCGAGAAGGCAACGCTCAAGACCATCCGCAAGGCGCTCGAGCTTTCGCGCCGCTCTGTCTTTACCTGCGATATCCCGCTCGACCTGGGCTACGTCTTTGGCATTGAGGGCAAGATTCCCGAGCACCTGCGCAACGAGCTGCTCTTTACGCCGTTTAGGCCGCAGCCCAATCCCACCATCGACATGACCCGCTCCATCCGCGAGCAGGTGCTGCAGCACGACAAGCTGCTCTTTTATCCCTACGAGGCCATGAACCCCTTCCTGGATCTGGTGCACGAGGCCGCCTACGACACCGAGTGCATCTCGCTGCGCATCACGCTCTACCGCGTGGCCAAGCAGAGCCGCCTGTGCGAGTCGCTGATCGATGCTGCCGAGAACGGCAAAGAGGTCACGGTGCTCATGGAACTTCGTGCCCGCTTTGACGAGCAGAACAACATCGAGTGGGCCGAGCGCCTGGAAGAGGCCGGCTGCACCGTCATCTATGGTTCCGAGGGCTTTAAATGCCACTCAAAGATCTGCCAGCTCACCTATCGCGAGGGCATGGCGCTAACGCGCCTCACGCTTTTGGGCACCGGCAACTTTAACGAGAAGACGGCCAAACTCTACAGCGACTTTATGCTCATGACAGCCCATCCCGGCATCGGCGAGGACGCCAACCTGTTCTTCCGCAATCTGTCGCTGGGCAACCTGCGCGGCGACTACCGCTTCCTGGGTGTGGCGCCCGTCGGACTGAAACCGCTCATCATGCGCGGGCTTGACCGCGAGATCCAGCGCGCCCTTGCCGGCGAGCCCGCCCGCGTGTTCTTTAAGCTCAACTCGCTGACCGACCGCGAGGTTATCGACAAGATCGCCGAGGCATCGTGCGCAGGAGTCCGCGTGGACATGATCATCCGCGGCATCTCGTGTCTCAAGCCCGGTGTTCCGGGCAAGACCGAGAACGTGCATGTCCGCTCCATCGTCGGACGCTTTTTGGAGCACGCGCGCGTCTATGCTTTCGGCGTGGACTCGGACATGATTTACCTGAGCTCGGCAGACATGATGACGCGCAACACCGAGCACCGCGTGGAGATTGCCTTCCCCGTGCTCGACCCCACCTGCCGCGCCCTAGTGCACGAGTACATGGGCATGCAGCTGCGCGACAACGTGAAGGCCCGCAGCCTCACGAGCGACGGCACCTGGGTCCCCGTGGAGCGTGCAGAGGGTGAGAAACCCTTCAACTCGCAGGAAGCCCTGCTGGAGCGTGCCTATCGCAACGCCGAGGCCGCGCCCGAGCCCGTCATTGAGGCGAAACCCGCCCCCGAGCCCGAGCCGCAGCCGGTAGCACCCAAAGTCCAAGAGGTCCAGGCGACCGTCATTGAGCCCGAGCCCGCACCTGCACCTCAGCCCGAGCCGCAGGTCACCAAGCCCGCACCCGAGACGAGCGCCCGTCGCGATAAGCCCGCCGGCAAGACCAAGGCCATCGAGCGCCATCGCCCCGGTCGCGTGCGCATGGGCCTGGGTCTGATCGGCCTGGGTCTTAAGACGCTCATTACCGGCAAGACGAAATAGTCGTTTGTAGAAGCAGTTTGTAGAAGCGGTTGTAGAAGCGCCCCGCATTTGAGGAAAGCCTCGGATGCGGGGCGCTTTTCCCTGCTACCATGGTGCGAACAACAACGCGAATGACAGGCAGGAATATGAAGCTCACTATAGAATCGATGACCTACGGCGCCGACGGGCTGGCGCACGCCGACAACGGTAAGGCCGTCTTTGTGCAGGGCGCCGTGGCAGGCGACACCGTCGAGGCCGAGGTCGTACAGGACGGCAAGTCGTTCATGCGTGCCCGCACCACCGAGATTCTGGAGCCAAGCCCCGATCGCGTTCAGCCTCCCTGCCCCTTCGTGGGCATCTGCGGCGGCTGCTCGTGGGGCAATCTCTCACGCACGGCACAGCTCGCCGCCAAGGAGCAAAATCTGCGCTCCACGCTCGAGCGTATCGGCAAGTTCAGCCCCGATCAAGTCGATGAACTGGTGCAACCCATCCGCCACACCAAGGATGATTGGGGCTACCGCAATAAAATCGAACTCGAGCCGACCGTTGTAAACGGCCGCGTGCGTCTTGGCATGCACGGTGTCGATCCTCGCAAGATCGTGACCGTCGATTCGTGCCCGTTGTTCGACAAACGCTTCCCCAAGGCACTCAAATCGGTCGTCGGTGCGCTCAATTATCTGAGCGGCAGCCACGACCTGGGCCTCGAGCGCGTGGGCATTCGCGCCTCGCGTCGCACCAAGGCACTCGAAGTGGCGCTCTGGACGCCCACAGGCTCTTTTCCGCGCTCGCAGGTCTCCCGCGTGCTGGCGGACGCCGCTCATCCCACGAGCATCGTGCGCGTGATGAGCAAGGGCGAAAAGAAGGCCCGCCGTGTCTCCAAGGTCGAAATGCTCGCCGGAGAGGGCTCATGGACCGAGAATATCGCCGAGGGTCAGATGCGCTTGTCTGCCCCGTCTTTTTTCCAGGTCAACACCAAGGGTGCCGAGATTTTGATCGAGCTTGTCATGAAAGCGCTCGACCCGCAGGAAGACGAGCTTGCCGTGGACCTGTACTGCGGTGCCGGCACCTTTACCCTGCCGCTCGCCCGCCGCTGCGACTTTGTCGCTGCCGTCGAGGCCTACGGCCCCGCCGTGCGCGATCTACGCCGTAACCTGGAAATCAACAAGCTTGATAACGTCGACGTCATTGGCGGAGACGCGGTGCGCGAGTTCCCCGACCAGGATGCCGACATCTTGGTGGTCGACCCGCCGCGCGCAGGCCTCGCCCCCGAGGCGATCGACCTTATCGCCAGCACGAGTGCCCGCGATGTCGCCTACGTGAGCTGCGACCCGGCCACCCTGGCGCGCGATCTCAAACGCTTTGTCGAAGAAGGCACCTTCTCCCCCATAAAGATCACGCCAGTCGACCTATTCCCACAAACCTTCCACTGCGAAACCGTCGTCCACCTCAAGCGCAACTAGCCACTTAATCATTGCTCAGAAAAATCATTGGGAAATCGAGCGTGGCAAGCGGAGGTCTTCGGGGTATAAGACGGCTAATTGTATGCCGCCTATGAAAGGAACCCTCATGCCCAGCGTTGCCGTTCTCGCCGCCGATGGCTTTGAAACTATTGAATGCTTGACCATGGTCGATGTCATGCGTCGCGGCGGCGTGCGTGCCACGCTCGTCTCGATTATGCCCACGCGTGAGGTCGTAAGCTCGCTGCAGATCCCCGTGACCTGCGATGCGCTCTTTGATGAGATCAACTTTGACGAGTACGACTGCGTCGTGCTGCCCGGCGGCCTGCCCGGTGCCACCAACCTGCGCGCCGATCAGCGTGTCTGCGACGTGGTCTGCGAGTTCGCCGCGACCAAGCACGTCGCCGCCATCTGCGCCGCCCCGTTTATCCTGGGCGAGCTCGACCTGCTCGAGGGGCGCCACGCCACGTGCTTCCCTGGCTTTGAGAAAAGCTTCCCCGAAGGCGCCTATACCGGCGAGAAGGTCACGCAAGACGGCAACATCATCACTGCCAGCGGCATGGCACAGTCACTCCCCTTTGCATTGGAGCTGCTGCGCACGCTCGCCGGCGACAAGGCCGTCGAGAAGGTCGCCGAGGGCATCCAACTATGATTTTGGCTTCCCAATCGCCGCGCCGCATAGAGCTGATGCGCGAGGCAGGCTACAACATTCGCGTGATTCCCGCGGATATCGACGAAACGCCCTTTGATGGCGAGCCCCCGCTCACGCTTGTCGAGCGCTTGGCACGCGCCAAGGCGGCTGCCGTTGCTGCCGAGTATGCCGAGCCCAATGAGTTGACCGTCGCGGCCGACACCATCGTCACCTTCGACGGCAAGATTTTGGGCAAGCCGGCAACCGAGGACGAGGCGCGCACCATGCTCCGTGAGCTTTCGGGCCGCACGCACCAGGTCGCAACCGGCGTCTGCATCGTTAAGGCAGGCGATACGGCCGCCCCGCATGCCGCCGAGAGCCTGTCCTTTGTCGATGTGACCGACGTGACGTTCTACGAGCTCACCGACGAGCAGATCGAGCGCTACGTCGCCTCGGGTGAGCCCATGGACAAGGCCGGCGCCTACGGCATTCAGGGCACAGGCGGACGCATGCTCGTGCACGATATTTCGGGCGACTTCTATAATGTGGTGGGCCTACCCATCGCCCGCGTCGCGCGCGCGATTCAAAAACTCTCGTAATTGCATCTGGCGCTGGGTATTCCCCAGCGCCTACAATTTTGGCGTACCGTACGGATCCCGACCGGGCACAAGGCGCGGCGGAAAACCGATAGGAGTTAAACATGGATACACTGCTCGAGGCCATTGACGTCTGCGATGTCGATGGCTTTTGCTATGGCAACTATACGGACGAGGAGGCCGGCACCGGTTGCACCGTAATCGTGGCACCCGAGGGCGCCACCGGCGGCGTTGACGTTCGCGGCGGTGCTCCAGCATCGCGCGAAACCGACCTGCTGCGACCCGAGAACACCGTCGACAAGGTACACGCCGTCTGCCTTTCGGGTGGATCGGCCTTTGGCCTCGAGGCTGCAAGCGGCGTCGCTCGCGAGCTTGAGAGACGCGGCATCGGCCTTCCCGTCGGCCCCACGCAGGTGCCTATCGTGTGCTCCAGCTGTATCTTCGATCTCGCCTTTGGTAACCCCACCGTTCGCCCCGACATTGAGGCCGGCATCGCCGCCGTGCGCGAAGCACTCGACCACACCCCCACCAAGCTCGAACAGGGCAACGTAGGCGCCGGCACGGGCGCTACCGTGGGTAAGCTCATGGGCCCCGCTACCTGCATGAAGGCCGGCCTTGGCGCTGCCGCTTTGGCTCTCGGCCCCATCAAGGTGGGCGCCGTGGTCTCGGTCAACGCCTGCGGCAACGTTGTCGACCCCTTCACCGGCGAGTGGGTCGCCGGTATGCGCGCCGCAGCCGATAGCGACCAGATCGTCGACATGGAACTCGCAGCCTTTGCCGCCGCCGGATCCATGCAGATGCCGCTCGACCGCACCAACACCACCATCAGCTGCATCGTCACCAACGTGGAACTCACTAAGGCACAAGCCACCAAGGTCTCCCAGATGGCCGCAGACGCCTACGCACACGCCATCCGTCCCACGCACACCACCAACGACGGCGACACCATCTACACCCTCGCCAGCGGCAAACTAGGCGCCCAAGCAAGCGCCGCCGTTCCCCTAGACCTGCTGGGCATGCTCGCTGTAAGGGCCCTGGAAACCGCCATCGTGAACGGAGCCAAAACTGCCAAAACCTCCCACGGCGTCCCCGGAGCCGCAAAGTAAACTAGGTCGTCCGGTTGCCCGGCGGGGCTTGGTTATGTTTGCTGCTCTACAGTCCTGGCTCGCACGAAGAGCACATTAAGTGCTCTTCGGCTCGTGCGGAACTCGCGACAAACATAACCAAGCCCCACCGGGCAACCTACTCAACAAGATCTCTTTCAGCCCAGGCCCCTGTGTACCGCGCGTCCAAGATCTTCAAATTCAGCTTGCTGACACAAAGCGAGACATAGCAGAGGACCCCTGGTCCTTAACTTGATACGAGTTCCGCACGCAAAGGAGGCGCCAGTGGCGCCTCCGTCTTGCGCAGGACTGTTCGAAGTAGCAAGTTAAGGACCAGGGGTCCCCGTTACCCGAGCGCTTCTGTGCTAGTTGAATTTGAAGATCTTTGAGGCAAGACGGTATAGGCCGAGTGTGGTTTTGTCCCCGGCCCGTCCACGCAGGTTAGTGAAGAAGCCGACCACGCCGTAGCGGGCACGACGATACATGCGCTCGTCGTAGGCCTTCAAATCATTCCACAGCGTCTTTAGGCGCTCGTCGGCGCAATCCTCCTCGGAAAGCTTGGTGAGCACCGAGCAGATCGCCATCATCATGGTGAAATAGCCCATCATGTACGAGCGCAGACGCGACGACTCAACATCGCTGTACAGGTGGTACGACTCCATCATGATGCGCGTCACACGGAACTGCTGGTCCAGACGCTTGACCATCGTGGCCTCGTTGACACTCTGGCCCTCGCGACCGATAAAGTAGCGGTAGAGGTCGATGTCGGCGTAGTACATGGTCTTGCAACGCGGCAGCGGCACGTAGGCGTAGATGTTGTCCACATAGAACGTGTACGGCGGCATGGGAAGGTTGGACTCGCGCAGCACATCCGTGCGATAGCACAGGCTGTGCATGAGTAGGTTCTGGTCCAGGCGGAAATGACCGATCTGATCCCAGGAAAAGATCTTCTTGCGCGGCAGGGCAAATTTGTAGCCAATAGCGGTATGCGTGCCCTCGTAAACCTTCTCGTACACGTAGTTCGAGATAAACAGGTCAACGCGCTGGTCGCGCTCCTCAAAGCCACGCAGAATCGACAGCATGGTCGAAAGGGCAGCGCCGTCAAGCCAGTCGTCCGAATCAACAACCTTGTAGTAGGTGCCCTGTGCCTCGCACAGACCCGAAAGGACGGCAATACCGTGGCCGCCGTTCTCCTGGTGTACCGCGCGAATGATACCGGGATAACGCGCCTCCCACTCATCGGCCTTATCGGCCGTCTCGTCCTTGGAGCCGTCGTCCACCACGATAATCTCGATATCGGTGGCGTAATTGCTCCCCTCCAAGATGGAGGTGATGCAATGGTCCATGTCCTTGGCGGCGTTATACGAGGGAATACCGAATGTTATGACTTTATGCATGGCAGGCGATAATCTCATCCGAAAGATCGAGGGCGGAATTGGTCACAGCGTCCATATCGTAGTAACGATACTCTGCCAGACGACCCACCGGGTGGAAGTTCGTCAGATTCTGGACGCGCTCAAGATAGCGCTCATAGAGCTCACGGTTCTCGGGCTCAAGAATGGCGTAGTACGGCGTCTCGCCCGAGCCGGGCGTATAGGCCTTGGAGTACTCCTTCATGATGGTGGTCTTGCCGGGCAGGACCTGACCGGTCATGTTCTTGAACTCGGTGATACGCGTGTAGTCCTCGCTCGTGGTGTAGTTGACGGTGCCCACGGGCTGGAACTGGTCCATATCGAGCGTCTCGAACTTCATATCGAGCGTGCGGTACGGCAACGCACCCAAGTCGAGGTTGAACAGCTCGTCGAGTGGACCGGTATAGACAATCTCGCCACCATAGACCTTGCCGTCGATCTTGACGGTGGTCTCGTCGATCTCAAAGAGATCGCGGGCGTCCACGTCGCAGAACACGTCGATCAGGTCGTGGTCGAGCATGTGTTCAAAGAGCGCCGTGTAGCCCTCCTGCGGCATGCCCTGGAAGGGGGCTTGCGGGAAGTAGCGGTCATCATCGCCCACAAAGACGGGAACGCGGCCGGTGATCGAGGGATCGATCTGATCGGGCGTCTGGCCCCACTGCTTCATGGTGTAATGCAAAAAAACGTTCTCGTAGACGTAATCGGCGACCTCGGCCAAGTCGGGGTCGTTCTTCTTACGCAGCTCCATAATGGGCACCTTGACATCCTTGCCAAAGGTCTCCACGAGCTTCTGATACAGCTCCTCGCCGCGCTCGTCACCAAAGGCGAGCTTGAGACTCGCATGGTTGAAGGGCACGGGCATAAGGGTACCGTTGATGTTGGCGAGCACCTTGTGCTGATAATCCGTCCACTTGGTAAAGCGCGACAGGAAATTGTGCACGCGCTCGTTAAAGGTGTGATAGATATGCGGACCGTACTCGTGGATCAGGATTCCGGCCTCGTCAGTGCAGTCATAGGCATTGCCCGCAATGTGGCTACGGCGCTCCAAAACGGCAACACGATAGCCGATGGTCTCGGCGAGACGGCGGGCACAAACGGCACCGGCATATCCAGCACCGACGACAATCATGTCGTACGCGCCGGCGTTAAAGCCTTCAGGCAGGCCTGAGGTAATCTGCATCGATACTCCTTGTCAAAAGCCACGGGCTCGTTAGCTGGGCTTTTCTCGAACATTCTTCGAGACACATTTATCAGAGCGATTATAGCGCTAATGCGTCCTATAATGAGCTTGCCACACAAGGAAAGCTCAAGCACCGCGGCGAACATTAACGTAAGGTAAACCAGCTAGCAGCGGGTTTATTCGTGAACAGCCGGGCGCCTGGAGCTTAGCGAAACGCTTGTAAGGAGTAACATGAGCGATTTCCTAAACCGTATGAAGTCTGCCGCCAAGGCCGACCTTAAGACGATCGTCCTGCCCGAGGGCGAGGATCCGCGCACTATCGTCGCGGCCACCAAAATCATCGAGGAGGGCCTGGCAAAGATCGTCATCCTGGGCAACCCCGACGAGATCAACGTTCCCGGCGCTACCGTCATCGACCCGCGCAATGCCGAGAAGCACGAGGAGTATGCGCAGAAGTTTGCCGAGCTCCGCGCCAAGAAGGGCGTTACCATCGAGCAGGCTCGCGCCCAGGTGATGGACGCCACCTACTTTGGCACCATGATGGTCAAGATGGGCGATGCCGACGGCCTGGTCTCCGGCGCCTGCCACTCCACCGCCGACACCCTGCGCCCCGCGCTTCAGATCCTCAAGACCGCCCCGGGCACCAAGCTGGTCTCGGCCTTCTTCGTGATGTGCACCGACACCCCGCAGTTCGGCACTGACGGCACGCTGATCTTCGCCGACTGCGGCCTCAACATCAACCCGTCCTCCGACGAGCTCTCCGAGATCGCCATCGCCTCCGCTCACTCCTGGTCCACCTTCATGGGCAACGTTGAGCCGCACGTGGCCATGCTCTCCTACTCCACCATGGGCTCCGCTGGCGGCGAGGTCGCCAAGAAGGTCCAGGAGGCTGTGAAGTTCTGCAAGGAGAAGGCTCCCGAGCTCGCCATCGACGGCGACCTGCAGCTCGATGCCGCTATTGTCCCCACCGTCGCCCAGCTCAAGGCTCCCGGCTCCTCCGTTGCCGGCAAGGCCAACGTGCTCGTGTTCCCCGACCTCGAGGCCGGCAACATCGGCTACAAGCTGGTCCAGCGCTTCGCCGGCGCCGACGCCTACGGCCCCATCCTGCAGGGCATCGCCAAGCCGGTCAACGATCTGTCGCGCGGCTGCTCTGCTGACGACATCGTGGGTGTCGTGGCCATCACCGCCGTCCAGGCTCAGATGGCTGAGTAGCGGACTTATCCCCTCGGGGCCCTACAGGGTAAAGCTCTGAAAACGTCCTCGGACATGCATGAAACCCCCGCTGCGCACTTCGTGCGGCGGGGGTTTCATGCGTCCTGCGGAAAGTTTTCAGAGCTTTACCCTGTAGGGCCCCTGCCGCCACGTGGCAATCAGGGTATCTGGAGTGGACGGCGGCTTGGCTACGAGCTGGGGCTGAGAATCCTGAACGAATGGGTGTCGTTGCTGAAAGAGCAGGCGTTGCTGGTGACGATCACTTTGGGACTGGAATTTCCACCTGCTAGTAAAAAGGCCTCCGGAGCTGTTGCTCTGGAGGCCTTTCGTTTACTTGCAAATGCGCGCGTTAGTTGTTCTTGGTCAGGCGCTCGACGTCGTGGGCGATCATGTATTCCTCGTCGGTGGGGATGACCATAACCGTGACGGAAGAGCCGGCGGCGCTGATGACCTGTGGGCCGTTGCCCACGGCCTCGCGGTTCTTGTTGTTGTCGATGCGCACGCCCAGCCACTCAAAGCAGTCGCAGAAGGCCTTGCGGATCGACCAGTCGTTCTCGCCGATGCCGGCGGTAAAGGTAATGGTGTCCACGCCCGCCATGGAAGCGATCATGGAACCGGCCTGCTGCATGGCCTTATAGGCGAACATATCGAAGGCGAGCAGGCAGCGCTCGTCGCCCTCGGAGGCGCGCGTGCGGATGTCGCGGGCGTCGTTGGAGATGCCCGAGATGGCAAGCAGACCAGACTGCTTGTTCATCATGTCATCGACTTCCTGGTAGCTGTAGCCGCCCTCGCGCTGCAGGTAGCACACGGTGGCCGGGTCGATGGAACCACAACGGGTGCCCATCATCAGGCCATCGAGCGGCGTGAGGCCCATCGTGGTATCGCGGCACACGCCGTCCTCGATGGCGGCGAGCGAAGCGCCGTTGCCCAGATGGCACGAAAGCAGACGGTGGCAGCGCGAGCCCAGGATCTCCTTGGCCATCATCCACTCATAGCGGTGGCTCGTGCCGTGGGCACCGTACTTGCGCACGTGGTACTTATCGCACACGTCCTTGGGCAGCGCGTAGGTGTAGGCGACCTCGGGCATGGTCATGTGGAACGAGGTATCGAAGACGGCGACGTTGGGCAGCTCCGGATACTTCTCGCGGCAATACTCGATTGCTGCGGCCTCGCCGTAATTGTGCAGCGGGGCGAGCGGGGCCACCTCGAGAATCTTAGCCATGACCTCGTCGTCGACGACCGCGGAATCATCGAAGTGCCAGCCACCCTGAACGATACGGTGGCCGATGCCATCGATCGTAAAGTCGGTCTTCTCGAGCTCCTCGAGCACACGCGCGATAGCCGAACGATGGTCCGGGAAGGGGACCTCCTCGGTCTGCTTGGCGCCACCGTTCTCGGAGTGGCCAAAGATGCCCATGTCCGAACCGATACGTTCGCAGTTGCCCTTGGCGAAAACCTCGCGAGTATCGGTATCCAAAAGCTGATATTTGAGGCTTGAGCTGCCGGCGTTAACAACAAGTACGTTCATGAGACTCCTTTGCAGTGCAATACGGTCGACGCAGACCCCTTAAGGCGGCCGCATTTTAATAAGAAGTTATCACAACTTGATAAATAGCTATCAGGCATATCGCCCAACGAGCACAAAAGAGGGGCCGAACGGCGCTCGGTCGTCCAGCCCCTCCCCTTTTGCAATTACTTGCCGTTGACGATGCGCTCGACGTCGGAGGCGATCATGAACTCCTCGTCCGTGGGGATGACGAAAATCTTGACCTTGGAATCCTTGGCAGACAGGCACCAAGCGCCGTCGCCACGCAGGGCGTTGCGGGCATGATCCATCTTGACGCCCATAAAGGCCAGACGGTCGGCCACGCCAGCGCGGACAGCCGGAGCGTGCTCGCCGATGCCGGCAGTAAAGACCAGGGTGTCCATACCGCACATAGAAGTAGCCATCTCGGCTGCCTTAGCGGCAATCTTGTAGACAAACATGTCGAAGGCGAGCTGAGCATCGGGGTCACCAGCGGCGGCGAGCTCCTCGACGTTGCGGCAGTCGTTGGTCTTGCCGCCGGTCACAGCCAAAAGGCCGGACTTCTTGTTCATCATCTCGTCGACCTCGTCGAAGGTGTAGCCACCCTCGCGCTGCAGGTAGCACACGGTAGCCGGGTCGATAGAGCCGCAGCGAGTTCCCATCATGACGCCGTCGAGCGGGGTGAGACCCATGGTGGTGTCCATGCACTTGCCGTCCTCGATGGCGCACAGGGAAGCACCGGAGCCGATATGGCACACGACGACCTTGCGAGCCTCGCCGTTGGTCATCTCGGCGACCTTCTTGGAGATGTAACGGTAGCTGGTGCCGTGGGCGCCGTACTTACGGATGTGCAGCTTGTCGCAGACGTCCTTGGGCAGGGCGTAGGTCTTGGCGACCTCGGGCATATTGAAGTGGAAAGCAGTGTCGTAGACCGTGACGTTGGGCAGGTCGGGATACTGCTCCAGGCAGTACTCGATAACGTTGGCCTCGGGGTTGTTGTGCAGCGGGGCGAGCGGAGCGACCTCGCGGATCTTGGCGAGGACGTCCTCGTCGACGAGGGAGGAATCGCCGAAGTACCAACCGCCCTGAACGATACGGTGGCCGATGCCCTCGATCTTGACGCCGTTGGCCTCGAGGTCCTTCAGGACGACCTCGATGGCGACCTTGTGGTCGGGGAACTCGATGTTCTCGGTCACCTTCTTGGAACCGTTGGCAGCGTGGGTGAAGGTACCGCCGGTAAAGCAGACGCGCTCGCAGGAGCCCTTTGCGGACACCTTGTGGGACTTGGTATCGATGACCTGATACTTAAGCGTCGAAGATCCTGCGTTGACGACCAGAACGTTCATGTGTCTCCCTACTAACAGGCGGTGTGGCGCCGCCAGGTTACATACGCTTCAATAATAAACCCAAACGCCCTCGCGCTCGGGTTTATTGCGTTGATATATAAGTTATCGGTGCTTGAGCTTCCGTTTCATTGCAAGGAAGAAGCGCCCTCAGATGAGGTTCTCGCCCAGGTTTTTGCCGCCGAGGACGTGCATGTGGAAGTGCATGACGGTCTGGCCGGCGTTGACGCCCTTGTTGGAGATGACGCGGAAACCGTCCTCCAAGCCCTTGGCCTTAGCGACCTCCTGGATGGCGTGAGCCATGGCGCCCATGGTCTCGGCCGGTACGTTGTCGGCGATGTCACTGTAGTGTTTCTTGGGAATCACGAGCGTATGGACCGGCGCCTGGGGATTGAGGTCGTCGAAGGCGATGACCTGGTCGTCCTCATAGACAACGGTCGAGGGGATCTCGTGGTTGGCAATTTTGCAGAAGATGCAATCACACATGGTTGGTTCCTTTCTCGCAGACCAAGGTAATTATATTTGGTCGGGGTGGTTAGAACGAAAGGTTGTCGTCCGTGTTGGCGGCTTCGCCGTCGGCGAGCACGTCGTTGCCGTCGACGTCCTTAAGGAGTACCGAGACCTTCTGCTCGGCATCGGAGAGACGGGTGCGCAGGCTCTTGAGGAGCTCGACGCCGCGGGTATAGCTCTCGAGCGACTCCTCGAGCTCCATATCACCCGACTCCAAGCTGCGGATGATGAGCTCCAGCTCCTGCGAGGCCTGCTTGTACGTAAGCTGCTCGACCGGGGTCTTCTCTGCCATATCTGTTTCCTTTCCTAAAGGTTTATCGCTATGAAACGCGGTCTACTCGACCGTATCGACCGTATCGACCGTTGCCGCCACGTTGCCGTCCGCCATGCGCACGCGGATGGCGTCGCCGGGCTTAAAGGTCTTGGCGCTCGTAGCCACACCGTCATCGCTGTACGCGATGGAGTAACCGCGGGCAAGCACCTTGAGCGGCGACAGGGCATCGAGCGAGGCTGCCGCACGGCCCAAATCGGACGCAGGTTTGTTGAGCATCGTGCGCCCCTGATGCTCCAGGCGGGAACTCGCAAGCGTGAGCGCATGGCGCTTGCCATCGAGCCCCGAGGTGCTTGCGATCAAGCGCTCGGGCAGACGCTCGAAGTTGGAGCGGAAGGCCCCAACCGAACGCGTTATGGCACCGGACAAACGATCGGCCGTCAAGGCAAGCTCTGACTCACGACGCTCGACCATAAACGTCGGATCGTTGAGACACGGGCGGCATGCGGCCGCATCGAGCGCGTCGCCCAAGCGAGCCGTATAGGTATCCCAGGAACGACGGCCACGCTGATCGAGCATCTCCAGGTCGACCTGGGCCGACCCAATCATCGATGCCATCGCGGCACCCAGACGCTGATGGCGCGCCTCGAGCACATCGGCCAACTCCGTCATGGCCGGCGCCACCGATTCGGCCGCCGCCGTGGGCGTGGAGGCGCGGCGGTCGCTCACCATGTCGCAAATCGAGGTATCGGGCTCATGGCCAATGCCGGTCACCACGGGCACAGGGCAAGCCGCCACCGCGCGGGCAAGCTCCTCGTCGTTAAAGGTCATGAGGTCCTCGAAGGAACCGCCACCACGCACGAGCAAAATACAGTCGGGCGCCGGCGTAATGGCAGCGGCGCGGCGCAAGCCTTCAATAAGCTCTGCCGGCGCACCCTCGCCCTGGACCTTTGCGCCCACGCAGACGAGCTCGACGAGCGGGTTGCGTCGGCGCAGCGTACGCTTGACGTCGTCGATTACCGCACCGGAAAGCGAGGTGACAACCGCCACGCGTGAGCAGAACACCGGGATGCGGCGTTTGCGCGCTTCGTCCATCAGGCCCTCGCGGCGTAGCTTTTCGGCCAGTTGCGCCACTTGTTGACGCAGCAGACCCTCCCCCGCCAGCGAAAACGAGCGAGCGACAAAGCTCATACGACCCGTGGGCTTATAGAGGTTGAAGCTGCCCTTAAAGCTCACCTGCATGCCGTCACGCAGATCGAAGGTACGCTTGAGATAGGCGCCCTTCCAGATGATGCAGTCGACGGCGGCCGAGTCGTCTTTAATCTGGAAGTAGCAGTGGCCGCTTCGGGCGTTGGGACCACGGAAACCCGTGACCTCGCCCAGGACACTCAGCTGCGGAATGGCATCGAGCGCACCAGCGGCGATCTCCACCGCCTGGCTCACGCTGAGCTCCTTGCGCTCCTGATCGTCCGAGCCGTCAAATTCGGCGGAAACGGCATTGCCGGTTAGATTCCAGCCTGCCACGCAGCCTCCTTTCGTCATCGTGCACAAGGGCTTCGGCCCTGCGCAAATTCAAGTCCAACACATAGTACAGCGCCGCGGGGACACGAATCCCCGCGGCGCCCAGTGACCCAATTTGTTATCGGTTGGAGTTTCTGTTGTAGCGAGCCATAAGGTAGAGCAGCTGAATAATCGAAGTGAGCGCTGCGGCCACATAGGTAAGCGCGGCTGCCGTCAGGACCTTCTTGGCACCGTTGACCTGCTTGGAACTCATACCCGACTGCTCAATATATGCCACGGCGCGGCGGCTGGCGTCAATCTCGACCGGCAGCGTAACGAGCTGGAACAGCACGCTAAACGAGAAGAAAATCAGCGCGAGGGATGTGAGCCCGGCAATGTTCATAAACAGGCCCAAGAGCAACACGATGGTCCAGGTGTTCTGGGTAAAGTTGACAACCGGAACCAGGGCGGTACGCACTTTCATCATGGCATAGCCGCTTTGACGCTGGGCGGCATGGCCCGCCTCGTGGCAGGCGACGGCAACGCTTGCGACCGAACCGCCCGAACGGTTGGCATCCGACAGATACAGGTTGTTGTCCTGCGGGTTGTAATGGTCGGTGAGCTCGCCAGCGACACCCTTGATACCCACGGCGCTACAACCGTTGGCATCGAGCATGCGGCGCGCGACCGTGGCACCCGTATCGCCGTCCGAACGAACCTTGGACCAGGTCTTGTACGTCGAATTGATATAGCTCTGCGCAGCAAGGCCAAGCACTGTACAAACAAGAACAACCAGCAGGTACAGCGGGTCGATACCAAAGCCGTAACCATAGTAATAGGGCATGCGAATTCCTCCGAATCGAGTTACACGTTGGAGGCATTTTACCCACTCAAACGGCTAGGCTTCCTTACAGCAATTCGATTTTTCCGTCCTTCACCGTCAACCCCATATTGCCCGAGAGCAGATCGTCCAGACGCGAGCCCACAAGCTCAAAACGCCAGCCTTCGCGCAGGGGGCTCTGCTCGGGGTGCTCAATATAGTCGGCCAGGTCATCGCGCGAGGCAATGACCGAGGTCGCCACGCCCGAGCGCTCGGCAACTAGGCGAATGAGCGCATACATCAGGTCCGTCACGCTCTCCAACTCCGGCGAAATCTGACGGTGCCCGCGCACCATGAGCGGCAGGCGATCGTGCGGGCAGCTCGCGCCGCGCTTGATGGCCATGAGCGCACCGTCCACGTCGCGCTCCCCCAACTGATCGGTACCGCGAATGCTACGGAACTCCTCAACGCGCACGGGATTGCGCTTAACGAGCGCAAGTAGCGTGTCGTCGGACATGACCCACTTGCGCGGGATGTTACGGCGCTCGGCGCGGTCCTCGCGCCAGGCGGCGAGCTCGCGCGCGATGCCCAACTGGTGACGGCTGCACGAATTGATGCGTTTGACCTTGCGGAACGCCTCGTGGCGATCGGCGCGATAGTGCGACTCGTCAGCCAGCGGGCGCAGCTCGTCGAGCACCCAGTCCACACGGCCCAGCTCGCGCAGGCGGCTCATCATCTCGGTATAGGCGACGATCAGGTACTTGACGTCATCGATCGCATACTCAATCTGCTTATCGGTCAGCGGGCGGCGCGACCAGTCGGTCAGCGACTCGGTCTTGGGCAGCGATACGCCGCAGAACGTCTGAACAAGCGCGCCATACGAAATCTGCTGGCGCTCGCCCAAAAAGGCGACGGCGACCTGCGTATCGAAAATCGGTCGTGGCAGCACGCCCACGGTATGGAGCATGACCTCCATATCCTGCGAGCACGCATGGAAGACCTTGGTCACGCTCTCGTCGGCCATAAGCTCGGCCAGCGGCAATAGGTCGTCGATTACCAGGGGATCGACCGCGACGCTCTCGGCAGGGGTGGCAATCTGAACCAAACACAGACGCGGGTGGAATGTGCGCTCGCGCAAAAACTCGGTATCGACGGCAATCGCGTCGAACTCACGGGCGCGCTGGCAAAAGGCGAGTAGAGCCTGATGTGTGGAAATGTACATATCAACCCATCGAATAAGGTTAGGCCCGAAAAACACGGGTAGGATATCGGCATTGCCTTACAACTATACTCGGTTAGTCACAGAACGGGAACGTAAGTATGCGCTGCCTTATCATCCACAACCCGGCATCGGGCCCCAGCTCAGATGAAATCTACGCATTCACGCACGCCCTCGCGCAGGGCGGCGACGAGGTCGTGATGCGTTTTATCGGCGATGGCATGGAGCCCGAGGATGCCGTGGCAGACGTGCGCGAGTTTGATCGCGTGGTCGTTTCGGGCGGCGACGGCACCGTCTCCAACGTGCTCGACCAGATGCGCGGGTGCGGTGTCCCCACGCTCGTCTTCCCCTCCGGCACAGCCTGTCTATTCTTTAACAACATCGGTAATGCCCCCGAGGCAGCGGCGCTCGCCAAGGCCTGCCGTGCCGGTCGCACGGTCAAAGTCGACATGGGTGAGCTCTTTTGGCTCGACGAGAACGGCAACGAGAAGCGCCACGGCTTTATCATCATCGCCGGCTCGGGCTTCGACGCCGAGATCATGATGAAGGCCGCCCCCACCAAAAACGACATCGGCGAGATCGCTTACTTCCTCTCCGCGCTCGCCACGCCCAATCCCACGGTGGCGCACTTTACGATTGAGCATGACGGCATTGTCGAGGAGCTCGACGGCATCTGCTGCATGGCCGGCAACACCTCGGTCATCCAAAACGACATCAACCTGTTCCCCGACTGCCGTATGAACGATGGCATGGTCGACATTGCGGTCATCGAACCCGTAAAAACTGTGCAGCTTCTACCGACTGTGATCACCGCCGCACTCGACCCCGCCGGCAAGGTACTCGGCCGCCCGCAGTTCAAGATCATCCAGACCAAGGAAGCCAAGATCACCTGCACCCCGTCGCTGGGCATGCAGTTCGATGGCGAGATTATCTCCAGCAATTCGGGCGTCTTTGGAGCCCGCGCGCTTCCACAATGCCTCGACCTCATCGTCGACGAATTCTCCCCGCTCGGAAAATAGGAGGACCCTATGAACGACAATCCCCTGCTCGGCTTTATCATCATCGTTTTGGCCATGCTCGTCGGCTATGCGATCAACGTGATTCACCGCCGGAAGAAGTAATTCCACATTGGTATGATATTCATCCAATTATCGTCTCCCCTGCTGTTTATGCATTTGCCAAACAGCAGGGGATTTTCATTTCAGGCATTCCCAGCTACTTTATTCGGCTACAGTAATTACAGGGCGTCTTTATTAAAGTAAAGCTACAAACTGAGTACAATTAACCGCTCGTCGCATATTTCATCACGCTTATCGAGTAAGTGTCTTTCATAGATGAATATTGTTTCCAGTTCGTTACGCTAATGGGGTGTCTTTATTGGCTGAAGCCCTCTGGCGACAGAGGGCTTTCGCACGCTGGGAGGGAAAATGAGGAAAACTCACCCCGTCAACGCGCTCAAGAAGCTAGGCATAGGCCTCGCCTTTGGAGCTGCAACCATCATGTCCATGCCGACATCTGCGCTCGCCTGCACGCAGATGTACATGGGCAAAAACTATACGGCCGACGGCAATACGTACTACGGCCGCGCCGAGGACTTTGGCAAGCGCTATCTTAAGCACTACGGCATCGAACCTGCCCACGAACCTGGCTTTAAGTACAGCTCGATTGAATCTGCTTTTGAATACACTTCGAACAAGCCTACCTATCGTTACAGCTATGTACGCGACCACCCCTCCAACTGGATGGGTCGCGCCGACGCCTATTCCGAGGCCGGAATCAACGAGAAGGGCGTCTCCTGCTCTGCCACGCTAAGCACTTCCTACAACGAGGAGGCCGATGCAGCAGACCACATCGATGAGAAAGTGGGTCTGGGCGAGTACAGTTACGGCAGCATCATCCTGGGCGAGAGCGCCACGGCCCGCGAGGGCGTCGAGCTTCTCGGCAGACTGATCGATGATCAAGGCGTCTGCACCAACGACCAGATCATCATCGCCGACAACAACGAGACCTGGCTGTTCGCCACACTTTCCGCCCATCAGTGGATCGCCATGAAGCTCGCTGACGACGTCGCGTCGCTCAACCCTAATATCGGGAGCCTCAACTACGATGTCGACCTTGATGACCCCGAGAACTGCCTACACTCCGAGGGCATCGAGTCCATGCCCGTGGAGAAGGGCTTCGCCAAATACTCCGCTGACGGCAAATTCGATGTCGCCCAAACGTATGGCGAAAGCCTCGCCGATTCCGGCGTAAACCAGTGGTCCCGCTATGTGCAAGGCCGCGATTATTTTGGTAGTCAGCTGACCGAAGGCACAGATTACGACATTATCACAGTAAAGAAGGATGGAAAACCTGACCAAAAGGGAGCCATGGTCAGCGAAATCCAGCCCCTGTTCTTCAGGCCTGGCAAGTCTGGCTGGAGCACCTTTGAGCTGATTCGTGCCTTTGGCAACCGCGGCGAGAACGTCCCTGGCCTCAACGCGAACACTGATGGTGTTTATTGCATCGGCAGCGAGCGCAACACCGAGATCAACCTCTTCCAGATTCGTCGCGGGTATGACCCCGAAGTCGCTACCATCCAGTGGGAAATGCTCTCCCGCGCCGCGTACTCCGTCGCCATCCCGTTGTACTCCGCTCTGATAACTGAGGTCAGCCCGTACTTCAGCGATCAGACCGTCTCCTTCGATCACTGCAACCAGACTGACGTCGTGTACAACGAGGAACCCGAGAACTCAATCAACTACGTCCTCATGGACATCAGCTCGCTCTGCTTCGAGAACCCTGACACCCTTGGTGTCAGCGTCCGTGCCTACCTCGATGCGCTCCAGAACGAGCTTATCGAGCAGAACAAGGAAGTTGACGCCGCCATGCTGGCCGAGACGACCACCGAGGGCCGCACTGCCCTGGCCAACAAGGCCGGCAAGGCTGCTACCGAGAACACCTACAAGAAGTGCAAGGCGCTGCTCCAGGAGATGCGCGCCTATCAGAAGGCCGAAAACTTCGACCAGCCCTTCACTCCGAGCGATCTGAACACCGAGACCAACGGCCTCAAGGTGTCCATCACCTACGCCAAGGACGCTCTTGCCACCGACCCGGTAACCCCGGATCAGCCTGGCACTCCCGAGCAGCCTGGTACTCCTGAGCAGCCCGGTACCCCCGAGCAGCCCGCTAAGCCCGAGCAGCCCACCACCAAGCCCGAGAAGCCTGGCAAGTCGGACACCACGACCACGGTAACCACCAACAAGACGAACACCAAGGGCGGCCTGCCCACCACTGGCGATCGTTTTGATGGCCGCATGGTGGCCGCATTCGCCATCGCTGGCGTTGCCGTCATCTCCGCGGGCGGTTACTTCCTCTACCGTCGCAATAAGGAGTAACGTCTTAGCTGAGCGGGCGGGGCACATGAGTCACCACGCCCGCTCAGCCCGCTCTTTTGACCGGCGGGAAACCCGCCTGAAATCTTTTCAAAAAAGATTTCCCCGCACACACTTCGCTGTGCTATAGTGCAGCGCAACAGCAACTAGGTGCGACCGCGCCGCGGCATCACGAAAGGAGCCACCAACATGAAGAACACGATGAACTCTCTCAACAACTGGTGGTGGCGTGATGCGAATACGATCGGTCGACAGTGAGTCCCTCACGCCTGTTTTTGCGCTCTAGGTGATTGAAAGGCCTCCGGTTTCGACCGGGGGCCTTTTTTCTATCTCGAGCCCGATCGCATTCGCATCACGCGCCTCCGCTTTTCTCTTGCACTCCCCTTCCGAAAGGATTTTCACCATGTCTCAGAACACCACCACCGCCCAGCCCCGCACCGTCCAGACCGCCGACCGCGGCAAACTCGACGTCCGTGCTCTCGTCCTGCTCGCCATCCTGCTCGCCGCCGGCTTCATCCTCAACTTCACCGTCGGCAAGGCCATCTCGGGCATCTCGGGCGGCATGATCAGCCCCGAGTTCATCATCTCGGCCTTCTGCCTCACCATCCTGGTCGTTCGCCCCAACATCGGCCAGGCGCTCGTCATTGGCCTCATCTCAGCTGCCGTGATCCAGATCACCACCACTTCGCCTTTCGTCGATTTTGCCGCCGAGGGCATCGCCGCCATGCTCATGGCCGGCATCGTCAACGCCGCCGGCAAGAACGGTCAGGTCAAGCCCGCCATCGCCATTGTTGCAACCTTCCTGACCACCTTTGTCTCCGGCGTCATCTTCATGATCATCAAGATGGCCATGCTCGGCGTGGTCGGCGAGCTCGCCGCCGCCATGCTGCCCGTCGTCGCCATGACCGCCGTCTTTAACGCCATTCTGGTCGGCGCCCTCTACTTGCCCATCCAGAAGGCCCTGAAGCTCAACTAACTCATCGCTGCCCCACCAGCAAAGACTGTCCCAAACGACTAGCTTTTGGGGACGTTCTTAAACGACTGGTCATGTAAGAACGTCCCCAATGACTATGAAAGGTATCCATGGAAACGATCATCAACGTCGACGATGTCTCGTTCTCCTATGGCACGCAGACCGAGCAGGCGCTCAGCCACATCTCGCTCAGCGTGAACAAGGGAGATTTCATCGGCATCATCGGGCCCTCGGGCGCCGGCAAGTCCACGCTTGCCGCCTGCCTGTCAGGTGCCGTGCCCCACCACTACACCGGCACGTTCTTTGGGTCCGTCATGGTCGACGGCCACGACACCTGCGAAGTCTCGCTCACCGACGTGTCGCAAATCGTCGGCAGTGTGCTGCAGGATATCGACACGCAGATGGTCGCTTCGGTCGTCGAGGACGAGATGCTCTTTGGCCTCGAGAACTTTGGCGTTCCCCACGACCAGATCGAGCAGCGCGTGAGCGAAACTCTCGAGACCGTCGGCATCAGCGACCTGCACGACCGCGAGATCGCCACCCTCTCGGGCGGACAGAAGCAAAAGGTAGCCATCGCCGCCATCCTCGCCATGCGTCCGCGCGTCTTGGTTCTCGACGAGCCCACCGTGGCACTCGACCCCGCCAGCTCCACGTTGGTCTTCGAGACGCTGCGTGAGGCAAACCGCGCACTTGGAATCACCATCGTCGTCGTCGAGCAAAAGGTCGCCCTGCTCTCGGAGTACTGCAACCGCGTGCTCGTGCTCAACCATGGCGAAATCGCGCTGCAGGGCGAGCCACACGAGGTCTTCGCGCATACCGACGAGCTCCGTGCCATCGGCGTCGACTGCCCTCGCGTCACGCGTATCTTCAATAGCTTCGAGGCCGATGGCCTGGTAAGCGGTACCCCCTGCTTGGATGTCGATGAGGCCGAGCGCATGATTTCTTTGCTCGACGCCCCCGCACCCGCGTCTACCAAAGCCCAGCCGCCCGCCGGTTCCCCGCATGCACCATCGTTGCGCCCTCATGCCAAGGACGCCGAACCCGTACTCACCTTCGACCATGTTGAGTTTGCCTATCCCAATGGCGGCGCCGCCGTACACGACCTTAGCCTGACGCTCTATCCCGGCGAGCTCGTGGGCATCGTCGGCCAAAACGGCGCCGGCAAGACCACGCTCACCAAACTGCTCACAGGCCTGCTTAAGCCCGCCTCGGGCAGCGTGCGCGTCACGGGACTGGATACCGCAGCCGTTCCCACGAGCCGCATCGCCCGCGAAGTCGCAACCCTCTTCCAAAACCCTGACCGTCAGATCTGCAAGGACACTGTGCTCGACGAGGTCGCATTTGGCCTGGAGCTTGGCGGCATGGACCGTGCCGAGGCTCTGCGTCGTGCTCAACTCGTCATCGACCGCTTTGGCCTGCCTGCCGATGAGGCGCCTTTCTCGCTTTCGCGCGGCCAGCGACAAATGGTGGCGCTTGCCTCCGTCGTGGTGGTTGAACCCAAGATCGTCGTGCTCGACGAGCCCACGAGCGGCCTTGATTACCGCGAGTGCATGACCGTCATGGAAACGGTGCGCACCATGGCCGAGCGCGGTTGCGCCGTTATCATGGTCTGCCACGATATGGAAGTCGTCTCGGATTTTGCCGAGCGCATTGTGGTAATGGCCGACGGTCGCATCCTCGACCGCGGCCGCACGCACGAGTTATTCTCGAACATCGATCTCATGCGGCGTGCCTACGTGGAGCCTCCCCAGGTTATTGAACTCTCGCGCCGTCTGGTATCTTCCGTCTCGCCCGCTTTTGCGCAGGTGAGCGAGGTCACCGATGTCGTTCGAATTACCAAGGAGATGGTCCACCGTGGTTAACGTCATCGACTACATGCCGGGCGATACGCTGCTGCATCGCCTGAATCCCGTCGTCAAACTGGGCCTCGCCGCCGCCATCATCGTCGGCATCTTCTTGTCCGACGCCTACGTGGCGCTGCTGGGCTTTTTGGCACTCACCCTTGCGCTGGGTGCCTATGCCGGCGTCGTCGACCGTCTGTTCTCACTGCTCAAGTTGCTGATTCCGCTCGCGCTTATCATGCTGGTGCTCCAGCTGGCCTTTATGCGCGATGGCAACGTGGTGTGGGGTTTTATCACCGACACGGGCCTCATCACAGGATCGAAGGCCTGCCTGCGCCTGCTGGGTGTGGCATTACCACTCATCCTCATGCTCATGGTGACCAAGCTCAACGACCTTGCCAACGCCTGCGTCGAGGTGCTGCACGTGCCGTATCGCTATGCTTTCACCTTTACCACGGCGCTGCGCTTCGTGCCGGTGTTTGGTCAAGAGATGAACGCCATCATGGAGGCGCAGACCGCACGCGGCGTCGAGTACGACACCAAGAACCCCATCAAGAAGCTTAAGCTCATGCTGCCACTGTGCGTGCCGCTGCTCATCTCGAGCGTGGGCAAGACCGATGCCACAGCCTTGGCGGCAGAACAGCGCGGCTTCTATCTGCGTACGCGCGCCAGCTCGTACAAGCGCTACCCCATCAAGGGCCTAGACATCGCCGTGCTCATCGTCAGCATCGCCCTCATCGCCATCGGCTTCCTGTTCTAGTTCACCACTGACAGCAACCGCCCAACGCAAAAGGCCTCGGCTCGCACCAAACGAGCCGAGGCCTTACTGTTTCACCAGATAAAACCTACCAAAATTAACCTGTCCCTTTTTGACAGGTCGGAAGCTAGAGGCGGTAGGGGGCGCCGCTACGGATGATGGATTCGCGCACCAGGACATCCATGGCGTCGAGGGTGATCTCGGGCATCTCTCGGTACTTCTGCAGCACCGAGAGCTCGGTGCAGGCCAGAATGACGCGGTCGCAGCCGCTACGGGCGAACTCCCACATCACGCGGTCGAACTTATCCATATCGGGCTCACGTCCGGCCTTCACATCATCGTAGATAAGCGACATCACATCGTTCTGACGTTTCTCGCTGGGATAGACGACCTCAACACCCGCAGCCTTACATTCGCGGCCGTAGACGCCCGCGCCCACGGTGCCATCGGTGCCCATGATGCCGATCTTATGCACCGGCTCGGCCGGCACACTCAGGTTGGGGTCGAACTCGCACTCTCCCATCACCGCACCCGCAAGGGCATAACGAACCGACTCACGCGGCATGTGGATAATCGGCACCTTCGTAAACGACTGGATCTGGTCGTAGAAGTAGTGCGACGTGTTGCAGGGAATGGCAATGTGCGCACAGCCCAGCGACTCGAGTGCCCGGGCACACTCTTTCATGGTCGCCAGCAGCTTGGCATGCTCGCCGGTCTTAATGGCCAGCGTGCGGTCGGGCATGGTCGACTTGGAGAGCACCACCATGTCGATATGTTCCTGATCGCAGGCAGCAGCCGTATGACGCACCACCTGGTCGTAGTAATACGACGTGGCCTCGGCGCCCATGCCGCCGATAACTCCCAGCTTTTCCATCGCCGCCTCCTTGGTGACGCTTGCGCAATTGCGCGTATCATACCCGCGCCCGCCCGATGCAAACCGGACGGGCGCCGCACTCATCTACTTGTAATACGTCTTGAACAGCTTAAAGTGGCGCAGCTTGGTGTGCCACATGCGCAGCCAGCGGTTAAAGACAAAGTCGCCCTTCATAAACGAAGGGTCGGCGCCCTTACCTTCCTTGTCCAGGCGATGCACCTTAGCGCGCAGCTCGGGATCCTTGACGTACTTGTCGACGACGCCCATGGGGACGACCATCCACAGGGCCTCGTCCTGCGCCGTCACAAACTCCGGCTCAAACGGGCGGTTGAACACATACTCGTCCACCACATACTTGGCAACGTTAAAGCCGCTGTTGGTAACGTAGTAGTTGCTGCGACCCTGGCGCGTGTTGAAATCGAAGAACTTAAACGAGCCGTCGCGCTCGTCGTACTTAACGTCAAAGTTGGAATAGCCCACAAAGTGAAGGTCCTCGAGCAGCTTGCGCACGCCGCCCATGAGCTCGTCGTTGGGCTCGGTAATGATACAGGCATGGTTGCCGACACCGTGGGGCTGATGCTCCTCGAGCAGCACATGGCCCAGGCACATCATGCGGACCTTACCGTTGCGGTCGGAATAGCTGGTGAGCACGCGCATGTACTCGTCGTTGCCGGGCACGCGATCCTGCAAGATCAGGTCGTCGGTGTAGCCGCTGGCATACGAGTCGCGAATGACCTGTTCCAGCTCGGCGCGGTCGGCAATCTCATAGGCCTTCTTCTGGCCCTCGAACTCATGCTGCCACCACATGATGCCGTCAGAAGGCTTCAGAATCATCGGGTAAGGAAAATCGATCTGGTCGAGCACTTCGGCAGGCGCCTCACCCTGGGCATTGAGCATCGCCTTGGTAAAGGTAAACGTGTGCGGATAGGGCACGCCATGCTTCTCGCACAGCTCGTAGAAGATCTCCTTCTTCTGGCACTGCTCGAGCATGCTGTAGGGCGCGTAGGGAGCGACGATGTTATCCGCCAGCTCATGAGCATCCTTGGCTTGAGCCACGAGAGCGACATAGTTGTCGCCACAGCCCACAAGGACAATCGTCTTATCGGTATGCGCTTGGGCAATGCCGTTGACGGTTTTGAGCATCACGGGCATGGTGTCGATATCCACGTTGGGCGTGTAGTCGATAATCTGGCTGCGGTACGCGGGACCCGTCTGATACTTGCCAAAGACCAGACTCTTGACCTGGTACTCCTCGTAGAAGGCGCGCGCCACCGAATAGGCGTTGATGTCGCCACCGAGCAGCACGGGAATGAACTCGCGCTCTGTAAATTGCAATGCCATGGAAACTTCCTATCATGAACTGCCCACACAACGGGCGGTCTTTGCGCAACTGATTTATTCTAGCGTGCCAAGCCGCCGGCGCCCAAAGCTCCACCGTATCTATGGCAATCGACGCAATCGTCCAGCACGAAGGCCAGCACGAAGACGGCGCTCACCGTTGTATGACAATAGGCAATGAACCTACCGTTGTTGTAGGATTCAGCGTATTGACATCTTCGAGCGAAAGGCGCACACGTGCCCCAAGACCATCCGACCGATAATCCCATCCTCAATGCCGCGAGGCGCGAGCTGGCGGAACGTGCGAAAGCGACCGCTCCCCTGTGCACGGCAAACGACGCCTACAACGGGCCCGCCCGCATCGTCTCAATCAACACGTCGGAGCACAAAGGCACGCGTAAGTCACCCGTCGCCGACGGGCACGACACCGTCATCGAGCAGTTTGGCCTCGCCTCCGATGCGCACGCCGGGCATTGGCACCGTCAGGTTTCCTTTTTGGCCGCAGAGTCCATCCAGACGGCGCAGACGCGCGGGCTCGATGTGCACGAGGGCGACTTTGGCGAGAACTTCACAACCCAGGGCATCAACCTGCTCTCGCTCCCCCTGGGAACGCAGCTCAAGATTGGCAACGATGTCCTGGTCGAAATCAGCCAAATCGGCAAGGTCTGCCACACACGCTGTGCCATCTACTATCTCGCCGGCGACTGCATCTTTCCCCACGAGGGCGTTTTTGGCGTGGTACTAAAGGGCGGAGAGGTCTACGCCGGCGACGATATCCAGGTAATCAAACTCGGCGACGGCACCTGTTCGTTCACCCCCGCCGAAGCCCTCGAAGAGATTGAGCAGGCTCGCCAGAAGGGCACGCTGTAGTTATAAAACCCCACGTTGAGATGGCTTTTACAGCCCAAAACTCCTCTCAAACAGGGCTCTGTAACGTTAAAGTTGAACTCTATGGTTTCTCAACAATTCGTCATAACTGCAGGTCAAAGCCAAAGCCTCAAGTTCAACTTGACCCTTTGGAACCTTTAAGGTTCAAGTTGAGGTCGAAAGCAGTAGTAGAATACCGTTCGAACCATAACCTACGATTGATTGCAGAGGGACTGGATGCAGCATTCGAATCATCGCACCGCAGTGCTCATTGCGTCGAAGCCGGCTCGTATCATCACGAGCGCCGTGCTCGCCGTTGCGCTAACGGCCACGCCGATGCTCTCCCCCGTTGCGGCGTATGCCGCCTCGCAGGCAACGCAGGACCAGCTTTCCGCAGCCCAGCAGAAGATTGAAGCCGCCACGAGCGCCTACAACGACGCCCGCACCAAACTCGATGACCTGCAAAAGCAGATTGATTCCAATGAGGCAAGCATCGAGGAAATCGAGGCTAAGCTTCCCGAGCAGCAGGCCAAGGCAAGCTCCGCCATGCGCGATCTGTACAAGTATCAGAAGGGCACCAATCCCATCGTGAGCTTCCTGGTCAACGCGCAGAGCCTGGGTGAGTTCATCACGACCTGCAAATACACCAACCAGATCACGAGCTCGAGCGTCGACGAGATCGAACAGCTCAATAACATGCAAACCGAACTCGAGCAGAACAAGGCCGAGCTCCAGCAGGCCAAGTCTCAGCTTGAGGCGGAGCAGAAAAACGCCGAGGATGCGCTGGCGCAGGCCCAGCAGCTCCGCAGCGAGGCACAGGCAAAAGCCGAGCAGGAAAATGCCGCCGAGCTTGCCAAGCTTGAGGCCGATAAGGCCGCTGCCGCCGAAAAGCTCTCGGGCGAGGGCGTAAGCGGCAGCAATTCCAGCAGCCAGGCCACCAACACCAACACCACCATCGACACCACGGTGAACAACGCCAATACCGGTAGCTCCGATTACGATTCGTTCATTAATGAGTGGACGAGCCGCATCGACAATTATCTCGCCGGCTCCCCCATGGCAGGCCAGGGCTACAACTTTGCCGTCGCCGCTTGGAATACCGGTGTCGACCCCCGTTGGTCCCCCGCCATCGCCTGCATCGAGAGCACCAAGGGCGCTTATTGCGCCAATTCTTACAACGCCTGGGGCTGGAGTGCACGTGGCGGCGGTTGGCGCAGCTTTGGCAGCTGGAGCGAGGGCATCTCCGCTCACGTTGCCTATCTGGGCGCCAACTACGGCTCCACCCTTACCCCGGCAGCGGCCAAAAAGTACTGCCCGCCCACGTGGCAGGACTGGTACAACAAAGTCGCCGCTCAGATGAACCGCATCTAAGTGCAACTGCAAAGGGCCCCAATGGGGCCCTTTTCTTTTAGGTAGCGGAGGTATCGACGACGCCGGTCGCATTGGCAACCGCGACTATGACGATCATGCATAGGAGCAGCACACCCAATGCCTTGAGCCAGAGTTTCGCGAGCTTCTTGCCGCGATAGCTGTCGAGCAATGCGAATCGCCGACGAAGACGGCGCTTATCGAGCAGCGCAAAATGCATAAGCACCATAAGGCCATCGACAAAGAAAAAATACTCGATTATGAGAAGCCACGTCGGGTAGCTTTGGTTTGCTCCCGTGGGGTGAAAGACGGCAAAGTGACTTCCGGCAAAGAACACAAGCAGCGAGAAGAAGACGAGCGTATTCCAAATGCGCCCCAGAGACTCCGGAACGCGAGAGAGCAGACAGCATGCAGTGGAGGCGGCAGGCCTAGGAAGCCCTGTGGGGTTCTGGAGCCCTTGGGGCGTCAACACCGTCTCCGAGGCCGGAGTTCGGACAGGCGGCGCAGGAGGCCGCACGGGGCGACTCAGATCGTATGCCGCGCGCGTCGCCCGTCCCAACGCTTCCGCACTCGCAAAACGCTTGGCCGGGTCGAGCGCCATCGACATGCAGACGGCATCGGCAAGTGGAGTGGGAATGCCGCGCGCCTCGCATTGCTCGCGCATGTCGAGCCCTGGCTTAGGGTCGACTCCCGTCAAGCAGAAGAACAACAGGGCGCCAAGTGCGTAGACGTCGCTTCGCACGCTCGTCTGCCCAAACCCATACTGCTCGGGCGGCGCATAGGGTCGCGTGCCAAACTTGACGGTGTCGGCATCGGCGCCATCGTGCCATACGCGCGCGATCCCCAGGTCGATAATCACCAGCGATGAAAACGTCAGGCCGTCATCAGGCGTATAGTTGGCACCTGTCACGATGATATTCGACGGCTTGAGGTCACGATGGATCACCGGCGCCGACGTCTCCCCCGCCATTGCAAAACCGGCATGGAGCTCGCCCACGGCGTCGCAAAGGACAGGATACAATTCACGCGCATAATCGGGGGTGGCTCCCAGACGGTCCACCAGCGCCCCGAGCGTCTCCCCTTCGATGTAATCCATAACCACGTTGAGCTCGTCGCCCACACGACGACAATCGACGATTCTGGGCAGGTGCTCAAAACGCCTGCCTGCCCGCTGAACGGCAAACAGACGCTCGTATGCCCCGCCGATTTGAGCCGAAGCATCGATGCGTTTACGGACAAAGGGGCCGAGCGAGCCACCGCCGGTTCCTTCAAAGTACACGAGCTCGGTTGTTTCAACGGACGAGCGCTTAAGTACACGCTCCACGCGATAGCTGTCGTCGCAATCGAGCGACGCCAGGTGCTCGGCAAGCGCTGCGGTCAGCTCGTCATCGGAATATGTTGGGGTCTGAGTATCCATAGCCTCCATCATAGCGCAGGGCGCAGACACCCCATGGCATCCGCGCCCCGTTCGTTTGCATCGTTGTTCGGCAGCTCCGCCGGCTCAGATATCAGCCGCTAACTCACCGTCTCCTCGCCAAAGCGATACAGCTCCTCGTTGACCTTTTGGAGGCTGCACCCACGATCGATGCAAAAGATGATAATCGCATCGCGGCGGTCCTTGCAGTTAAGGACGCTTACCCCGGCAGCCGTCAGCGCACGGTTAGTCTCTTTGAGCGTCAGCGCCATCGCAAAGGCAATCTGCAGCACCTTATTGCGGCTCGGATGCCGCGCACCGGTAAAAATCTGATAGCCAAAGGTCTCATTGAGATCGGCCATACGAACCACGCGCGAGCGCTCCAAGCCCTTTTCCTGCAGTAGCTGCTTCAGGTAGTTCGAAAGCGACGGGGCGGCAAAGTCGTGTTCTTTGATATAGCCATCGATGTTTGGCGCGTCGAGAAGCTCATTGAGTAACTCGTCAGTCAGCTTTTTATCGGGCATACGACTTCACCTCCCCCAGTGCATACAACATGCTAGAAACCGCTTACGTCCGAACGCTCCCAACTGGCGACCTGATCGGGAGACACCGTGCCCAGCGCCTCGAACTTCCAGGAGCCGCCCGCCTTCAGATGATTGGTGTTTGCAAGAGCCGTTCCAACCTGGTTGCCATCAGCATCATACAGAACATACTCAATCTGAATGTAGCTCTTTTCCTTGTCCGTGTTATTGGTCAGCGTCCCCGTGATCTTATAGGCAAACTGATTGGAAGTGTCTTCAGCCTCGTCAGCAATGGTATACGGTTCTTGCGGTTCTTTTTGCTCCTCAGCCTGCTGTGTCGTCTCGGCAGGTTTTGCCGAATCGCTCGCAGGCGAATCGGTTGAGTTGCCGCCCATAGAGCCCACGGCACCGACAATAACCAGCACCACGATGACGCCTAGGACAATCTTACCGATCGGCTTCTTTCCCTCTTTTGCCATTATTCATCCTTCCTACGATCCGGCTACCGTGCCGGCACACAGCACATCGTAGGAAGGATTAAACTTGAATTCATTAGCTGAGAGCTAAGGTTGCGGTAAACGGCCAATGCAGTTATCCAAACGCCGAGCAAACGCACTTTGCGCGACCGTCTGCCGGCAGCGCATCAACCCACCGTGACGGATTCCCCGGTAAAGGCACTGACCATCAACAGGACAAAGAACACCAGGTAGCTGACACTCAGCGGGTACGCAATGACCAGGAATACAACCCAGCCGACATTGGTCTTGCCGTCGGCATGGCGTTGCTCGCGATTGCGGCAGAGCCAAATCGTCACGCCAATGGCCACGATCAGCAACACGAGTGCCGCTGCCGCCAACCCGGCAAGCGCAAACATAACGCCAATGCTCACAGCAATAACCGGAAGCAACAACAAGCCGCATCCACACCCACCGGGACTATAAACGGCAGACTGTCGGCGTCGCCCCATCATCACTCCAACCTCAACATCTTTGAACACTACAATGCGATAGCCTGCTGAACAGGAACGATCTTATCCAGTTCCGGTTCGATGCGCCTCTTCTCCGCCTCAAGATCAAACGCTATCTGGGCGCGCAGCCAATAACCATCCGTTAGGCCAAAGTAGCGGCAAAGGCGAAGATCGGTGTCGGCCGTAACACGACGCCTTCCCAAAATAATCTGCCCAATACGCTGTGCCGGAATCCCGGTCTCCTTAGCAAGACGATATTGAGAAATGCCCATAGGGACAAGAAACTCCTCTTTGAGAAGCTCACCAGGAGTCACCGGCGGCAGCAAATCGGACGCAGTTTCATCACTTGTGATAATCGACGATTTCGACATTCCAAGCCATCCCCTGTCTCCACTCAAAACAGACCCGATAGCGCTCATTAACACGGATGCTATATTGACCAGCGCGATCGCCCTTCAACGCTTCAAGACGATTGCCTGGCGGAACGCGAAGATCATCAAGCGAAGCGCAGATCTGCAGTTGGCGAATCTTCCTCAAGGCGACCCGCTCAAAAGGAATGAACTTCCTAATCCGCACACCCATCGCAAAACGTTCGGTATCCTCATCTTTGTACGATGCAATCATAGTATCGCCTTACGTTAATAACGTCAAACGTTTCTATAGACTTACATCTCTATTATACCGAACATCTGTTCGTGTTCCTAGAACAAGTATCCTTCGGCAATTAAGCAAGCAAAAGCAATCGTTTGTAGACATCGAGGCCTTTGAGCAGAATTTCCTCGTCAAAGAGCATGGTATCAGTGTGAAGGGCGCTCGTGGCATAGGCGGGACAGCCATCCGAATCGCTCGGGTTTTCTTGTCCCTCTGGCACGCCCGTGCCTAGCAAGAAGAACACGCCCGGCAGATGGCGCTGATAGAACGCGAAATCCTCGGCGATTAGCAGCGGCTCGTCCACGAGCTGCAATTCGGGCAGAGCGGGCGCGATTCGGGCAAACAACTCAGGGTCGTTATCGACCGGCGGATAGCCCTCGGCAAAGTCGAGATCATACGTGCAGCCCGTTGCGGCGCAGGCATCGTCCAACACACGGCGCACGCCTTCGCGCGCGCGGTCGAACATGCCGTCCGTAAACACACGCAGACTGCCGGCAACATGGGCCTCCCCCGCCACCGCGTTGCAGACGGTACCGGCCTGCAGCAGGCCGAACTTACCAATGCAGGGCTCGTCGGCACCCAACTCGTCCATCAATTCACGCTCGGCAACCAAGAACTTGGCAGCCGCCAGCGCCGCATCGTGCGATTCGTTTACGGGAACGCCGTAGGTCTTGGCGATATGGATGCTTGTCCCGTGAATGTGCACGTGTGTCTCACTCGAGCGCGCCAGCAATGGACCGGAGCAGCTCGCCAACGTGTTCGCAGGCAGATCGGGCCACACGTGAAACCCGAAGATGCGGTCCGCCCCGTAGCGCTCAAACACCCCGCTCTCACAAACTGTCTTGGCGCCACCGGTCGTCTCCTCGGCAGGCTGGAACACAAAGAGCACGTTGCGCTTGATGGTACCCGGCTGCTCACGAATCGTGCGATCGACAAAGGTTGCCGCCGCAAGTGCCATGGCCATGTGTCCATCGTGTCCGCAAGCGTGCATCTTTCCGGGATGCGCCGAGGCAAAGGCCGCACCCGTCGCCTCCGCGATGGGCAGGGCGTCCATGTCGGCGCGAATCGCCGTGGCACGCGTAGCGCCCACACCGGCATCGAAGAAGGCACAAACGCAGCTCGGACACGGATGGGTCACCTCACAGGCGAGCGGCGCCAACACGCCCTCAATATAGGCGATAGTCTGCGGAAGATCGAAATCGAGCTCCGGAATACGATGCAGGTCGCGACGATAGCGACGAAGTTCTTGGAGCTCGGTCATAAAGGATCCTTTCATGGGGCATATCCATTCCCACAATATTGTGATGCAGAATTGTGACGCCCTTGTTTCTAGCATATCCCTGCATTTTTTAAACGTTATATACGAATACTCTTGTTTGGTAAAGTGCAACGTGGTAGGGTCGTTACCACTTGATAGAGGCGCGGGCACGAAGATCCGCGGGCGAGTCGGCAGACTTTGACCCCGTGGGGAGGCGAAACCCGCCGAACTGGGTTTTTCGAGCACGAAAAGCCTGGTGGGCCTGCGGGAAACACCCGCAGGACTGTCTGCAGCAATGCGGGAGCGCTATCCGGACATGGGGTCCACGCTATGCGGATTCGATGCGCCGATGGCGCCGTCTGGATAGCGAGGTTTACGGGACATGGCATTGACCCCCAACGAGGCATATGCGGCCAAGCAGCCGTTTGTCGACAAGGAGACGCTCGAGCATATCGTCGAGCAGTTCCCCACGCCATTTCATCTATACGACGAGGCGGGCATCCGCCGCAACATGCAAGAAGTGCGCGACGCCTTTGCATGGAACCCGGGCTTTAAGGAATACTTTGCCGTCAAGGCCAATCCCAACCCGGCGCTCATCTCCATTCTCAACGAATACGGCTGCGGTTGCGATTGCTCGAGCTATACCGAGCTCATGATTGCCCGCTCACTGGGTATCACCGGCCACGACATCATGTTCTCGTCCAACGACACGCCGGCGGCGGATTTTGAGCTCGCCGACAAACTGGGTGCCATCGTCAACTTTGACGACATCAGCCATATCGATTTCTTTGAGCGCGTTGCGGGCCCCATCCCCAAGACGGTCAGCTGCCGTTTTAACCCGGGCGGCCTGTTCCAGCTCTCTAACGGCATTATGGACAACCCCGGCGACTCCAAGTACGGCATGACCACCGAGCACCTCTTTGAGGCTTTCCGCATGCTCAAGGCCAAGGGCGCCGAGAATTTTGGCATCCACGCCTTCCTTGCCAGTAACACCGTCACTAACGACTACTATCCCAAGCTCGCACGCATCCTCTTTGAACTTGCCGTGCGCCTGGAGCGCGAGACCGGCGCACATGTCGCCTTTATCAATCTGTCCGGCGGTGTGGGTATCCCCTACCTGCCCGAGCAGCAGGCTAACGACATTCACGCCATCGGTGAGGGGGTGCACGCGGCATACGACGAAATCCTGGTCCCCGCCGGCATGAGCGATGTGGCGATCTGCACCGAGATGGGTCGCTTTATGATGGGCCCCTACGGATGCCTGGTCACCAAGGCCATCCACGAAAAGCAGATCTACAAGGACTATATCGGCGTGGACGCAAGCGCCGTCGACCTCATTCGTCCCGCCATGTATGGTGCCTACCACCACATTACGGTGATGGGGCAGCCGGGTGGCGCCGACAAGATCACAGCGCCCGTCACGAACACCTACGACATCACGGGCAACTTGTGCGAGAACAACGATAAGTTCGCCATCGACCGCGAGCTGCCGCAGATCGACATGGGCGACCTGCTCGTGATTCACGATACCGGCGCGCACGGCTACTCCATGGGCTACAACTACAACGGCCGTCTGCGCTCCGCCGAGGTATTGCTGCGCCCCGATGGCTCGGCAGATCTCATTCGTCGCGCCGAGCGCCCGGGCGACTACTTTGCCACGCTCGACGTGCTACCGTGCGGACGCGAGCTGCTGGCAAAGTCGCGTGCCGAAAGTGCTCGTCGTCGCGCCCAAGACGAGCGCCTGGCCATCGCCGCCCAATGGAACAAACGCATCCAGATCGCGGAAGCGAAGGAGAAGAACATGGACATCCGCAATCTCGAGGGCTCAATCGTCGCCCTCGTCACGCCGTTTAAAAAGGACGGCAGCGTCGACTTCGACGCGCTCGAGCGCCTTATCGATTTCCACCTGCAAAATGGCACCGACGCCATCCTCACCCTGGGCACCACCGGCGAGAGCGCCACGATGACCGATGACGAGGACAACTCCGTTGTCGCCGCCGTGGTCAAGCAGGTTGCAGGACGCGTCCCCGTCATCGCCGGCTCGGGCTCCAACTCCACGCAAACCATGCTCACCAAGTCGCTCACCTACCAGGGTTTGGGCGCCGATGGCCTGCTGCTCATTACCCCCTACTACAACAAGTCCAATGAAGAGGGCATCTATCAGCACTTTAAGACCGTCGCCGACGCCGTGAACATCCCCTGCATCCTGTACAACATCCCCGGCCGCTGCGGCTGCGGCATCAGCGAGCGCAACGTAGAGCGCCTGGCCGCGCACCCCAACATCATGGGTATTAAGGAAGCCTCGGGCAACGTCGCCTACGCGGCCAAGATCGCTCACCTGCTGTCCGACGACTTCCGCATGTATTCGGGCGAGGACGCGCTGACCGTACCTCTCATGAGCCTGGGCGCCTCGGGCACCATCAGCGTGTGGGCCGATGTTCAGCCGCAGCTCGTGCACGACATGTGCCGCGCTTATCTGGACGGCGACGTGGCACGTGCCCGCGATATCCAGATTGCCGGCCAGCCGCTCATCAACGCCCTCTTTAGTGAGGTCAACCCCATCCCCGTTAAGGAAGCGCTCGCCCAGATGGGTATGATCGAAGCCAACTATCGCATGCCGCTGTGCCCCATGGCAGACGACACGCGCGCCGCACTTACCGACGCTCTGAAGGGAGCTGGTCTGCTTGATTAAGACCGTCATTATGGGAACGGGCCGCATGGGCTCGCTCATCCGCACCACCGCCGAAGGCGTTGTCGACGCCGCCGGTCAGCACGTTTTTGATATCGTCGCCCAGATTGGCTTCGATTTGAGCGAGCTCGAGAACGCACCGGCCGCCGATGTAATCATCGACTTCTCGAACGTCGTTACCTTCGATGCCGTCGTCGCCTATGTCGAGCGCACGGGCGCCGCGTTGGTCTCGGGCACCACGGGCTACACCCCCGAGCAGATGGACCGCCTGCGCGAGCTTGGTCAGAATGCCCGCGTTATGCACTCGGGCAATTACTCCATCGGTATTGCAGCCCTGCGTCATCTGGTTGCGCAGGCCACACGCGAGCTGCCCGGCTTTGACTGCGAGATCGTCGAGACGCACCACAACCAAAAGGTCGATGCCCCCAGCGGCACAGCCAAGTTGCTGCTCGATGCCGTCGTCGAAGCCGAGCCCGAGGCAGGCTACCACCCCGTCTATGGCCGCGAGGGCATGTACGGAGCGCGCGACCCCAAGGAGATCGGCATGCACTCGCTGCGCGGTGGCACCGTCGCCGGCGTGCACGAGGTAAGTTTCTTTGGCCAGGACGAGGAAGTCACGCTCACCCACCGCGCCACGAGCCGTCAGATCTTTGTCAACGGCGCCTTGGCAGCCGCGCAGAAGCTCGTCACCCGTGAGCACGGCTTCTATACGTTCGACCAGGTCATGTTTGCCTAACCAGGAATCAACCGAATCCACCCAAAGGAGAGATAGCAAATGAGCAACGCAGCCGAGATGGATGCACAGGAGATTATCAACTACATCGCCACCGCGCCCAAAAAGACGCCCGTCAAGCTGTATGTGCGCGAGAAGCCCGGCATGAAGGTTGCCTGGGGCGATGCGCATGTCTACGGCGGCCGTCGTGGCAAGACCGTCTTTGGCGACTGGGAAAAGCTCAAGGCCATCCTGGACGCCAATGCCGATTCCATCGATTACTACGACGTTGAAAACGATTGCCGCAACTCCGCCGTGCCCATGCTCGACCTTAAGGGTATCAACGCCCGCATCGAGCCGGGCGCAATCATCCGCGACCGCGTCGAAATTGGCGACCGTTCCGTCATCATGATGGGCGCCATCATCAACATCGGCTCCGTTATCGGCGAGGGTTCCATGATCGATATGGGCGCCGTGCTGGGCGGTCGCGCCACCGTGGGCAAGAACTGCCACATCGGCGCCGGCACCGTGTTGGCGGGCGTCGTGGAGCCCGCAAGCGCCACGCCTGTCATCATCGAGGACGATGTCATGATCGGCGCTAACGCCGTGGTCCTGGAAGGCGTGCGCGTGGGCAAGGGCGCTGTTGTCGCCGCCGGCGCCGTGTGCGTCGAGGACGTCCCCGCCGGCGTCAGCGAAA